>JAGAHV010000001.1:0-7704 GCA_017626895.1 Clostridia bacterium | reverse complement strand
CAGTGGAAACAGAAGGCAGAACTTGGAAAAAACACTGGAAAGTTTGAACAGATTCCGTATTCTCGTTTCATAAAGACACTTGAGTATCTGTGCAAACGCGAAGGGATTCTGTTTAAGATTCAGGAAGAATCCTATACGTCTAAAGCCAGTTTTCTGGATAATGACTTCATTCCAGTCTACAATCCCGCCAGCAAACAAACGGAAGAGTTTTCAGGGCGCAGAGATAACCGATTGTATATAACCAAAAGCGGCAGAAGCATCAATGCTGATCTTAACGGAAGTGCAAATATCGGACGTAAAGCATTCCCTGAACAATTTACGACAGATAATTGTGACATTTTGTCAAGGCCTGTTATTGTTCGGCATCCTGATCACTATCTGTCAGAGTATTCAAAACACAGCCCCAACGGGGATATCGGCTCTGTGATGGAGCCTGTAGTGTTACCTTATAGGTAACCTACTGGTAGTCGATCAAAAGATAATACCTTTTGACCGTCGTATCATAATCCGAATGGTTTATTATTGTCTTTGGCAGATCAGTATTATCCGCAGAGGACGATCATGCAGCTTGCACATACCGCAGCGAAAGAAGGAAGCTGAACATGCACCTTCCTCTTGAGCGGCCGGCTTCCGGATGTTGATTGACGCGATCCATGAGCGGACAGGATACCGGGAACTGACTGGAACAGGCGGCAAAAGAAGGGTTTACATCGAAAAACCAGATGAGAAAGACGGGTTTCATCAAGCGGTTTGCTGAAAAAGGAGGGAGAAAATGAGAGTCGGTGTCATCGGAGCAGGTGCTATCAGTGATATTTATCTGACCAATATGATCACCCGCTTTGAAAATCTTGAGGTTGTTGCCGTTGCGGCAAAGCATCTGGAGAATGCGCGGAAGAAAGCGGAAAAATACGGGATTCAGGCCTGCACGGTTGAGGAAATGCTGGAGGATCCCGGAATTGAGATGGTTGTCATTCTGACGCCTGTGGGCAGTCATTATGATCTGATTTACCGCGCCCTTATGGCCGGCAAACATGTTTATACGGAGAAGACCCTGACGGACCGTGTGGAAAGTGCCAGGGAGCTGGCCGCACTGGCAGATGAAAAGGGGCTTTATCTGGGCTGTGCACCGGATACGTTTCTCGGGGCGGCCCTCCAGACGGCAAGGACCGCGATCGATGACGGGCTGCTGGGTGAAATTCATTCCTTTGCGGTCTCGGTGAACCGGAACAACGATCTGCTCCTCAGCCTGTTTGGCTTTCTTCGGGAGCCGGGTGCCGGTGCCCTGCTGGATTACGGGGTTTACTACCTGACGGCGCTTACCAGTCTGCTGGGACCGGTGGCAAGGGTGGCCGGGGTCATCGGAACACCGTACAGGACACATGTCAACATTCTGCCGGGACCGGAATTCGGGAAAGTTATGGATACCCCCAATGAGAGTCAGGTATCCGCCATCCTGATGCTTCGCAGCGGGGTGACCGGGACCCTGCATATGGATCATGACAGCAAGGCCAGGGATGAGGCGTTTTTTGCCATTTACGGAACCGGCGGAATTCTGTACCTGACGGATCCCAACCAGTTCGGCGGGCAGGTTCGGTTTCACCCCAATTCCCTGGATGAATCCGGACCGGAGGAAATGGTGCTGCTGAACTATGCCAGTTATGCGGATAATTCCCGCGGAATCGGCCCTTCGGAAATGGCAAGGGCCATTGCGGAAGGACGGCCGTGCAGGACATCCAAGGAAATGGCCGTTCACGTACTGGAGGTGCTTGAAGCCATTCTCTCGGGCGGGGAGAAAGGGGCGTTCAGGGAGATTGAATCCGGATTTGAACGGCCCCGGCCGCTTGAACCGGCCCGGGTGGGGCTCCGGAATATTGGCCATCCGGCTTTCCAGATGCATCATGAAAAGGAAATGCTGGAGTTTTACGGCAGCCTGCCTGGAATGCAGCCCCTGTTTACGCTGACCATGCAGGACCTGGCGGATACTTACCGGGATCAGGGAAATGAGAAGGGCCTTGAGGAAATCCGGAATGTGGACCTGCATTTGCCCTGGATCCGGTACATGAAACTGGCGGACAGACAGTTTGTTGAGCTTTTCTTCCGGAACGGAAAAGGGTTTGAAGAGCGTCCTCTGATTTACGGGTATCAGTCCGTGAGCCTTGAAACGGAGAACGCGGCGGTCCTCAGAGACCGGATCAAAGAGGCCGGGGGCAATATTCTTGAGGAACTGCATCCGGATGAAGCCGGAAGGATGTCCTTTTCCGCGGCGGACCCGGATGGAAATATCCTCCGCTTTACGGAGACCGGACCGGAGGCGAATCGTTCCGGGAAATCTGGCAGAATTTGGGCACTCTCTGGCGTGACCTATGTCATTCATGACAGGGTCAACATGCGAAATTTCTACACAAAGGGACTGGGAATGCGGGAACTGCCGTCCATGGATCCGGCATCCGGCACAGATGCGCAGAATGTGAAACGGATGGTTATGGAAGTGGTTCCGGGGCAGTATCTGGAACTGCAGGTCCGGGAGAAGGAAAACCGGGAGGAGAGAAGGGATCTGAGCAATGTTTACGGATACCAGCATCTCTGTCTGGAAGTAGAGGATATCCATTCGGCGTATGCGGCCGTCAGGCATAACGGCATTGTTCCGGAGACGGACATTAACCGGGGCAGTGACGGCGCGGTTCAGTTCTGGGTACGGGATCCGGACGGAAACCGGATTGAATTCATGCAATATCTGCCTGAGTCAAAGCAGCTTCTTTAACGGAAGCTTCCGGCACACAGCGTTCAGCAAATAAAGAACTGCCCATAAAGCGGTTAAGGCTTTATGGGCAGTTCTTTTCTGTCTGTACACCGTCAGCTGACGTTTTCCGGAGACTGCAGGTCACAGATCCGGCGGTAAAGTCCGTTCATCCGGAGCAGCTCCTCATGGGTTCCTTCCTCGACAACTTTGCCCCGGTCCAGGACGATAATATGGTCCGCATGCATCAGGGTGGTGATGCGGTGGGCGATGAGAATCCGGGTGGCTTTTGTATCCATCCGGTTCATCTCTTGGCGGATCCGGGTATCCGTCTCGGCATCCACCGCGGAGAGGCTGTCATCCAGAATCATGATGGGCGTATTGCGGATCAGGGTCTGCGCAATGGCGGTGCGCTGTTTCTGCCCGCCGGAGAGCGACACGCCCCGTTCGCCGACAAAGGTGTCATATCCTTTTGAAAAGCGGCTTACGGTTTCGTCCAGAACGGCAATTTTGGCGGCTTCACGGATCTGTTCATCCGAGGCGGAGAGACCGGCTATGGCGATGTTTTCGCCCAGTGTCCGGGAAAAGAGATACGGTTCCTGCAGGACGATGCCGACCTGGCGGCGGACATCCTGCCGGGAAATGCTGGAGAGGCGGCGATCGCCGATCCGGATTTCCCCGCCGTCCTCGGGCAGGTCGTACAGACGGCAGAGCAGGTACATGAGCGTGCTCTTTCCGCTGCCTGTACTGCCGAGAATGCCGGTGATCTGTCCGGCCTTGCAGGTAAAGGAAACGTCGTCAAGGACCGGTGCTTCCTCCGGTCCGTAACGGAACCGGACATGATCAAAGGTAATGTCCCCGTTCATGGAGGCCGGGCTGACGGACTCGGTTTCCCTTTCGGGTTCGGAATTGAGAATGTATCGGATGCGGTCAATGGAGACGCCGGCGCGTGAGGTGCCGGAGATGATCCGGCCCAGCTGACGGACAGGGCCGGCGATCATGGCGCTGTAGGAAAGGAACGCGATATAGCTGCCAACGGTGATGCCGCCGCTCAGGCAGAACCGGGCGCCGATGACCAGAATAAGCAGATTCTGCAGCCCGGCCAGGGCATCGCCGGTTGCCCAGAAGATGGACAGGAGACGCATCAGATGATCCCACAGCCCGGTGTATTCATCATTCTTTTCCTCAAAGCGTCTGCGCTCATAGGTTTCCCGTCCGAATGCACGGACGACACGGACACCGGTCAGGTTTTCCTGGGCGATGGCGGAGAGCTGTCCCTCCATTTCATCCACCTTGCGGAAGCTGCGGCCCATATGGACATGGAAAAAGAGAGAGGACAGGACGATGACCGGAATAAAGGCCACCTCCACCAGAGTGAGTACCGGGGAAATATTCAGCATGAAAATCAGAGCCAGGAGAATCTGGACGACCATGCGGACCAGCGTGATGAGCTGTTCAGAGAGAAACGCGCGGATGACATCCACATCACTGGTGCAGCGCTGGATGATATCACCGGTGTGATTCTGATTATGCCAGGTGAGGGGAAGGGAGATGATGTGGCGATAGAGCAGGTCCCGGGTGGATTTCATCATCACCTCCTGACCGCGGGCGGTCATCATGCGGAACAGATACCGGGACAGCCCGGCCAGGACGGCGAAGAGGATGACCGCCAGGGAGATAAGGAAGAGATTAGACCGCAGGGCGGCAATTCCACCGATACGGTCAATCCAAAGCTGCAGTGGGGAGGGAAGGGAGGCGTCGGCATTGCCGAGCACCGCGTCGACGGCAAAGGCGATGATCCGAGGATTGACGAGATCCAGGAGCGAGGTGAGCCAGGCAAAGAGAATGCTGACCACGAAAAAACGCTTGGATCCCTCCACAAGGCGCAGAAGAAGGCTGATGCGGCCAGGGTAGCGCGCAGGATTTTTTCCGGTTCTGTTCATGCATCTGCCTCCTCTGCAGGCCTCACTGTTGAGCATTCGCCGGAGCTGCTTTTGTCTGAGGTCTGGATGTGACAATCTGTCGCTTCGCGACAGGGCCGCTCCTCAGTGACCGTGTCGTTTGCCACCGCTGCTGTTCCGGTGCTCGTGGCTGAAAACTGACGCAGCATTGCCTGCTCCTTTTCGGAGGGATTTGAGGCCATTTCAATGGCGGCATCGGCGTACTGCCGGTTGAAGAGCTCCCAGTAATAGCCGTGCTTTTGCATGAGGGAGGCATGTGTGCCCTGTTCCACGATCCGGCCGTCACGGACCGCCAGAATGGTGGTGGCGTCCACGATGGTGGAAAGGCGGTGGGCGATCATGAAGGAGGTACGGCCGGCCGTCACGGCCTTAATGGCTTTCTGAATGGCCTTTTCCGTGAGGGTATCCACGGAACTGGTTGCCTCATCCAGAACCAGAATGCGCGGATCCGCCAGAATGGCGCGGGCAAAGGAAAGCAGCTGTCGCTCACCGGTGGAGAGCTGACTGCCGCCCTCACCCACATCACTGTCGAGATCTTTGTCCATCCGTGCAACGATGAGATCCGCAGAAACGAGCTGAAGTGCCGCCCAGATTTCATCATCTGTGGCATCCGGCCTGCCGTAACGCAGATTTTCACGGACCGTACCGGAAAACAGATGCGGCGTCTGCAGAACATAGCCGATGTGACTGTGCAGCCACAGCTGGGAACGTGTTCTTGCGTCCTTCCCGTCGATGAGAACCTGTCCCTGTGTCGGCTCATAGAACCGGCAGACCAGGTTGACCAGCGTGGATTTTCCGGCGCCGGTTTCCCCGACAATGGCCACGGATTCTCCCTGCTTCACCCGGAGGTTGAAATGCTCCAGCACCGGTTCATCTCCGTCCGGATACTGGAAAGTGACATCGCGGAATTCCACGTCTCCGGCCAGCGGTTCCCAGTTTTCCCGCCTGGGATGAAAGGTGTCCCCATAGCGGCTGATGACCTCCGGGGAATCCACGACGCTGGATTCTGTATCCATGAGGCGGGTGAACCGCTCAATATTGACCTGAATGGTGGTCAGTGCGGTCAGAACGTTGATGCAGCTCTGAAGCGGATCCATAATGGAAATGGCATAGGACATGAACACGGAGAGCGTGCCCAGTTCCATGACCTGTTCCATCGTCAGCTGACCGCCCCGTCCGAGAACCAGCGCAAGGGCGGCAGAGGACAGGAAGGAAATGGTCGTTCCGATGAGGGTGGAGGTCCGGGCGGCCAGAATGGAGGCATCGTGCATTTCCTTCGTATGCGCATTGAAATCGGCATTCATCTTCTCTTCCACCGCCAGGGTTTTAATGGCCCGGACGCCGGTGATGCCCTCATTGAAATCCCCGGTAATGGTTGAATTCAGCTCCCGGATGTGCCGGTTCTGCTCAATCAGGCGCCGCCTGAAAAAGGTGACGATGACAATGGCAACCGGAACGAGAATCAGAACCGTCAGGGCCAGACGGAGATTGGTGATGAGCATGACTGCAATCACACAGATCACATAGCTGCCGTTCCAGATCAGGTCCATGAGACGCCAGGAAAAAAGTTCCCCCATTTTTCCGGAATCGCTCATGACCCTGGCGTGAATATAGCCGACGGAGTTTCGGTTAAAGTAGTCAAAGGTCAGCGTCTGCAGGTGGTTAAAGGCAGCATTGCGCAGGTCACGGTTTACCCATAGTTCCATCTTTGAGCACAGATAGGCGGAATAATAATTGTTCCAGACCTGAAAGGCGAGAATGGCCAGGTAAAGAACCGTCAGGATTGCCAGTGTATCGGGGGTATGTTCCGCCAGATTGTGGTTGATGATGTGCCGGTTGAACAGCGGATAGATGGAGTCGATGAGGCTTGAAAGAATGCCCAGGGTTACCATGATGACAATGGTCATGCGGTACGGGCGGACATAGGGAAGCATCCGGGGGATGCCGAAAAAGGGAAGGGTTTTTGGTGTTGTCTGGGATTGCATTTTCTCTGACAGGCCAATTGGCAGCAGGTCCGGAACACGGCTTTTCCGGGAGATCCTCTGCTTTTCCTGTATCCTCCATGTAACTTACTCGCCGGCCCGGGCAAAACCCTGAGAACCGGAATCTCCGAAAGACAACCTGCCTAACCTGGCAGGGGCCGGGAAACAGTGCTTATAGCATCCAGTGCAGACCGTTCCCTCATCATAACAGAGACCCTTCCTTTTGTCGATAGTTTTTTCACCTCTTTGTGTACAGCCTGACAGAAATTATGCAGGACAGAATTATCTTCCCTGCCGACAGACCGGTAAAGCGGCAAAGTCAGGAATATAAACAGCAATGCCTGCCAGGCAAAGGACCGGGTTTCCGGTTCCCTTTGCTCAGCAGGCATTGCCAGCTGTTTTTGCTTTGGATCCTGTTTGTCAAGGTTTCTGTCTTTGCTGATTGATCTCGATCTCCTCTGTTCTCCCATTATCAAACAGAAAGTTGAAGAGAGATGCCGTTTTGCTCAGACCCTGTTTCATATCTTGCTCTAAAATATCGTCCGCTTGTGTTCTTGCAATTGCACCAGTCATAATTCGGTTAACCTTCTTTCTGGATCTCACTGTTGGTTTTGCCAGAACTGCTTAGAAAAGGTCTTGGTTGAAAAACTGCTGCTGTGTGACAGGGCAACTCCTGATAACAAAAACCCTCCGCATCGCCAGACCAAGCATGGTGATTGGAGGAATGGAGAGCTTAATCAGCTTTGTATTGTTTCAAGTTTTCCATTCTTGAACTGTGCCAGCAGTTCCTTGAGCAGCTTTGGATTTTTTGATACTTTCTGAGCATCCTCTGTTTTCCCGCTGTCAAACAGGAAGCTGAAGAGAGCTGCCGTGTTGCTCTGACCCTGTTCAATACCTTGTTCAATGCCTTGTTCTAAAATATCGTCCGCTTGTGTTCTTGCAATTGTACCAGTCATAATTCGGTCAACCTTCTTTCTGGATCTCACTGTTGGTTTTGCCAGAACTGCTTAGAAAAGGTCTTGGT
>JAGAHV010000047.1:0-34885 GCA_017626895.1 Clostridia bacterium | reverse complement strand
GTTCGTCCTGAGCCAGGATCAAACTCTCATGTTTAACCCTTTATAAATCCTGTTCGGTTTCCCTTCACAGGTTTACTACTCATTTTACGAATTGACTGTCTTTTCCTGAACAGCTTCGCCGGGTAGCTCAGCTGTTCCGCGTTCTTCATTTCTGTATCGTTTTCAAGGATCATGTCCGCGGGCGGGGCGTTTCGTGTGCCTCTCTCGCCGACAGCTTGCGCATTATACCTCAGGTCTAATTGGGTGTCAACACCTTTTTTTCGGGTCTTTTCGACCTGAAATAGTCAATTTCCGAACATTCCGTTGGTGTTTTCTAACTCATTGTTCGCTTAATCAGCGTTATCCGTGAATCATTGATGTTTCACGGACAACGGTTAGCGCTCTTTTCCCGAACAAAATTTCTTTTTCATAAATTTTCAAATTCTTTCTTGCGTGCATGGACCGGCCTTTTCTGCTGGAATTCCCTTATCTTTTTCTCTCCTGCCCTTCAAATTCTTCCTTATGTTTGTTATAATCCTGACAGAAACAGCAGTCCTGTGTTCGATCTGCGTTTCCTTATATGGAAGATCCGGCACAGCCCCAACGGAGGGATGGCCCTCTCTTCCTTATTCTCTGCAGGACATTACCGTGTTTTGCAGTCCCGTTCACTATTTCTAAAGGAGAAACGATTCTTGGCTATTAACGATTATATTGAAGCATGGAAAAAAGGTACGCGTGAGGCGCACCTGCTTCACATTCAGGATAAAGACTCTTACCTTCCCGTTCTGGCAGACATAGTCCCTGACCTGAACAAACGTCCGCAGGTCAATCTGGGGCTTTGTCAGATTCCCATGGAACTGATTGAGGGAACGGCGACCCGCGGCAGAACCACTGCCTTTTCCCACAGCTTTTATCCGCTTCTGGAACCGGAATCCGAATTTGCCATGAAATGGGCAGATCTGTATGATGGTATCCTTGAGGATGGTCTGCGCCAGCCCATCAAGGCAATGGAATACTATAACCGCTTTTATGTCATTGAGGGAAACAAGCGCGTCAGTGTCATGCGGCAGCTGGATTCCCTCACGATTGAGGCCGAGGTCACCCGCATCATTCCGGAAAAGGAAGATTCCGAGCGGTACCGCGTCTATAATGAATTCCTCAGCTTCTATAAGGATACCCGTATTGATTATATTCTCTTCTCCCATGAGGGTGCCTATGCACGTCTTCGGAATGAAGTAAATATGAAGGAAGGGGAAAAATGGTCGGATGAGCTGATCAGCAACATCCACTCCTGTTTCTACCGCTTCCAGCAGGCATACCTGAAAGCGGAAGGAAATCGGCGTCTCTCGGTCAGCGATGCCTTCCTTCTCTATCTTGAAATCTATTCCTATGAGGAAGCCCAGAAGCGCACCCCGAGTCAGATCATTCAGGATATTGCAAAAATCCGTTCCGAATATAATGTCGCCGAGGCCGGAAAACCAGTCGCCCTTCTTTCCCAGCCTTCCGAGGAAAAGCCCAGCCTCCTCCAGTCCGTTCTGCACCGGCCGCCCCGTACACTCAAGTGTGCCTTCCTGTACAACAGTTCCCCGGAGCGCTCCGGCTGGACGTACTGGCACGAGCTGGCCCGCAAGGCAACGGAGAATACGTTTGAATCGCAGCTGGAAACCGTGGCAAAGGCAGATGTTTCCATGGAGGAAGCCGCATCCGTCATTGAATCCCTGATTCAGGATGGCTATACCACCATCTTTGCCACCTCTCCGGTTTTCCTGGATGCCTGCATTCATGAAAGTGCGCTGCATCCCGAGGCCCGGATTCTCAACTGTTCACTGCTAGCCAGTTACCACAATGTCCGTTCCTACTACCTGCGCATCTATGAGGCAAAGTTTATTCTCGGCGCCATTGCCGGTGCCATGGCGGACAACAATAAAATCGGATATATCGCCGATTACCCCATTTACGGTGTTCCCGCCTCCATCAATGCCTTTGCCGTCGGCGCGCAGCTGACCAACCCGCGGGCAAAGGTGTACCTCGACTGGTCGACGCTGCCCGGGCACAGCCCCGAGGATGCGCTGGCCGCCCAGGACGTCCGGATCATATCCAGCCGGGACATTTCCGCCCCGCTTCTTGAATACCGCACATTCGGACTCTACGAGAAAGACCCCGGGGATAAAGCCAGAAACCTGGCGATGCCCGCCTGGAACTGGTCAAAGCTCTATGAGGGCATTGTCCGCAGCATCCTGACCGGTGCCTGGTCCGAGGAGGGCGAGCAGCACGCCGACCGCGCCATGGCTTACTATATGGGCATGGCCACCGGTGCCATTGACCTGTTCTATTCCTCCCGTATCCCGACGCGTCTTAAGCGTCTGGTCGATCTGCTGCATGAGCGGATGCGTTCCGAGGCATTCCTGCCCTTTATCGGCCCTCAGTACGATCAGGACGGCATCCTGCGCATCGAGCAGGATGTTGCGCTCACCCCTCAGGACATTATCCGCATGGACTATCTGGCCGACAATGTCATCGGCACCATTCCCAAGGTTGACCAGCTCAATCCCGCTGCGACCAACCTGGTAACGCTGCAGGGCATTCGGGCGGCAACCGAACCATCAGAGAATACAACTGAAAGCAAGAAAAGCAATGAGTAAGATCCTTATCTTAGCGGACGAAGCAGATCCCATGCTCTGGGAACATCTGGACAGGCGCCGGCTGGAAGGTGTCGAGCTGATTCTCTCTGCGGGTGATCTTCCCGCTTCCTACCTCTCCTTTCTGACCTGCTTCACCAATGCCCCCATTCTGTATATTCATGGGAATCATGATGACCGGTATGCCCAGAAACCGCCGGAAGGCTGTGAATGCATTGAGGACACCATTTATACGTGGAACGGCATTCGTATTCTGGGGTTGGGCGGCTCCATGCGGTACAACTACGGCGTCAACCAGTATACGGAAAAGCAGATGCAAAAGCGTATTCGTTCCCTTCGCTTCATGCTCTGGCGGAAAAAAGGCGTGGACATTCTCCTTGCCCACGCCCCTGCCTACCAGCTGGGGGATGATACCGATCTTTGCCACACCGGTTTTTCCTGCTTTGTCAGCTTTATGGATAAATACCGGCCCAAGTATTTCATTCACGGTCATGTCCACCAGAGTTACAAATACGATTTCAAGCGAGTCCGCGAGTATAAGGATACACAGATCATCAATGCCTATAAGTCCTATTATCTGGATTATCCGGACTGAGCTTTCGCTCATTTCGAAGATCTCAGCATCATGTTGATCCGATAAAACAACAGGGAACGGTCAATACCGTTCCCTGTTTCATTATCCTTACTCGCAAAGTGCCGCGATGGCGTACGCATAGATCCGTGCCGCCCGGTAGAAATTCTCAATATCAATGCTCTCGTTAGGCTGATGCTCCAGCTCCGGTTCTCCCGGGAAAAGCATTCCGAAAGCGACGCCCTCTTTCAGATGGCGCGCATACGTTCCCCCGCCGATGGCGTATGGATGCTCCTCTGTTCCCATGATATCGTTGTATACACGCATCATCTTCCGGACCAGGCTCGATTTCTCCGGTACATGATGCGGTACCGAATCCCGGCCCGGTTCCATGACAAAGCCGGCATCCCGCAGTACCTGTGCCACCATGCTGCGCACCGTCTGTCCGTTGAACATCACCGGATATCGGCAGTCATACGTCACACTCAGTACGCCCTCACGGACAGAGAGCAGTCCCAGATTAATGGTCAGCGGTCCGGAAACCTCATCCGAACCTGCAATTCCCAGGCCGTATCCTTCATTTTCACTGCCGGTCAGGTCATACAGCGTTTTCACAGGTTCGCCGCCAATGCCCAGTTTCGTGAGGACCATCAGCAGCAGCTTTGCCGCGTTGACCCCCTTGTCCGGCATAGAGGCGTGTGCCGGAATGCCGGTGATCCGGATGCGGGTATTTCCCTCTTCAAGCGAGGTCTCAATCTCGCAGACCTCATTCTCACACTCAAAGGCCTCTGCCGCCGCCTCGCGGAAATCGCCCCGGACCAGCGCCACGGCCAGTCCCGGAACCACATTGGACCTCGTTCCGGATTCAATGGAGATCAGGCGGTCATCCGTGACCCCTGCATTCAGCGTCATCGCCGTAATTCCCTTTTCCGTATTGATCATCGGGAAATTGGCATCCGGAGAGAAACCGGAATCGGGAAGCCCGACGGTTTTCTCGTAATACGTCAGGTCTTCCATCCCGCACTCCTCATCGCATCCAAGGATCAGGCGAACTTTTTTCCTCAGCGGTACCCCCGCCTCAAGCAGTGCCTTCATGGCAAACAGCGCTGCCACGGCAGGTCCCTTGTCATCCGCGGTTCCCCGGCCAATGAGCCTTCCGTCGCGAACCACGGCGCCATACGGTTCATCCTTCCATCCATCCCCCTCGGGGACCACGTCCAGATGCGCCAGGACCGCAATCGTTTCCTCTCCCTCGCCGATCTCCGCATCACAGCAGTATCCGTCAATATTCCGCGGATTCATCCCCAGCCGGCGGACATCCTCAATGGCCACATCCAGCATTTTTCTGACCTCCGGACCAAAGGGCGCATTTTCCGCCGCCTCGCCACGGACACTGGGAACCTGTATCCACCTGCGCAGCGTCTCCAGCATATCCCCCTGCAGGGACTCAAGCACTGCATCCAGTTTCGCATTTACGTTCATCTTCTGACTCCTCTCTCACTGAGCCGGATCTTTTCCCGGCTTCTGCTATTCACACTGCGTGCTGTCCTGTCATCCTTTTGCCAGCACCTGATCCAGCTGTCTGAGCGCCGCTTCGACCTGCGGCCGGGGGCAGCCGATATTCAGCCGGATGAATCCATCGCCGGCTGACCCGAAGAACCGTCCATCCGTCACGTAGACGTGGGCTGCCCGGACCGCCTCAAGCAGCTGATCCTGCCCAAGTCCCAAACCCCTGCAGTCAAGCCACATCAGGTACGTGGCCTCCATCTCCGTCACCCTGACCCTGGGCCAGTTTTTGGCATGAGCCATCACCAGATCCCGGTTGCCTGCCAGATACGCAATCAGGCCGTCCAGCCACGCATCACATTCCGTATAGGCTGCCCGTGTGGCCGCAAGGGCAAAGGGATTGCCAAACGTGATCCCTGCATCATCCCGCTGCCGGGTCAGGCGCTCCACAATTTCCGGATTCCTTGACACCATGCTGCTCTGCTGCAGCCCGGCAATATTGAATGTTTTGCTTGCCGCGCACAACATCACCACCGCGTCCTTTTCCCCGGCCAGTGAAAGAATGGAGGTATGGACTGCCGGCGGATAGACAAAGTCTGCATGAATCTCATCCGAGATCAGGGCTGCATTCCTCTTCCGGCAAAGCTCCAGCACCCTCTCAAGCTCCTCCCTGGTCCACGCCCGTCCGCAGGGATTATGCGGTGAGCACAGCATGACCGCCTTCACCTTTTCCCGGTCCATGGCCGCTTCCATATCGGCAAAATCAATCTGCCATTTCCCGTTTTCCTCCATCAGCGGACTTTCCACAAGTCGGCGTCCGCTTCGCTTCACGGAGTCATGAAACGGCCCGTATACCGGGGTATGAATCAGAACGGCATCCCCGGGCTCCGTCAGTGCCTGAATGGCAATCCGCATGCCGGAAACCACACAGGGACTGAGAAGCACATCGTTCGGATCAATGTGCACGCCGTGACGCCGCTCCCAGAAGCTGCACAGCGCCTGCGCATCCGCCGGGCCGTTGCGGGTATATCCCCAGGTCCCCTGCGCCGCAACACGCCCGATGGCCGCCTGAATGGCCGGCGCGGACGGAAAGTCCATGTCCGCCACCCACATGGGAATCATTTCCGGATCGCCGGTTTCCTCTGCCATACCATCCCACTTGACGCATTCGGTTCCGCGCCGCTCAATGCCGGCATCAAAATACGTCTCGTCATATTTCTGCATGTTCTGTTCCTTTCGTACATCTGTAAACCACATAACCGCTTTTCTTTTTCACGATGTCTACTGTTTCATAGAGCTCTTTCAGGTATTTTCCGGCACTCTCCGCTCCCTGCTGCTTCCGAATGACCAGGTACAGTGATCCGCCGGGCACAAGATGCTCTCTGGCATCTCTGAACATTCCGTAGATCACGGCCTTTCCGGCCCGGATCGGCGGATTGGTCACAATGGTCTCAAACAGGCCTTCCACATTGCCAAAGCCATCTGAGAGCAGTGCCCGTCCGTTCATTCCGTTCCGGGCAAGATTCCCTTTGGCCAGTTCCAGTGCCCGCTCATTGATTTCCGCCATTGTCAGGTCCAGTCCGGGATGCGCAGCCAGAATCAGCACACTCATGGCTCCCCATCCGGCTCCCATATCCAGGATGCGCCCCTCCATCTCCTCCGGCAGCGCACTGCACAGCAGCTGACTGCCGGGATCGATGTGTTCCTTTGAAAAGACACCCGCATCAGTTTCAAATTCCAGCAGGCGGTCACCCATTTCCACCGTAAATGTCCGGAGCTGGTGTGCACTCTCCGGATTCTGCGTGTAGTAGTATTCTGCCATTTTCATCCGTCCGTTTCTTCCTGTTCAAGGAGCGCTGCCTCCGCCTCCGTCAGTTCCCGGAAATCCCCCGGCTTCAGTGCCGGATCCAGTTCAAGACTTCCGATTTTTGTCCGTTTCAGCTGCAGAACCGTCAGGCCGCAGGCCAAAAACATCCGCTTGACCTGATGGTATTTTCCCTCTGTAATCCGGACCCGCACAAGGCTCTGCAGCCCGTCCGAGGAGAGAAGGAGCGCTTTTGCAGGCCGGGCATCAAAGGTCCCGTCCGCATCCTCAATATGCATGCCGGCGGCAAACCTCGCCTGGTCCTCCTGCGTAAACGGTCCGTTCACCAGCGCCTCGTACGTTTTCCCCACTTCTTTTCCCGGGGTAATCAGGCGATGGGCAAGCGCCCCGTCGCTGGTCAGGATCAGCATGCCGGTGGTATCCTTGTCAAGCCGCCCGGCCGGCATGCAGCCCATGGCCGCGTACATCGGCGGCAGCAGATCCAGAACCGTACGCTGCTTTTTGTCCCTGGCAGCGGTCAGGACCCCTGAGGGCTTATTCATCATCACGGTCCGGACCGCCTTATATTCGACTGTGGTTCCGTTGACCGTAATCTGACTCTGCTCCGCATCCAGTTTCCGTTCGGGCTCCCGGATGATTTCCCCGTCAATGCGGACCGAGCCCCCGCGAATCAGCTGCTTGACGCCGCTGCGGGATCCCAGACCCAGCATGGTCAGGCATTTATCCAGGCGTATCTGTTCCCCCATCCTTGTCCCCTTTCCTGTCAGGTCCGCTCCGGCGCCGGACCGTCCAGTTCCGTATTCAGACAGAGGACGGAATGGTAGAGCGCGGTCCGGTTTCCCGGGAGTTCCCGGTCCAGATGAATGTGTCCGAAATAATAGTGCCGATGCCGCGTCGTCGCGGCAACTTTCTCCAGATAATCCCCCAGCGGCGCCTCCTGAGGGAAAAGAGACGAAAAGACCCCGCTTCGCATCAGTTCACGCATGCTGCCCGTCGGCGCCGCATGGCTGATCAGGACATCCACCGCGTTGCCGCAGCGGCTGAGATTGCGCAGTCCCTCGGCGTATTCCGCCTCCGAGGGCATCTCCTCAGGCCACCAGCTCCGCCCCGGAATGCGCATCCACTGGTCAATCGAATACCCGCCGCCCATGGTAAAAATCCGGAGTCCCTCGATTTCATAAACCTGTCCGCGCATCAGATGACGGATATTGTCCCGGATCCGGTGAACCCTTCCGCCGCAGTACTCCTGCTCCTCAAAAGAGAAAATCTCCGGAAAGCACTCATGATTTCCATCCAGAAACAGAATTTCAAAAGGACAGCCTGCCAGCAGATCCAGCTTTTTTGCATCGATGGATCCGTTTCCAAACAGCATGCCGAAATCGCCGGCAACAATCAGCTTGTCCTCCGGTCCCCAGTCCATGCAGGGCAGCTGCGGTTCAAAAAAGCGCCGCACCTCCCCGTGCGTATCCCCGGTAATGTAAATCATCCCTGACCTCCGCGCGTTTTTTTCGTCCGTGAGAGTATACCAGATTTCCCGTCTATGTTGAAACAAATCTTTTCGTTTTCAATAAAATCGGAAGGAAAGTTGGCCTCCGGGACGCGTGCCGAATTTTTTCACCGGATTTTTTCCTTATTTTTTGTACTTTTCTCTAATATATCGTTTTCGTCTTCTTTTCCTTTTTGAATTTTTATGCTATAATCCATTTCATGGAAAAATCCGTGTTGGTATCCACTTAGTGGTGTCTCCATACCTATTCCAATATCCTAAACTCACAGGAGCGTGTTAGCCATGAGGAAAAAGAAATGCGTCGCCATGCTGCTTGCAGGCGGCCAGGGAAGCCGTCTGGGTATACTGACAAAAAAAGTTGCCAAGCCGGCCGTTCCGTTCGGCGGAAAGTTCAGAATTATCGATTTTCCGCTCTCCAACTGTACGAACTCCAGCATTGATGTTGTTGGTGTTCTGACGCAGTACCGTCCGCTGGAACTGAACTCCTATATCGGTTCAGGCTCCCCCTGGGATCTCGACCTTTCCAACGGCGGAGTCTTCGTCCTGCCTCCGTACCAGACCGGAAAGACCGGTGAATGGTACAAAGGCACGGCCAATGCCATCTACCAGAACATTCCGTTCATCGAGCAGTGGGATCCGGACTACGTTCTCGTCCTTTCCGGTGACCATATCTACAAAATGGACTACAATGCCATGCTTCGTGCCCATATCGACAAGGGTGCTGACCTGACCATTGCCGTCCGTGAGGTGCCATGGGAGGATGCTTCCCGGTTCGGAATCCTCAACACGGATGAGAACGACCGGATCATCGAATTCGAGGAGAAGCCTGCCAAGCCCAAGAGCAACAAGGCATCCATGGGTGTTTACATCTTCACCTGGTCCAAGATGCGCAAATATCTGGAGCTGGATGAAGCAGATCCGAAATCCGACAACGACTTCGGAAAGAACATCATCCCCGAGATGCTCAACGCCAATGAAAAGCTCTTTACCTATACCTTTGAGGGCTACTGGAAAGACGTGGGAACCATTGAGTCCCTGTGGGAATCCAACATGGACCTGCTGACACTGCCCATGCCCATTGACCTTTCCGACAAGCGCTGGCGCATCTATGCCCGGAATCCCGGAATGCCGCCGCATTATATCGACAAGGGTGCAAAGGTTTACAACTCCCTGATCACAGAAGGCTGCGAAGTGAAGGGCATTGTCCGTCACTCCGTCCTGTTCGCCGGCGTAACGGTGGACGTGGGTGCCGAGGTTACCGATGCTGTGGTCATGCCGGGCGCCATCATTGAGCGTGGGGCGGTTGTCCGCCGTGCCATCGTCGCTGAAAACGCGGTCATCAAGGCCGGTGCTATCGTCGGTGAGGAAACCGGAAACATCGCGGTCGTCGGTCCTGGTGCAACCATTGCATCAGGTGAAACCGTTGCAGCAGGCGTTCAGATTGACGCCGATGCACAGTAAGGAGGTACCGATTTATGAAAGACGTAATGGGTCTTATCGTAACCGGTGAAAACGATATTCATCTGGGCGAACTTACCAGCCAGCGCGCGGTGGCCGCTCTGCCCATCGCAGGCCGTTACCGTGTCATCGATTTCCAGCTTTCTTCCATGGTCCACACGGGCATCAAGAATGTTGGCATTATCACACAGAAAAACTATTCCTCACTCATGGACCACGTGGGTTCCGGCCGTGAGTGGGACCTCCACGGCAAGCAGGGCATGGTCATTCTGCCGCCCTTCCTGACCCGTGAGAACATGGGTGTTTACAGCGGACTTCTGGACGCCCTCAAGTCCAACACCTCCTTCCTTTCCCGCTCCAAGCAGGAATACGTGGTGCTGACCAACTCTCACACCATTTACAACATTGATTTTACCGAGGCACTGCGTGCACATGTGGCCAACAAGGCCGACATCACCGTTCTCTACAGCCGCAACAAGGCCAGCGGCGTCGACGGAGATGATACCTACTATACAGTCGATGAAAACAACAAGGTTGTGGGCATGGAAATCGGCGCGCTTGCACCGAAGGGCGACGCGGCCAGCCTCAAGATCTATATCACCAAACGCGAACTGCTCCGTCAGCTGACTGAACAGGGTGCTGCCAACGGCCTGCATGACTTCGAGCGCGATATCCTGCAGAAGAATATCAACGAGGGCACGCTGGAGGTTTACGGATACGAGTATGACGGAATCGCCTGGCAGATCGATTCCATCCAGTCCTACTTCAACTTCAACATGGCCCTGCTGGACAGCAACTTCCGTCACAACCTGTTCCCGACCGAGCGGCCGGTTTACACCAAGGTTCGTGATGACATGCCGGCCCGCTATATCGGCGACAGCGAGTGCGACAATTCCCTTATTGCCAACGGCTGCCACATCGAGGGAACGGTCATCAATTCCATCCTGTTCCGCGGCGTCAAGATTGCCCGCGGTGCCGTGGTCAAAAACTCCATCGTCATGCAGGATGCGCAGATTCAGGAAGGTGCAGAGATTGATCACTGCATTCTGGACAAGCAGAGCGTCATTCGCCGCAACGGCCGCCTGATCGCCCCTGCCGCCTATCCCATCGTCATCGCGAAAAACGTGGTCATCTAAAAAGTAAAGAATCCCGGGAGAGCATTGCTCTCCCCCATTTTTAAAAAGGAGGAGTTCCGAATGAAACTGTTATTCGCCGCATCCGAATGCGTTCCGTTTATCAAGACAGGCGGTCTTGCCGACGTTGTCGGCGCACTCTCCCCTGTTCTTAAAAACCGCGGCGTGGACGTCCGCGTGATTCTTCCTCTGTACTCCGCCATCTCCGCGGAATACCGGGCTCAGATGAAGCTCGAATGTGAATTCGAGGTAATCCTCTGCTGGCGCAAGCAGTACTGCGGCATCCGCTCTCTTGAGTATCAGGGGGTCACTTTCTACTTTATCGACAATGAGTATTATTTCGGCCGTTCCTATATCTATGGTCTCGGCGGCGATGAGTACGAGCGCTTTGGCTACTTCTCCCGTGCGGTGATTGATGCCCTTCCGCATCTCGGCTTCCAGCCGGATGTCATCCACTGCCACGACTGGCAGACCGGCATGATTCCCGCGCTGCTCAAAATCCAATACAGCCACTTCGAATTCTACCAGAACATGAAGACGGTTTTCACCATCCACAACCTGCAGTATCAGGGCATCTTCCCCATCAAACCGGTTCAGGATACCCTGGGTCTGGGCGATGACCTCTTCACCTCCGACAAGCTGGAGTGCTATGGCTGTGCCAACTACATGAAAGCCGGTCTCGTCTATGCAGATGAACTGACCACCGTTTCCCCCAGCTATGCTGAGGAAATTCAGACCGCCTTCTACGGTGAGCGTCTTGACGGACTTCTTCGTGCCCGCAAGGATCAGCTGGTGGGCATTCTCAACGGCATTGATGTGGATGAATATGCTCCTGAGAAGGATCCGATGATCTATTCCAACTACGATCCGTATCATCTGCGCGGCAAGGAAATCTGTAAGGAAGAGCTCCAGAAGGAACTGGGACTCAATGTCGATCCCGGCGTTCCGCTGGTCGGCATCATTTCCCGCCTGTCCAATCAGAAGGGCTTTGACCTCATTGAATGCGTCATCCGCGAACTCATGTCCACCAACATCCAGCTGGCTGTTCTCGGTGTGGGCGAGGCCAAATACACCAACCTCTTCTCCTGGGCCGAGACGGAGTATCCGGGCCGGATCGCCGCCCGCTTTGCCATGGACCATCAGCTGGCCCACCGCATCTACGCCGGCAGCGACATGTTCCTCATGCCCAGCCAGTTTGAGCCCTGCGGCCTCAGCCAGATGATCTCGCTGCGCTATGGCTCCATCCCGATCGTCCGTGAAACCGGCGGCCTGCGGGATACCGTTCTCTCCTACAACAAGTTCACTGACGAGGGCAACGGCTTCACCTTCTTCAACTACAATGCCCACGACATGCTCTATACCGTCCGCCGCGCCGTCCATTATTACATGAACAACCGTGAGGTCTGGTATAAGCTGATCGTCCGCGGCATGATGGGCGATTACAGCTGGTATACCTCTGCCGGCAAGTACATGGAGCTCTACGAGAAGCTCTCCCGCCCGGCAACCGACTTCAGCCTCACCGAACCGGCTGAGGCACCGGCACCGGCGGCGGAAGAAGCTCCGGCAGAAGCAGCGCCGGCGGAAACGCCCGCTGAAGCACCGGCTGAGAGCGCTGCGCCTGCTGCGGAGGAAGCTCCCGTAAAGAAGACCCGTGCAAAACGGACAACCAAAAAGGCCGAGACCGCGGAAGCGGATGCGGCAGAGGCAAAGCCCAAAAAGACCACCCGGACCGAGTCTCAGAAGGAAGCCCGGAAAGCAGCCACCACCAAACCGAAAAAAGAGACTGCTGAGGCCAAGCCCAAAACGACAAGAACCCGCAAGACCACCAAAGCAGTCGAATAATCCATGATCTTTACCGTCTCGCACATGCGAGACGGTTTTTCTGTCCTCTCCCGCAAGGATGGAGGCTCTGTTTTTACTGGACTTTTGGGGTTAGATCGCGTAAACTGAACACAACACAATTCCGTCCCGGGGCCGCCGGATTCCGATAATCTGTTGGTCGTTTGCCGGAGCTGCTTTTGTCTGAGGCCTGTATTTGACTTAACTGTCGCTGCGTGACAGGACAACTCCCCGGGACTTCCACCTTTTTTTCAATGAAAGGAACTGCCGATGAACGCTCGTCTTTCTGCCCTCCTCTGCGGCCTGGGTGCCGCTCTGGCTGCACCGTATCTGATTCCTGCCGAACCGGAAAGCTTCGTCATGCGTGCCGGTGTTTTTTCGGCACTCCTGGTTCTTTTTGCCTCAATGTCCCTTGTTCGTGTATTTGAGCAGGTCTCTTTGCGCCGGCTGTGCCGCACCGCTGTTCCGGCTTTTCTCTTCTCACTGGCGCTCTCCGTCGGAACGGAGCTGTTCACCTATCGGGCCTTTCTCCCCGGTCTGGGCAGTGCCCTGCGGCGTCTGGCCGTTCCGCTCCTGTTCACCCCATTCCTGAGCGCCCTTCTGCACCGCATTTCCGTTCTCTCCCTGCCGGCCTCCGCGCCGGGCAGAGAGCGCACGGAACGGCTCCTCTGTTTCTGCGCGCTTCTTCTCCTCTGGGCACCGGTTCTGCTCAGTTACTGGCCCGGAATGCTGAACTACGATTTTCAGACAGAATACTCGCAGCATCTGACGGGAGAATATTCGCTGATTCATCCTCTGACTCACAGTGCCCTGATGATTTCGGTCATTACCCTGGGGGAGCTCCTGATCAGCCGTACCTTTGGTCTTTTTCTCATGTCCCTGCTGCAGATGGTCATCCTTGCATCCGTTCTCACCAGCGGCTGCATGTTCCTGCGCCGGCACGGAATCCCGCGCCTCTTCACGGCCTGCCTCGTCCTGTTTTTCGGCCTCCATCCGGTCTTTTCCGTCATGGCCGTTTCCATGACGAAGGACACCCTGTTCACTGCCTGCCTGATTGGGCTGGTTATCCGTGGAATTGAGCTGCTGGAGAATCCGGAAGCCTTTTTTGCCCGAAAGACCGGCCCCGTATCGTTCCTGCTCTGTGCCGCCGGAACCGCGCTGATGCGGGTCAACGGCCTCTTTGCCCTGATCCCCCTGTTCCTCGCCCTTCTTCTCCGCCGTCATACCCGAAAAATCCTTTATCTCCTCCTCGCCTCTCTGCTTGCTCCGCTGGCACTCCATCTGACCCTGACAGCGGTTTTGCATCCCGTCTCCCTTCCCTCGTTCCAGCTCTACAGCCTGCCTGCACAGCAGCTGGTCCGCGCCTATAACGCCCGGGCCCTGACGGATTCTGAAAAAGCCGAACTGGAAAGCTGGTACACCTCACCCGAGGGTCTCAAACTTCATCCGCATCTGGCCGATCCGGCAAAAGGCTACCTGGACCGTGACCGGCTTGAGCGTGAGGGCTCTGACTTCCTGCGCCTCTGGCGAAACGCGGCCGGACACGCGGCTGTTCCGTATCTGGAGGCGTTCCTGATGCTGAATATCGGGTCCTGGTATCCGGATGATCTGAGTCATACCACCATCTATCCGGATGTTTCCTATAATGAGAAAGGCTATCTGCAGACACAGGAATACGATCTGCAGGACATCGGTTTCCACGTCACCAGTTTCCTGCCCCGGCTTCGGGCCTTTTATGAACAGATCTGCCGGTATAACCGCTATCTTCGCATGCCGTTTCTCCCCCTCCTGTTCTCCACCGCCATCCCCATCTGGATTCTGGCGCTTTCCCTGACCGTCCGCCGCATCCGGGGAAATTCACTGCCTTTTGCCCCCATTGCCGCTCCTTTTGCTCTTTTCGCCTCCTATCTTCTGGGGCCCTGTACACTGGCACGGTATATCATGCCTCTGTACGCCCTTGCCCCCATTTTCCTTCTTCTGGCTTATTCCTCCGGCTCCCCTGTCCGGATGGACCGCTGACCACACCGCTTATATCGTACAAAGCGGGCCATCCGGGAGCCGGCTTATCAAAAAGAAGATGAAAGCGCTGCAGGCACAAGCCTGGCAGTGCTTTTTATATGGAGGAAGCGAGCTCCGGAGAAACTCCTCTGAGTGCTATATTTACTACTCTCCATTTTTTGATGCAATTTTATCATTTTATTAACATCATCCTCCACTTTCATATATGTTTTGCTTTAGATTCTACTTTCTTTCTCCACTTTCAAACATGCACTCAAGGGATCCTCCCGGTGGAACATCTGTTTTTTGGCAGAAAAAGGCAAAAGAAAAAAGCCTGCACAGCAGACTTTTCTCAGATTATCCCCTGTCAGTCAACGACCGCAATCGCTTCGATTTCCACCCTGGCACCCTTTGGAATTGCCGCAACCTGGAACGCCGCGCGGGCAGGGCAGTCTCCCTTAAAGAACTCCGCATAGACACCATTCATGGCCGCAAAGTCGGCGATGTCTGCAAGAAGAACCGTCGTCTTGACCACATCAGACATACCGGCACCGGCCGCCTCCAGAATGTGCTGGATGTTGGTCAGTGACTGACGGGTCTGTTCCTCAATCGTTTCTGCCTCAATGTTTCCGGTGGCCGGGTTGATCGGGATCTGTCCGGAAACAAAGATCATCCGCCCGGATGCTTCAATTCCCTGGGAATACGGCCCGATGGCCGCCGGTGCCTGTTTCGTTGCAATGACTTTTTTCATTTCTGTGTCTCCTTTCTTTCCGTAACGCATTCATCTTCTGCAGACCTGTTCGTGCCTGAACAGAACCTTCCGTCTATTTCTCCGGATACGGACAGCGTCCGTTCCAGACAACTGCGCGGTAGTTTTCCCGGTCCGTGTCCCCCTCAGTTGAAATACAGAGCACCGAGGAATCCGGACCGATTTCAAGTTCGCTGCGCATCGCAGCCAGGTCCGGCCTGCGCATGAGGTCAATGACAAATCCCGTCGTGGATGCACCGCTCTCCCCTGAGATCATCCGCGGATCACCCGGGAGCGGATTCCCCAGGACACGCATTCCCAGGGCCGCAACCCCGTCCGGTATGGTGACATACCAGGCTGCGCGGCGTCGCAGAATTTCCCAGGCCAGCGTACTGGGTTCACCGCAGCAAAGGCCGGCCATCATGGAATTCATTTTCCCGGGAACCCGGCAGATTTCCTTCCCTGACCGGGCTGTCCGCGCAAAACAGTCTGCCTGTTCAGGTTCCACAATAATCACTTTCATGTTTGTCTTCGGACAGGCATTGGCAAAATACTCCGCCACCGCAGCCGCCATGGACCCGACCCCGGCCTGCAGAACAAGGTGCGTCGGCGGGGTTTTCATCTGTCTGAGACATTCGTCGGCCATGGTCATGTATCCCTGCATAATCCACAGTGGAATCTGCTCATAGCCCGGCCAGGCGGTATCCTGTACCAGAAGATAGCCGTTTTCCTTTGCCATCCGCGCTGCCAGACGCACGGCATCATCGTATACGAGATCTGTTACTACCGCCTCAGCGCCCAGTGCTGCGATATTTCTGACCCGTTCCTCTGCCGTATGGGCCGGCAGAAGGACGATGCAGCGCTGATGCAGCTGCGCGGCGGTATAGGCCACACCGCGTCCGTGGTTGCCGTCCGTGGCTGTAATGAAGGTGACCTTTTCCTCAGCACTGTTCCGGTTCATGAGACGCTCAAAGGTCATCTCCTCCGGCTGAATCCCGTCTCTTTCTGCCAGCAGCCGGCCCATGGCATAGGAACCGCCAAGAACCTTGAACGCGTTCAGGCCAAACCGGAGACTTTCATCCTTGACCAGGAGCTTACAAAGCCCCAGTGTACCGGCAAGACCTTTTAATTCCCGCAGCGGTGTTTCGGCATAGCCGGCCATTCCCTGATGAAACTGCCGCACCTGCTCTGCCGCGGCAGGATGAAAGACCCTCAGCTGCTCCGGCAGGGGCTCTGCATCACAGGGCCGGTGGTTCATGTTCATGTTCATCCTCCGTTTTTTCTGTTAAAGGACGGAAACCAGGCTTTCTGCAGCGCTTCAAGTCCCTCCCGGATTCTGTCCTTATCCATTCCCGCCAGGCCCAGGAGAACCGTCCCCGAAGCGTCCTCTTTTCCTGGCAGAATGCTGTAATCTGAAAGGGCACTCAGACGAACACCCGCTTCCGCCGCCAGTTCAAGAAGTTTTCCGGAACTGCGAGGGCTATCCACATCCAGCAGTTCAAACAGACCTGCACTGCTCTCACGCAGCCTGCCCAGCCCAAGTCTGTGCACCTCATCATTCAGGAACGTCCGTCTCTCTTTGTACAGCGTCCGCATTCGCCGGATATGGCGTTCAAAGTAATCGCCTTCCATGAATTTCTGCAGGGTGGCCTGCTCAAATCCCGGAACACTGCACGCGCTGTAAAGTTCCCTGTAACGGTCAAGAAGAGATTCCGGGAGAATCATGTAACTGATGCGAAGGCCGGGCGCCAGGGTCCGGGCAAAGGTATTCATGTAAATCACCCGGCCGGCATCCGGAAGGGCCGCCAGGGGAGAAAGGGCCCCGGGCATGAGGGAAAACTCTCCCTCATAGTCATCCTCAAGGATATAGGCACCGGTTTCCCTCGCCCAGCGCATCAGGCTGATCCGCCGCTCCTCCGGCATTTCCTGTCCCGTCGGGAACTGCCTTCCTGGGGTCACATAGACGGCGCCGGCACCGCTCTGATACAGTTCCCTCACGTCAATGGCGCCCTGCAGGAGCGGCACGGGAATGATTCTCGCCCCGCCGGCGATAAGGATCCGCCTGGCTCTGGCATACCCCGGATCCTCCACCGCAAACAGACGTTCCCGGCCAATGAGCGTGATGAGGATGGCCACCAGCATGTCCGTTCCGGCTGCCAGCACGATCCGCTCCGGATCTGCTTCAATTCCCCGCAGCCGGTAAAGGACCCGGGCGATCTCACTGCGCAGGCCGGAGCTGCCCCGTGGATCGCCGGTGGTAAGCAGTTCATCACTCTGTTCACTGAGCACCAGTCGCATGAGCTTGGCCCATATGGAATAGGGAAACTGTGCGGCATCCATGGCCCCGATGCTGAAATCCCATCGAACCTCCGTCTTTTCCGGCGCCTGTGCCCCGGAAATGAGCGGCTCCTCCGCCACATACAGGCCGCTCCTCGGGCGGCTCTCGCATACACCCTCCTCAATCAGGTGATCATACACGGTTTCAACCGTTGTGGTGCTGACATGCAGTTCATCTGCCAGTTCCCTGCGGGAGGGAAGCCGCTGGCCGGGGACCAGGTTTCCTGCCTCTATCTCGCGGCAGATGGCCCGGTAGATCTGTTCACTCAGGGACAGCGATGATTCCGGATCCGTTTTAATCGACAGCATCTTCGTGTCCCTCCATGTCCTTTGCCAGATGTGCCCATTCACGGACATGATCCCAGGTCACCGGGAAGCCGGCGCCGTGACTGCAGAAGACACTGTTGCAGGGATTGTCCGGATCCTCGGTTGCCACATAACCGCACTGTTTCACTACTTCCTCCTGATCCCTGCAGGGGAAATGTCCGCAGTACTGCATGGAAAAGCGCCCATACCCGTGTGTAAGGGAGGCAAAACGCTCCGGATAATCGTAGATGGCCGCCAGGCGGCATCTGCCGCGCTGCACCACCTCCGACTCCGACAGGTATTCCGGCGCCTCCATCTGCGCATTCATGCCGATCAGGTCGCCGGTCACTTTGGGCAATATAACCGCAGGCATCGTCAGTTCAAAGGAAACAAAGGGCTCCAGCAGGACATTCATGGCCTGCATCAGCCCCTGACGGAGGGCACGGCAGGTCGCCTCCCGGAAATCGCCGCCCTCCGTGTGCTTCAGGTGGGACCGTCCGCCAATCAGCACAACACGCAGATCGGTGACCGGGCTGCCGGTCAGGACGCCCGGATGCTCCCGTTCAAAGATGTGCGTGCGAATGAGTCTGACCCAGTTTTCATCCAGTGAATTCGGCGGAACGCGGCTTTCAAAGGTGATCCCGCTCCCCGGTTTCCCCGGCAAAAGGCGCAGCCAGACCTCGGCATAATGCCGAAGCGGTTCATAGTGCCCGATGCCGGTCACCGGTTCCCGGATGGTTTCCCTGTACTGTACCCGGGGCTCACCGGCCATAACCGAATCCCCATAGCGGTTTTTCAGCAGCTGCACCAGCACCTCCTGCTGCGTTTTCCCCACCAGGCCGACCTGAATCGCCTCCCCGGCAGGCCTGACACACAGCTCCGGCTCCTCCTCTTCCAGTTCCCGCAGATCACTCAGCAGTTTCTGTTTGGTAAGCGGTGCCTGGGGCATGAGTTCCTGGACCATCATGGGCTCCGGTACGGCGGCCGCCCTGGCTCCGCAGCCAATCCATTCGCCGGGTACCGCCGTCACACCGGTCACCACCGCCACATCGCCGCTCCGGCAGATGTCCATGCCCGTCAGACGGTTTCCCTGCGCCTCATACAGGGCATGCACTTTCTGCGGCCCGGTGATGGTCTGCACTTCCATCTTTGGAACAATGGATCCGCTGGTGACGCGGATATAGGAAAGGCGCTGTCCCCCCTGACGCCGGACACGGTATACCAGTCCGGAGAAGGGTTCCTCTGCCTTTTGTGCAGCATGTCCGCTGTACAGTTTCGGAATCACCCCCAGCAGCTCCCGTACCCCCCGGTCCTGCAGGGCGGATCCGGCAAGGCAGAGAGACGCCGTCCCTGTCCGGACCAGGTTTCGCAGCACCTCCAGATAGCGTGATTCCGGAACAGGTCCTGCCAGATGTTCCTCTAGCAGTGTCTCATCCCGCAGGGCAATTTCCTCCCTCGCCGCCTCAACGGCCGTATCTGCCCACAAAATGTCCGCCTCCAGGGCATCTCTCAGGGCATTCAGTGTCCGCGCAGGATCCGCGCCGGCCTGGTCCGTTTTGTTGAGAAAGAAAAGAATCGGGATGCCGGCATCCCTGACCTCCCTGTAAATGGTTTTCGTTCCGCTCTGAATCCGGTCGGCACAGGAGACCACCAGAATACACAGGTCCATGACCAGCAGCGCCCGTCGGCGCTGAGCCGCAAAATCCTCATGTCCCGGTGTATCGATCAGGACGATTTTGGTGTTCCCGTCAAGAAGCAGGGACGCCTGTTCCTGAAAAATGGTAATCCCCCTCTGCTGCTCCAGCGTCTCATTGTCCATGAACGCATCTCCGTGATCCACCCGTCCGGTGGTCCGGATTCTGCCGGTATGAAGCAGAATCTGCTCTGAAAGGGTTGTCTTTCCCGCGTCCACATGGGCCATAATCCCGACACACAGTGTTCCGCCTGCCGGGCCGTTCTCGTTCATCCTCTGCCTCATCTCCCCCAGTTTGATCGGCGGCCGGAACATCCGTTTCCGGACCGCTGCCCGGTCAGGTTTCCTCTGTCCCGGATGCCGCGGCAGTCTCCGCGCAGGGATCTTCCGCCGGGGGCGGGATGACCTCTGTCTCCGCCGTGACTGTTTCCGGCTCTGTCTCCCGGCTCAGTTCCTCACCCGTTTCACTGTTCAGGCGGGCATAGACCGCATCCACCAGTTTCTTTTTGCTCTTCGTCAGTTTGAGCCCCTGCAGATACCGGATTGCCATCTCCGGCCGGCGCTTCAGCGTAATGTACAGTGCCTCCCGGAACTGCCAGTCCTCAATTTCCCGGTGATTCCCGTTCAGCAGGGGTTCAGGGACCACAAGCCCTTCAAATTCACGGGGACGGGTATACTGCGGATATTCGAGAAGGCCGGAGGAGAAACTCTCATTCGCGGCACTTTCCCCGCAGCCAAGCACTCCCGGAACCAGCCGGGCAATGCAGTCGACCAGCACCATGGCCGGCAGTTCACCGCCGGTGAGCACGTAATCCCCAATGGACACCTCTTCGTCCATGCAAAGATCAATTGCCCGCTGGTCCACACCCTCATAGTGTCCGCACAACAGAATCAGTTCTTTTTCCTGTGCATACTTTTCCGCATCCGCCTGCGTCAGGGTTTTCCCCCGCGGCGAGAGATAGATCCGCTTCCCCTCGAAATGAGGCCCCATGACATCCCGGACGGCATCCACAATGGGCTGTGCCAGCATCACCATTCCCGCACCGCCGCCGAAAGGGGCATCATCCGTATTGTGATGCTTGTTTTTCGAATAGGCACGGATATCCACCTCGCGGATCTCAAGCAGGCCGGCTTTTTCCGCCCGTCCGAGGATGCTGGTATGCAGTGGCGCAAACATCTCAGGAAATGTGGTCAGAATCGTGATTTTCATCCGCATTCTCCGCCTTTCCCAGGGCCGCTGCCTCGGATGCCTGCCATTTTTCAAGGCGCCGGTACATCCATTCCTCACCGGATCTGAGCTGCACGACTCCGATATCCCGCAGTTCAAAGACCTCTTCCTCGTCCCGGTTTCCAAAGTAGTCAAGAAGATCCATCGTCAGGTAAAGACCGTTGAATTCCTTCACACGTCCGCTGAACACTTCCATGCCCATTTCAAGCGTAATGATTTCCTGTGTTTCCTGACATACCCTGAGCACCGCCTGCAGGAGTCCGCCCTCAAGGGAACAGTCCTGCGGCAGCACACGCCGGATCCGACGCTCACTGAGCGTCCGCATCAGCCGGATCCGTTCCTCGTATTCCTCTCCGTAAAGGACGGAAAACACATCCTGGATCCGCCTGACCCGATATCCCTCTATCTCACCCCACGGCATGAACTCACACATCAGGAAATGTTCCGAATCGACCTGTTCGATGCGGCCCACCACAAAATCTTCCGGATGTTCTGCGTCTGAATAGACCGAAACAATCTGGTTTCGCTCCATGAGATCACGCAGCAGGTATGCATAATAATTGTTCATTTCCACTCCTATAGATTCTGACCGTTTACCTCTGTTCCCGGTTCGTTGCCCGTATTCTCTCAGCCCGGACCACAAGCCACACAAGTCCTGTCATGACGAGGATGACGCATTCAATGAGTAGCTCCGGAACCTGCAGACCGGACAGGATTCCCGCCGCGGCATCCACCAGGGCATGCGCAATAAACGCGATGATGAAGGGCCGGAACTGCCTGCGCTGCACAGCCAGGAATACCAGACAGGACAGCGCCAGCTGCAGGGCCAGCGCCATGCAGCGCTCTGCCAGTCCCAGCAAAAAGGTTCCCGGGGGCACCGTGACCATTACGGCAAAGGCGGTTGATAACTTTTCCGCCTGTTCCGGCAGCAGCTGCGCCAGCACGGATGCCTGCTGTCCGCTGTTGATGATTCCGGCACAGATCAGGTTGTTGATGCTGGTCACGCCCAGAATCATCATGAATTCCATTCCGCCATGTCCGGCCCCATACATCAGAGCATTGACCATCCGGTCGTTTTTTCGCAGGATCGTTCCAAAGGCCAGCGCCCGTCCGCTTTCCTCAAAAAGCGCCGCCATGAAGCCGCCAAACAGGCCGAACAGGAACACATTCGACTGAATGGACCGGCCGGCCGGGATGGACAGGATCAGGGAATTGACTCCCTTCTCAAGCACAAATGCAAAAAGGAACATCACCACATAGCCGACGACAAAAGGCAGCCAGTCGGCCCGGTATTTTTTTCGCAGAACAATCGCCAGGACAATCGGCACGGCAATGCTCATCACCGCACAAAAGGCCATGGCAGCCATCGAAAGGAACGAAACCTTTTCCATCGCCATTCCTGCCTTTCTCTTTATCCGTTTCAGAAATGTCACACGCCCATCCGGGCGGCATCCGCTGTTTACAGATGACTTTTACTCTGCTTCATGTTATCATGGAAGCGGTTTTCAAACAAGTGTCAAAACGAATGGAGGGATTCCCCTGGATAAAACCCTGCAAATAGCCCGTGATTTTTTGCTTAATGAAACGCCGCTGGTTCGCAACTGCGGACAGCTCTGCTCTGCTGCCTGCTGTCAGGGCAGTGACACGGAGGGCATGCTGTTGTTTCCGGGTGAGGAAGCGCTGTACGAAAACTGCTCTTTTGGCCGCGTCCTGACTCCCGGGTATTCCATTGGTCCTTTTCCTGCCCGCCTCTTTGTCTGCAAGGGTACCTGTGAGAGAGCACAGCGTCCCCTGGCCTGCCGCCTCTTTCCGCTTTTTCCGAAAGTCAGGAACGGAGCGGTTCAGGTAGTGATGGACCCCCGGGCCCGGCCCGTGTGTCCCCTCTGCCGCTCCGGCCTCAGCGGCCTTCGCGGATCCTTTGTGGAAGCGGTCCGGGCCGCCTCCGCCGCCCTGATTCAAAGCCGCCCGGCGCTTGCCTACCTTGAGGCGCTCACCGATGAAATCTGGCTGTGATCACAGCTGTACTTTCTGCGTAAATCCGTCCCGGTTTCCGGCATACAGCATTCCGCCGGCAATGGCAAAGCACTCAAATGTACCCGCCAGAATGGTCCGGCGGTCCTCCCCGTTAATATCAAAGGAATCAATTCCCTCGCCGCTGACCTCAATGATTCTGTCCCGGTACGCACCGATATGCACCGCTGAACGGCTGGAAATGGCGGCATTCTCCCCTGGCGACAGCCGGACAACCCTGCCCGCCGAGAGAATCAACACCCGGTCACCCATGCACAGGGCTTCCTCAGCCGTTCCGGTAAAGATGACCTTCTGGCTGCCACCGTTCAGGTCAACCGTAACCACCGTCTCACCCAGGAGACATACCAGCTGTCCCTGCTGCGCATCCAGCGTAAACCCGTGTACCCCGCCAATCAGAACACGCTCCTCCCCGGAGAGTGTTCTTTTTTTCAGATTTCCGGCTGCATCCAGATAATAAAGAACCCCGTCATGCAGCACAAGCTGCACCAGCACCTCTGCCCGCAGGAGGATTTCCCGGCTGCTGCCATCTGTATTCATCCGGACAATGCAGTCGCTCCCCTGATCCTCCGCAATATAGTAAAGACGGCCATTGGTGCAGTGCAGCGCCCGCGGCCGGTCCTCACTCAGCTGCCGGACCCGGTTTCCGTCACTGGATACCAGCACGCCGCCCCGTTCCGGGTCCGCATAATACAGTTTCCCGCCGCCGCTGCAGAGAAATCCGCCTCCGTTCAGGCTTGACTGGTTGGCCCCGTTCAGCCGCTGCTCCATATTCTCACGCGTCTGGTTGCTGACGGAAAGGGACTGTGAGGCCGCGGATCTGGCCCGGCTTGAGACTGCCAGCGACTGGGTTGCACTCCCTGCCTGCCCGTCCACCGGCAGACCGTTTGCCGCCTGAAAACGGCGGACCGCCTGCTCCGTCTCCTTATCATACACGCCACTTGAAAAAGAGGCGGACAGATACCCTAATGCCGCCAGCTGACTCTGCAAAAGACGTACCTGTTCGCCTGTCATTCCTGTTTTTAATAGCTGCTCCGGCTGCGTATCCACCGAGCCGGAAAGATCCCCCGCCCGGACCCCGTCCGCGTTGAGCGCGTCATCTGAATAGATCAGCTTCAGGGACTGCGGTCCAGCTGCTCCATCCACCTTGAGTCCGTTCATGGTCTGAAATGCCTTGGTGGCATCCACCGTCGGCTGATTGAACTTGCCTGTCACATTCTTCGAGGAAAGGTATCCGAGTTCCGCCAGTCGAGTCTGGTACTGTCGGACATCCTCCCCTTCGCTCTGCCACTGAATGATGATGTCCGTATTGGGTTTGGGGGTAGCCGTCACAACAGGGGTTGCCGCCACTGACTTTCCCGATGCCGCTTTCGCATCGCTGCTGTACAGAATCGCCAGCGTCCCTTTTCCGGCTACGCCATCCGCCGTCAGGCCGTTGGCCCGCTGAAATGCCCGCAGGGCATTTTCCGTTCCGGAGCCGAACTGGCCATCCGCCTCGGCATTGAGATACCCCAGATTTTTGAGCGTCTGCTGGAGCAGGGTAACCGCCTGACCCCGGTCCCCTCTCCGGAGCACCAGCGCGGTTTCCGTTCCTGCCGGTTCTGCCGTGGCAGCCGCAGGTGCAGGGGTGGTTTCGGCAGTCCCCAGGGCACCCACTGCCGCGTCCGAATTCATGCGGGCAAAGGTCCCTTTGCCGGGAACACCGTCCACCGTCAGGCCGTTCGCCTGCTGAAATGCCCGTACCGCCTCGGTGGTGTCCGGACCAAACCGCCCGTCGATCCGCCCGTTATAAAAGCCCAGCTCGAACAGACGCATCTGCATCTGGTAAACCGCCTCACCGGAGTCCCCCTCATGCAGCACCGTTGCACCGGCGGGCACCGGGGTCGGGGTGGAGCCGGTGGCCGCCCGGGCGGAACCATTCAGCCGCTTGAGGGTACTGGCACCGGCGGAACCATCCGCGGTCAGGCCATTGTTTTTCTGGAACGCGATCAGGGCATTCTGCGTCTCCTCGCCGAAAACGCCATCCGGAACGCCGTTCAGATACCGCAGGGCGATCAGGCGCTCCTGAAGGGCATACACATCATTCCCGGTCATCCCCAGGGTCATGGTTCTTGCGGCATTGGGGTCCGCCGTGGCTACCGGCGAAGCGGCATACACGGCCGTTGCCGAAAACAGCTTCGTCTGGGTCTGGACACCGGCCTGGCCATCTGCCGAAAGACCGTTAGCCCGCTGGAACGCCTTCACGGCATCCACCGTGGTGGCCCCGTAAAGACCATCCGTTCCGCCGGAATAATACCCCAGCTCGGCCAGCCGCGCCTGGATCTTGCGCACCTCCATGCCAGAGGCGCCCTCTTTCAGCAGGATATACCCCTGTGCATTCTCCTCCGTACTGACGCTGATCACCTTTGCCTGGGCCGCCGTCGAATACAGAAGATCCTGCGTCTGACGGCCCGCAATGCCGTCTGCCGTCAGTCCGTTCTTTTCCTGGAATTCCATGACGGCCTTCTGGGTATCCGCATTGTACTTCCCGTCAATGACGCCGCCGTAATAGCGCAGCTCCGTCAGCCGTGTCTGCAGATCTGATACATCCGTACCCGTGGAACCCAGCCGCAGGACCGGATAGCCCGCGTTGTAATCCGTGGTGGATGTCTGCCAGTTGCTGGCATTGGGGGCCATGGTCGCCGCCGTGCGGGGCGTTGTCGTCGGCAGGACATCCTTTGCCCAGTCCTCCCAGGTACTCTCGCCGCTGTTCTGCCAGGTATCCGGCGTCGGGCTGGGTGTGGGACTGGGCGTGGCCGTCGCCCCCACCGTCTGCAGCGGCTGCACCGTGCCAAAGGGCACCTCGTTGCCCGTGATCTCAAGCGGTTCCAGCGTCGGGTCCGGCGAGACAAAGCAGCCCCCGAGCGTAAAGAGAACAGCCAGAAGCATTAACGACAAACAGGTCCGTTTCATGCGTTTCCTCCTCCTCAGCAGCTCCCTGGCATCTGTCAGAGTCCTTCCTTCACAGAAATCCGACTGTCCGCGGTGCGGCAGGTCAGATTCCTGTGAACAGCCTCTGGTCGGTTCCCCGGCTGCTGAGGTCTCAGTCAATAACCTCATCTTCCTTATACGGAGAACCCAGATTGATTTTCTCGTAGGCATCCGGATTGGAGATCAGCTCGGCCAGTCCCCGGGCAACGGTGAGTTCCGGCTCATCCGCCACGTGGAAGGGCATTCCGATCTGTTCCGTCAGCATTTCCTCCATCCCGTAAAGCCTGGCGCTTCCGCCGGAGAGCGTAATCCCGGCATCAAAAATATCACTGGCCAGTTCCGGAGGCGTCTGCTCAATAAAGCGATGCAGCACATTGATGAAATCATGAATCGGCGGCTGCAGCGCCTCCGTAATTTCATCCGAATTGACGATCAGGCCGCGGGGCAGGCCGGAGATCAGGCTCCGTCCAAAGACCTCTTCCTGAAGCGTCTGATCAAAGGGCCGGACAGCTCCCAGGATGATCTTGAGCCGCTCGGCCGTGTTTTCCCCGATAATCAGGTTGTGTTTTCGCCGCATATAATCCATGACAGCCGCATCCAGCCGGTCACCGCCGAAATCATCGATGCGCCACTTGGCCTGATTGCCCATGGAAAAGACTGCGATGCTGGTCCGTGCCCCGCCCATGTCCACATTCATGCGTCCATAGGGCTGGTCAATGCGGATTTTCGCCCCGATGGCAGAGGCCACGCTCTCATCCACCGGCACCACCGTCCGTGCTCCGGCATCCACCATCATCTCAATGATCGTCTGCCGCTCCGTCGGCGTCAGCCCGCAGGGCAGTGCCAGAAACAGGCGCGGGCGGCCAATTTTCCATTCTTTGATGAAATTCCGCACAAAGGAATTGACCATCTTGTTCACCAGGTCAAAACTGCGGATATGCGGTTCACGAAACGGACGCTCCACATCCATATCCCTTGGGGTTCGTCCCATCATTCGTTTGGCCCGGTCCCCTGCAGCGATGACATTCCGGGTTTCCCGTTCAAACGCCACACAGGCGGATTCGCTGAAGACGACGCCTTTTCCCTTGACAACGATATGAATGACGGAGGTTCCCAGATCCATTCCGATATCGCCTGAACCAAATAATGCCATGCTATTCCTTTCCAGACCCGGAATAGTACACACCGCTTTGTTCCGGATCGAACAGTTCGGGGATGACCCCTTCATCTCCTTCGTACAGAACCCGCTCAAGCATCAGCCCGCAGGCCGGTGCGGTCATTCCGAGACAGAGCCGGCTGCCTGTTTCAACCGCCTCCCGGATACAGGAGGGCGGCCGTTTTCCCGTCCCGATCTCCGACAGGGTTCCGGCGATGATTCTGACCATGTTGTAAAGAAACCCGTCCCCCATGATGCGGAAAATGACCTTCTCTCCCTCCCGCCAGAGCCGAATGGCATACATGGTCCGCACCGTGGTCTTTGACTCATTTCCGCTGGCGGCAAAGGCCCGGAAATCATGTGTTCCCAGGAGAGATCTGGCCGCCAGATGGATTCGCGCATCCTCCATTTCCTTGGGAACGTGGGCCGCATACTGGCGCCCGACGGCGCACATCTGGCGCGAATTGTAAAACGTGTACCGATACACCTTTGCGCAGGTGCTGAACCGGGCATGGAAGCCCGGCGGGGCCACCCTGGCCGCCCGAACCCGAATGTCCCAGGGCAGCTTCGTATTCAGCGCATAGGGCAGCCGGTCCGACGGAATGCGGCATCCGGTGTCCAAATGGCACACCAGGCCCAGGGCGTGCACACCGGCATCCGTCCGGCTGCACCCGATCACCGGCACCTGCTCCCCGGTAAGGGCGGTGAACGCCTCCTCCATGCACTGCTGCACGCTTGGCGCATTGGCCTGCCGCTGCCAGCCGGAATAGGCGGTTCCGTCATATTCCACCACCATCACGACCCTTCGCAGGCCGGCCGGGACAATGTCCGCCTCAGAGGGCCGGTGTCTGGAGCGGAGATGAATCTCAGCCAAAGAAATGTCCCTCCAGCACGATCAGAAACACAAACACCACCATGACCAGCGCCGCAATGGCATCCAGCCGGGTGTACCGCAGTTCACGCAGCCGTGTCCGGTGATCGCCGCCCCGGTAACACCTTGCCTCCATGGCCATGGCCAGATCATTGGCCCGGCGGAAACTGGAGACAAACAGCGGCACCAGAAGGGGAATCATCGCCCGGGCGCGCTGAATCAGATTCCCCGATTCAAAATCCGCGCCTCTGGCCATCTGTGCTTTCTGAATCTTATCCGTCTCATCCAGCAGCGTCGGAATAAACCGCAGGGCGATGGTCATCATCATCGCCAGCTCATGGGCAGGGAAATGGAAGCGCTGCAGGGGATGCAGAATCCGTTCAAGGGCGTCGGTCAGCTGAACCGGACTCGTGGTCAGGGTCAGCACCGAGGTTCCCATCACCAGGAAAACCAGGCGGAGGGAGAAATACACCGCATTGAACAGCGCCTCCTGCGTCAGCCGGAACGGTCCAATGGTCAGCAGAACCTTTTCACCGGTCAGGAAAAAGAGGTTCAGCACAAAGGTAAACAGAATGATAAACCGAAGGGGCTTGATTCCCTTGATCACATAGCTGAACGGAATTTTGGCCAGCCGGACCACCATATACAGAAATGCCAGTGCAATGGCATACCCCACAAAACTCTTGACGAGAAAAACCGCCACGATATACACAATGGTCAGGATCAGCTTTGCCCGGGGGTCCATGCGGTGAATCGGTGAATTGCCGGGAAAATACTGTCCCAGCGTAATGTCATTGAGCATGGTATTCCCCCTTTTTCAAGAGTCGGATCAGCAGTTCCCGCATATCCTCCATCCGGTAGATCTGTTCCGGAATCTCATAGCCCCGTGCCCGCAGCTGTTCGCCCAGCTGCACCACCTGAGGCACATCCAGTCCCATTTTCCTGAGTTCCTCCCCGCGCGTAAAGATCTCCTCCGGCCGCCCGTCCATCACCAGATGTCCGCGGTGCATGACCATGACCCGCTCGGCGAGCTGGGCCACATCATCCATGGAATGGCTGACCATGACAATGGTCACGCCGGATTCCCGGTGAAGACGGCGAATCAGGCCCAGGATCTCCTCCCGGCCGTGCGGATCCAGACCGGCACAGGGCTCATCCAGCACCAGAACGCTGGGCTTCATGGCCAGCACACCGGCAATGGCCACCCGGCGCATCTGTCCGCCGGAGAGGTCAAACACGGATTTCCCGGAAATCCGGTCATAGTCAAGGGATACCTGGCGCATGGCCTCCCGGACCCGCCGGTCAATCTCCCCGGCATCCAGGCCCAGGTTTTTCGGCCCGAAGGCGATATCCTTTGCCACGGTTTCCTCAAAGAGCTGATTTTCCGCATACTGGAATACCAGACCGACCTTGCAGCGAATCTGCTTCCGGTCCGCGGTCTTGTCCGCCAGGTCCGTTCCATCCACCAGCACGCGGCCCGAGGTTGGCTGCAGAAGCCCGTTCAGATGCTGAACCAGCGTCGACTTTCCGCTGCCGGTGTGCCCGATCAGGCCGACAAACTCTCCGTCCTGAATCGTAAAGGAGATGTCGCTGAGCGCCTGCGTTTCATACGGGCCGCCCTTCATGTAAATATGATTCAGTTTTTCGACGACAAGCGGCATACTTCCTCCACCATTTCCTCAACTGTCAGTACGTCCGGCCGCAGATCAATCCCCGCCTGCCGGAGTTCATGTGCAAGGCTGGTCATGGGCGGCACATCCAGGCCCAGTCCCCGGACATTGTCAACATCCGCAAACACCTCCCGGGGGGTGCCGGTCATATGGATCTTCCCATTGTCCATGACCACCAGGTAATCCGCCGTTGCCGCCTCACTCATGTAATGGGTAATAATGACAATGCTGATTCCCTCTTCCCGGTTCAGACGGTGCACCGTATTCATGACCTCTTCCCGTCCGCTGGGATCCAGCATGGCGGTTGCCTCATCCAGAATAATCACCTTGGGCTTCATGGCCAGAATGCCGGCAATGGCCACCCGCTGCTTCTGTCCGCCGGAGAGCATGTGCGGTGCTTTCTGCGCATATTCACTCATATTGACGATTTTGAGTGCCTCATCTATCCTTGTCCGGATTTCGGCCGGCGGAACGCCGTTATTTTCCAGTCCGAACGCCACATCCTCCTCCACAATCGTCGCCACGATCTGGTTGTCCGGATTCTGGAACACCATGCCGGCGTTCTGGCGTATATCAAAGACCAGCTCATCATCCACCGTATCCATTCCGCAAACCACCACCGTTCCGGAATCGGGAACATACAGCGCATTGAACAGTTTTGCCAGGGTTGACTTGCCCGAGCCGTTGTGTCCGAGAATCGCCAGGAATTCCCCGCGCTTTACCCGCATGGACACCTGATCGACGGCGTTATGCTCCTCTTCCGGATAATGAAACGTCACATTTGTCGCCACGATGCGATTCTCATCCATCCTCTGCTCTTCCATTCTGCCTCCTTGTTCGCAGCAACCGGGTCTTTTGCCGCGGCTGTCCGTTTCTGCTCCTGCAGGACACGGCCCTGTGTCCTTTCCCTATTTGCCAAAATGCGGCGCCCTGCCTTCCGGGGACGCCGCATTCACTTAGTAATTAAACATGACCGTCTCTTCCACAGGCGGCTCTGCCGGGGACATGTCCTCAAGATAGAGAACGGGACCCGGTCCACGGTACTCCTCCCGTTCTTCAATCCTGATCCTGGCGGTAATCATCTGCCAAGTGCGTTCCTTCGGAATCTTAAACTCACCGGCCTTGCAGATAAAGCCCACAAAGCGCATGTCATTGGCACAGCAGACCATGCCCATGCGTCCGGGCACAAATTCATCTTTTCCGAGCTTTTTCCCGTGATAGATAAACCCTTTAAAGCGAACCGTCTTCCCGTCATACATCTCCGGGTTTTCCTGCGCATGCAGATAGAACACGCCAAACCATTCATCCTGAATGTCGATGACATCCGCATCCAGATCATATGGCGGCGGCATTCCCTCGCCGTAATCCTCCGAGGTGCCGTCATCGTTTTCAAAGTAGATGGACGCACGGACATTCATGCTGCGGATATTGCGGCCGCGGATCAGTTCCCTCGTCTTCTCGGTTGCCCGGTTGAACACGATCATGTCGGCGGCGGAGATATGCTGAATCATGCGCTGTCCCATGTTCATGGAATACAGCTCAAAGGTTTCCGCATTGATGGTCGTGATCAGCTGATACACTTCCATCACCCCGGGCAGATTGCCAAGTGCCGCGTCCAGGTCCCACATGCCGTTCATTTCAAGGATCACCCGGTCCGGATGATGACGCTTTACAAAGGAATACAGCAGCTCCGCGTCAAACTCGTCCTCATCCTCCACGTATTCCACTTCCGTGTGCGTCTCTTTGAGCATTGCAGGTTCGAATTCTTCCATCCCCTGCTCACACTGAATCACCAGGGTGTGCTCATCCCGGGTAAATCCGGGATCCTGGAGGATACTTGCTATAAAAGATGTTTTTCCGCTCTCAAGAAAGCCGGCAAAAACGTATACAGGAATTGCCATTGTCTGCCTCCGCTCAGGCTACACCGAACAGCTCTGCCAGCTTCGCCTCATTCAGATTCGATCCGATCACGCACAGACGTCCGGTGACATCCGCCGCGCCCTTCCGGATATCCTGCTCGCCCGGCGTATAGTCAAAGTGAATCCAGCCGCCCTCCGCGCAGGGAACGATGCCCTTGGCCCGCAGGACAACACCGTACGTGTCGCCATCCAGTGCCGCCAGCATATCCGCCAGACCTTTCTCCGTGAACTGATGGACCGTCTCAACGCCCCAGGACTCAAACACCTCATCCGCATCATGGCCATGGTGATGGTGGTGATGGTGATGGTCGTGGTCATGATGATGTTCATGATGCTCCTCATGGTCATGATCCTCATCGTGGTCATGGTCCTCGTCATGGTCATGATGATGCTCATGGTCGTGATCATGCTCATCGTGATCCTCGTCATGATCATCGTGATCATGGTGATGATGATGGTCGTGATCATGGTCCTCATCCTCTTCCTCATAGGGCTGAGCCATGACACTGGCCAGCATTTCCTCTGCCAGTGAATGATCCTCCTCCATGGCGGAAAGGATCTGGGCACCCGTCAGTTCATCCCAGGGCGTGGTAATGATGCGTGCCTTCGGATTGTGCGCGCGCAGCATGGCCACCTCTTCCTCCAGCTTCGCCTGAGAGATCTTCTGTGTTCTGGAAAGAAGAATGGTTCCGGCATATTCAATCTGATTCAGATAAAACTCGCCGAAGTTCTTGATATACATCTTGCACTTGGTGGCATCCGCGACCGTGACAAAGCTGCCCATCCGGGTATCCGGGATTTCCTTCTCAACGCCCTCAACCGCACGGATGACATCCGAAAGCTTGCCGACACCGCTGGGCTCAATCAGGATGCGGTCCGGATGATACTGGTCAATCACCTGACGCAGCGCCACGCCGAAATCGCCTACCAGTGAGCAGCAGATGCAGCCGGAATTCATTTCGGTGACCTGAATGCCGGCCTCTTTCATGAATCCGCCGTCAATGCCGATCTCACCAAACTCGTTTTCAATCAAAACAACCTGCTCGCCCTGCAGGGCTTCTTTGAGCAGTTTCTTAATCAGGGTTGTTTTTCCGGCGCCAAGAAATCCGGAAAAAATATCAATTTTCGTCATAACGAATCACTCCTTAATCTACCCGGCGTCACTTTTGCACGCCGGAGATGTATTCTACTGCATTTTCTTTTAAATTACAAGAATCCCGCCCGCTGTATTTCGCAGGAAAGCAGGCAAAACACCGAAAATCTCACTGACCGGCACAAAAAGAAGAGCGGTTTCCCGCTCTTCTCCTCAGTACGGCATCAGTCTGGCTTTGTTGAACGGGAAAACGACACAGCGGACATGTCCCTTGATCATGCTGCGTTCCAGCGTTCCCACCAGGGCATTGCGGCTGTCCTTGGAATTGTTCCGGTTGTCTCCAAGAACGAAATAGTGTCCCTCCTGAATGGTAATGGGACCATAGTTGGTCTGGTTCGGCGTCATATCGAAATTCTGCTCGACCAGTTCCCCGTTGACATAGAGTTCTCCCTCACGAAGTTCAATGGTCTCCCCCGGAAGGCCGATCACCCGCTTGACGCGGTATTTTCCATCCGTGGTATTCGGATAATTGCAGATCACGATATCAAACCGGCCCGGATCGCCGAACAGATAATCAAACTTCGTCGTCAGCATAAACTCATTGTGCTGCAGGGAGTTCAGCATGGATGTTCCGTCGACGCGCACCGGTTCGAAAATAAACGTGCGCACTACCAGTGCCATGGCACCGGCAACGACGAATACCATGATCCATTCAAAGATCTCTCGTCCCAAGCTCTTCTTCTCTTTTCCCTTGTTATTCTCATCCGGCGTCTCATTGACATCGCCGTTTATTTTTTTCTCGTCCATTATCCTACTCCCGGTCAGTCCTCTGGTTCATCCGTTTCGTTCGTTCCGCGGATCGGCACATCCGAGTGTGCCAGTACCTTTTTCATCCGTTTCGTAAAAACAAAGCGGTCCATCATCACAATCCGGCTGCATTTGCTGCAGCGGATCTTAATATCTGCCCCCACGCGGATTATGGTCCACTGGTCGCTTCCGCAGGGATGCGTTTTTCTCATCTGGACAAGATCGCCCAGTTCAAACTGCTGTTCCATGAAGTGCCCCGTTTCTCTGCTCATCCGAGGAGCATATTCTCTCAAAGCGAACGCCGCCTATTATAGCAGTACGTATCCCCTTTTGCAAGCCTGTCACGCTCCGCTTCGGTCAGGTGCCGCTGGATCCTGTCAGGAACGTGTGCCATTATAGGTCATTTCCTGTCATGTGTCAATTATATTTTGCATTTTGGCCGTTATATTTTTCAAATTCAGAAAAGGACAGCGCACTGGCTGTCCTCCCTGATTCACACCGGCCGGTCAGAAATCATCTTCCTCAATGCGGTGAATCCGCTCACGCAGGCGCATCATCTTCTCATCGGTCTGATGAATCACATCCGCGCATTCCTTGAGTTCGCGCATGATTTCATCCGAATCCTCCACCAGTTTCTTGTACTGCATGTCATGATCCAGTGTCGCCCAGAAGTCCATGGCAATCGTCCTGATCTGGATCTCACACCGGACCGGCCGAAGGCCGTCTGAAAAATTAACCGGTATCTCGACAATCAGGTGATAACTGCGGTATCCGTTGCTCTTGGGATTCTTAATGTAATCCTTTACCGTCACGATCTGCACATCCGCCTGTCGGGACAGCATCCTGGCAATCTCGTAAATATCGTCAATATAGGCACACAGAACACGGATGCCTGCGATGTCCGACAGATATTTTTCCATGTTCTCGACGCTTACCTCGTGTCCCATCTTTCTCAGTTTCCGGGAGACGGAGGAGGGCGTCTTCAGCCTGCTCTCAATAAACTCAATCGGATTCCGGCGATACCGCACGCTCATCTCCGTCGAGAGAACCTCTATTTTCGTTCTCATCTCGAGAATACAGCAGTGATACCGCATCATCACTTCCTGGTATTGCGCCTCTTGATCAAAGATATGCTCTGTATCAGATGGAATGATGTCCAGTTCAACGGCCATCGGTCCGCGCAATTCGTTGTTTCTCATTACCCTTTCACCTGTACAAAATAATCTCGTAAATAACCATTACGCAGATTATAGCATGCCGTCGGATTTTTGTCTAATCTTTGTCTGTTTTGGTCAAAATCCTGGTTCTGTACCGCTCAATTGCCGCCATCCATCCGTTTCATGTGTGCGCTTTTCCCCGTCTTCTCGCCTCTGTCGCCTCTTCATCCACAAGATTTGTCAGTTTTTTCGAAAAAACCTTCCTTATTTTCTTGGAATCTGTCCGTTACGTATTTTTTGTACCTTATGATATAATCAGGGTCAGATAACCTGCCCGTTTTGTACCTGAATGAAGAGGCGAATAGAAAAGAGGGATCACCGATGTTTACGCCTGCCAGCCCGACGCCCGTCATCAATGTTCCCGAGTCCCTCAAGAACACTGCACGG
>JAGAHV010000046.1:0-5931 GCA_017626895.1 Clostridia bacterium | reverse complement strand
CTCAATGCCGGGCTTTTGGCATTGCTGCTTCTCCGGTTTTTATCCTTGAGAAATCGGCACCGCGCGTCGAGCCCTCTATATGAGCCGCGGCCTGGTCTACTGCATCACTTTACCCGATCCACCTGTCTGACACACAAATGCCATGACTTCGAATCCATTCCTTTTCAGGTTCCAAAGAGGTAACCTCTATGTATTTATGATACCAGAATCCCGGCTCAAAATCCAGATAAACACGTGTCTCACCCAAAGACGAAACGCAGATCGCAGATGTTTTAAGAGAAGCTTCCTCATTTTCATAAATCCGGCTGCGCTGTCGGACTGTTTTTAAAAAAGCCACAGGCCCAAATTCTCTGTCACTGCACAAACGGGTCAGCCTATCCCGGATTTCCCATTGCGGAAAAAAGAGTGGTTCGCGGATTGAACTCAAGGGCAGGACCGGCTTATAATGGAGATGAAACAAACACAGCAATGAAAGTGCGAAAACGATGCCGTTCAAAGAAAGAGAAAGTGAGAAAAATGAACAGAGATGAAATTGTGGCGGAACTGTTCCGGTTACAGGACAGGGATTATGCCGTTATGCAGGCAAAAATCATCCCCACTGTAAACGCCGACAGAATCATCGGCGTCAGGACGCCCGCACTTCGTGCCCTGGCAAAAGGTCTGTATAAGGATCCGGACATAAACGGATTCCTTTCCTCCCTGCCGCATCCGTTTTTCGATGAAGACCAGCTGCATGCCTTTGTGATTTCACAGGAGAAAGACTTTGACACATGCATCGCAAAGGTCAATGCCTTCCTCCCCTTTATTGATAACTGGGCCACCTGTGACCAGCTTTCACCCAAAGTCTTCAAAAAGAACCCGGAAAAGCTGCTCCCCTTCATTCAGGACTGGATAAACTCCGACAAGACCTATACGGTCCGGTTTGCCATCGGGACATTGATGCAGCATTTTCTGGATGAGCGTTTTGACACCGCGTATGCAGATGCGGTTGCGGCCGTCAGGTCGGATGAATACTACATCAACATGATGATCGCCTGGTATTTTGCGACTGCGCTGGCGAAGCAGTATGACCTGATTTTGCCCTATCTGGAGGAAAAGCGTCTGACTCCGTGGGTGCATAACAAGACGATTCAGAAGAGCGTGGAAAGCTTCAGGATTTCTGACGAACAGAAAGCCTGTCTGAAAGCCCTGAAGGTGCCGCGCGCTTCGCGCTGAATTACTGCTGCGAACCAGCGGCAGTTTGTCAGATATGAGCACCAGAAATGTCCAGTGTCCATTGACCAGACTGCGGCGGAGGAGGAATACGATGTCAGCTGAAGCTGAACTCTATAAAGAACTCGGAGCACTGACAAAGGCCAGGGACAAGTGGAAAGAAAGCATTCCCTATGTGTCCTCGCTTCTGAATCATGAATCCCGAAGAATTCAGGCAAAGGCCCTCTGGCTGCTTGGGGAAATGGGTCTGGCCAGTTCCCCGGATGTACGGACAGCGGTTCCCGCAATTGCCTCTTTTCTGAATAATCCTGTACCGCTGCTGCGGGAACGTGCCCTGAACGCAATGGGACGGATCGGACGCGGTGACTTTCATCTGATCGAACCGTACTGGCGGGAAATGTTCCGCCTTGCTTCAGATGAGGATGCAGGAGTCAGACTGAGTTTTATCTGGGCATCTGAAAATATCGCAACAAATACGCCTGAAATTTATGAAAATGAAATGCCTGTATTTGCGAAACTGCTGGCTGATGCAGATGAGAAAGTCCGTATGGAAGCCCCTGAGATCTTCCGCGTTCTCGGCAGGCGCAGACCGGAATTCATCAGGCCGTTCGTAGAAGAATTGCTGAGAATATCGGAAACAGACTGCAGCCGTGTCGTAAGGATTCACTGTCAGGGGGCCATTAAGGCGGTGTCATCCGCACCGGCCATTCGGAAATAAAGCCATCCGGAGTGTCCATCCCGTCACCGGAAACACAGAGAAAGGCAGCAGACATGCGTTATCTGCGCCGGCGGGAATTGTGCACAGGCAACACGGGGAAATTGCCGAAATGCACCGCAGCAGCCAAACGATATCAGATGACCTGCTCTCGACAGGCAGGAAACATCACACAAAGAATTTCAGGTTCCCGGTTTTCCGTGAAAAGCTTCAAAACAGGGATTGACTCTCACACTATGGCAGGGATTAGAGTAAGGACGAGCTCAGAAACACCATCCATGGAGGGAACAGCAAATGCTGAAGATCGGAGATTTTTCGAAGCTTTCCAGAGTAAGCATCAGAATGCTTCGCCATTACGATGACATTGGACTGCTGAAGCCGGCTGAGACCGACGCCTTTACCGGCTACCGCTATTACCGGGAAGATCAGCTGCCTGTTATGGGACGGATCACGGCCCTGAAGGATATGGGCTTTGCCCTGGCGGATATCGTCCGGGTCCTGGACATCTATGATGACCAGGTTCAGCTGGACGCGTTTCTGAAGGCCAGAGAGGAAGAACTGTCCAGACTGTCAAAGGAAACGGAGTACAAACTGATGCTTCTGGAAACAGCCAGAAAACGGCTGAGAGAGGAGCAGAACATGAAATTTGATGTGACTGTGAGAACCATTCCCGAGAGATACGCCGCGACCGTGCAGATGGTTGTCCCGCGCTATGAGGATGAGGGCATGCTCTGGGGCATGATGGCTGAGAGCAAAAAGCCGCTGATTCCCGCAGAGCCCTGTATGGCAGCAGCGGTTTTCCTGGACAAGGAATACAGGGAAGAAAACGTGGAAATCATGGTCTCCATGACCGTCAGGGGAACCTACGAGGATACGGAACATGTGAAGTTCAAAACGCTTCCGGCGGTCAGGGTCGCCAGTTGTGTGATCAAGGGAAGCTATGCCCAAATGGGCGAGGCAACCGCTGCCGTCGCCTCCTGGATCACTGATAACGGCTATCAGGTAAACGGTCCCATGTTCAATATTTACCACGTCAGTCCGCATGAAACCTCGAATCCGGAGGAATATGTGACGGAGCTTTGCTTCCCGATAGGATAACACAAATACGTCAGGGAACACACGTTCCCTGACTGCTTCTTATGGAGCGGCCCTGTCGCGCAGCGACAGTTAAGTCAAATCCGGGCTATGACAAAGTCGCTCAGGCAAATGACCAAAAATGAGGCCCGCAATGGAGGATACAAAATGGAATACATACAAGTCACAAAAGAGAATATCGCTCAGGAACATATCTGCTGTGCGATTTCCAATAACAAGGATGTGCAGGTCGCCTCCAAGAAAGCATGGCTGCTTGAGCGGTTTGAAGAGGGGCTGGTATTCCTGAAAAGCGTTGAACGCGGAAAATGCTTTATCGAGTATCTTCCTGCGGAAAACGCATGGAATCCGATTCAGGCAGAGGGGTTCATGTACATTGACTGTTTATGGGTTTCCGGTTCTTTCAAGGGACACGGTTATTCCAGTGATCTGCTGGATCTGTGTATCCGGGACAGTAAGGAAAAAGGGAAAAAAGGGCTGTGCATTCTCAGTGCAGCGAAAAAGAAGCCCTTCCTGGCTGATCCAAAGTACCTGAAACATAAGGGATTTTCCATCTGTGATGAAGCAGATAACGGCATCCAGCTCTGGGCTTTGCCATTTTCCTCCGATACAGCCATGCCGACATTCCGGGAATGCGCAAGGCATCCACGAACGGAGGAGGCCGGGTATGTCCTCTATTACACTAATCAGTGTCCTTTCAACGCGAAATATGTCCCGGTCGTCGAGCAAACCGCCAGGGAACACGGAATCCCATTCAAAGCGGTTCATATCACAAGCAAAGAAGAAGCCAGAAACGCCCCCACACCGGTCACGACCTATGCGCTGTTCCGGGATGGAACCTATCTGACAAATGAGCAGATGAATGCGGCCCGGTTTCTGAAACTGACCGCAAATCAAGAACGCATTGACTGAGTTGGCGGCATCGGAATACATCCCATCTTTGAAGGAGAAATCAGCATGGCATCCACCAGAGAATACCTGGACTTTATTCTGGAGCAGCTTTCAGCGATTGACGGAATCACCTCAAGGCTGATGATGGGCGAGTACATCCTGTATCTGAAGGGCAGAATAATTGGCGGCATTTATGATGATCGTTTCCTGGTCAAGCCAACCAGATCAGCCAAAGCATTAATGCCGGAAGCTGTTATGGAACGCCCGTATGAAGGCGCAAAAGAAATGCTGCTGGTTGACAACGTCGATAACAGGGATTTCCTTGCTCAGCTGCTGACAACAATGTACGAGGAACTGCCTGTCCCAAAATAAAAGAAAAAATGACAGGCGGATGGTCCTTATTCTGAGAAAGGGCTGAATTGAAAACTTAACGGATACAGGGAGAGACGGTGTATCTTTAAGTTAAACAAATCAGACATTAAACTCATGTTATCTATCTTGTAAGTACCAATGATTGTCGATGCAAGTCAAGAATAAAATGTTCTCCTGAACCAGGTCCAAGGACTTTGCCTTCAGTATCTCATCCACGTGCTTTAATAATCTCCAGCGGGCTTCATGCATCAGCATCAGTATCCGTGCCCTGTACATTTTCGGAACGGGAAGCCAGACACCATTAGCTATGAAAAGAGACAACCCGGTCTCTGGTGCCAGAATCCACCTGTTCATGAGGAGCAGGCTTGCCTCATAACGGCAGTTTGTCAATGATGTGCGCTGAAGAGAAGCAGCGCCATATGGCCCGTTCATCAATGGGATGCAGCCCGATGTGATAAGAAATACTCCGAGCCCGTTCTGCCGAGGAACCGATGAAAAACAGAACGGGTCTTGAAATTTTCATGGTTCTTCGCTACAATCTATCCAAGTTCCAATCAATACAGAGAGGTGACCGTTCCATGAATGAGGAGACAATCGAAACACAAGCGTCATGGGAAGAACTCCATCCCTGGCTCTCGTGGCTGACACAGCAGGACGAAGATGATTCCATTGATGAAGTGATCCGCTATACCCTGGACGAACTAAGATTTGTGTGAAGGAGCAGAAATGAAGGCACTGATTGTTTACTACTCCATGAGTGGCAACACAGAGGCTGTTGCAAAGGCAATCGGCAGGGAAATTCACGCAGATCTGCTTTCTCTGGAGCCTGAAAAGGATTATCCGTCCAGTGGCTTTAAGAAGTATTTCTGGGGTGGAAAAAGTGCCGTAATGGCTGAAAAGCCAAAACTGAAACCTTATCAATTTGATGCGAACAAGTATGACACCATCATCTTTGGCTTTCCGGTGTGGGCAGGAAACATCGCCCCGCCAATCCGCACCTTTCTCGCCGACAATTCTCTGAACGCATCCGTCTATGCAGCCTATGCCTGCCAGAGCGGATCCGGCGCCGAAAAGGCTTTCCGAAAGCTGAAAGAATGCCTGGGTCATGACCTGTCCCGGACGATGATTCTGATTGATCCGAAAGATAAACCCGACCCGGCGAAAGACCTGCAGATCCGGACATTCTGCAAAGAACTAACCGCGCAGGAAAGGATTACTTGAACGATTTTGCGCTGAAAACAGGCTTCGGCATAAAGCGTATAGAGTGTATTAAGGGTACCAGGCGTCGATTCTTTCAGCCGTACACTCTCATTATTGAAAGTTCACTCCGGTTCAATAAACCGGAGTTTTTTTATTGAGTTCATTCAAGCAACATCAAATTCGCTGCTGAAACCAAAATCGACCTGTCGTTTGCAAAATGTGAATCGGTAAATGACGATCCGTAATCGGTTATTCGTGACCGGCAATCAGAAGCGCCTGTCGCGCAGCGACAGTCAGTCAAATCCAGGCCCTTCAGCACGCTCCGGCAAATGATAACTAAAAGGATAAATAATAAACGCCCGCACCGTAGTCATCATACCGGTTGCGAGCGTTTTTCTTCCGTTTATACAGCTTCCTGTTTTCAACGATCTTGGTGACAGGACTGACAT
>JAGAHV010000045.1:0-8865 GCA_017626895.1 Clostridia bacterium | reverse complement strand
TCTGTTTTTCATGCGGCTATATGCGTGTGTAGTACGACGAAATTTCAAAAATTCGTTCACAAACCAAGGGGGCAGTATGCCTTTTTGAAAGGACGCAAAAAACCACGATATCTGAGATAGACTGATCATGCGAAATCCCTGCCGGTCAGTCAGGGAATCTTGTTCTCCCGCGAAAAATGTGCTATTCTATCCCGGAATTTCCCGGAGAACCGGGAAAAGACAAGAGGAAAGAGGAATAAGTCATGGATAAAACCTATACAGAATCACTGGCTATCCGCTCGATAGACTGCGATCAGTATGGAAAAATGCGGCTGGATGCCCTTTTCATGGCCATGCAGGAAGGCGGAGAAACGCATGCCCGCCTTCTGGGAATCGGACATCAGGCTTTGCTTGACCGTCAGCTGTTTTTTGCACTTTCCCGGATTCACGTGAGCATTCTGAATCCGCCCCGATTTGGACAGCATATCCGTCATACCACCTGGCCTGGCACCATGAACCGCTTTTTCTGCCCGCGCTACCACGTCTTCTCCCTGGATGACGGAACGCCGCTGGCAGCTGCCGGTGCGCTCTGGGTCATTCTGGATACCAAAACACGCCGGATCGTCAGCCCGCTTCAGGCCGATCTGCATTTTCCGGACAACAGCGATCTGCCGATTCCCACCGAGCTGCCCAACCGGCTGCCCTCAAAAATCGTCTCCACCTATACCGTGAGCAAACACCTGGTTCAGTATTCCGATATGGATCTCAACGGTCATGTCAACAATACCAGGTACATCACCTGGCTGTGCGATCAGCTGGGAAAAGCCGCTTTTGACGGCTGTCATATCAGCTCAGTGACGGCCGGATATGAACGTGAAATCCGGGATGAAGAGGAACTGGAAATCCATCTCTCACAGAATGAAAACGGTTTCTCCTATGAGGTCAGCTCCGCCGGCGCCACGCGTCATTTTCTGGCCATCGGACAATTTGCGGAGGATAAATGAACGACATTCTGCTTGGCATGCGAAAGCTTGCCCTTACCGATCCCGTTTTCCGGCAGGCGCTGCTGGGAACAAAAGACGCGGCCGACCCGCTGGAGTGTTTTTGCCGGATTGCCGGGGAATACGGTTTTGCCCTTACCCCGGGTGACATCATCTCAGACGGAGAGGAGTTTTCATCCAATCAGACGAAATCCACCAACGGCGGCAATCCCATGCCCTACGACTGCTTCGACGACCCCTATGAGATGTTTCTGATTTCCATCTCCTGAGGAACCATATGAAAAAAGTGTCAGCACTGCTGACACTTTTTTTCTGTCAGGTCTTAAGCGGCTGCGGACTATTGCCGTACCGGTGCGCCACACTTATCACAGGGAGAGAGCTTGTTATACGGACTCTTGCTCAGATCCTTGTACGTAAAGGTCCCTTTCAGAGGCAGGTATCTGGAGGCGACGGAGGGACAGTTGGGATCCAGATGATATTTCTTTCCGCCGTCCTTGTTGTAATAGAGCTTGGTTTTCGGTCCGGGTGTCGGCGTAGGCGTCGGTTCCGGACTCGGCGTGGGCGTCAGATTCGGATCCGGTGTCGGGGTCGCCTTTTCTACCAGCTGACCGCTTGAAAGAGATTCCGGATCCACATACCACTGCCCGTTTTCCTGCAGGGTAATGGCCTGATACTCGTAGGTCCGGACCTCGCCATTGTACTCCACATCCGCCTGAACGGCGATGGTTCTGGCATCACTGGCATCCGTCCCGGACGGCGCTGACATCTGCCGCCAGTCCACCAGTTTCTTTGACTGGAACTTCCAGAACAGCTTGTGTTCCGGATCCTGATCGGTCTGGGCATCACGCCAGCTGGGAGAGGTATACTCCACCATGTCCGCCGTAATCTGCTTGTACCATTTTTCCATGAAATTCTCAAGGGCAATTTCCGCGCCGGATTTCACATCCGGTACATAAGCGCCATCTGAAGGCTGGCCGGATTCCATGCCCTCCGGATAACCCGGATCCGTGAAACCGGATTCGGTCCCCTCCGTGCCTTCTGCTCCGGCTGATGAACCCTCCAGATCCGCATAATACTCTGCCGGAACACTGGTTCCCATGGTATTGTACATGTTTTCAAATGCCGGCGTCGTTGTCGCCTCTGCCAAAGGTATCGGGGTCAGCAGCGAATTCTGCCGCAGTGTTCCCGCGCTCTGATCCTGCCGGCTGAGTGCGGCAACCAGGGTGATGACCGCAAGAAATCCGTAAACACCCGAGAGGAGCAGCCGTCCTGCAGGCAGGAAACAGTTCAAAAGCCACATGGCCGTGATCGATGCCACAACTCCCAGAATAAAGAGAAAGCGAAACGGCTGGAAGAATACCGCGAGCAGACCCAAAACCGGCAGTACGATGAAAAAGACAATCAGCATGATCTGGTTGATCTCTTTTTTCGGACGTTTCTGCTTTGCTTTCCTTTCAATCGCGTTAGCGGATCCGGCCGGTGTAAGCGTATAACTCGATCTGTTTGACCGCATCCTGATCTCCTTTCAATCTGCCTTCCCGGCGTTGATTTAAAACCGGGCGTGTTTCTTTTTTATTCAATCCCGTATGTTCTATAATACCAGTTTTGGACGACAGATGTCAACTCTTGAAAAAAAGCTCCCCCGCCGGGCACTGTCCGGGAACAGAAAAAACCGGAAGGTTTCCCTTCCGGTCTGGGGTTTCTTACAGCTGTCCCTGCTTCTCAAGAATCGCAGCGTGTGCGGCTGCCAGACGGGCAATCGGAACACGGAACGGTGAGCAGGAAACATAGTTGAGGCCGACCTTGTGGCAGAACATGACAGAGCTCGGATCGCCGCCGTGCTCGCCGCAGATGCCCAGCTTGAGGTCCGGACGGGTCTCACGACCGAGCTTGGCAGCCAGCTTCACCAGCTTGCCAACGCCATCCTGATCCAGCTTGGCGAACGGATCGCTCTCATAGATCTTCTTGTCATAGTAGGCACCCAGGAACTTGCCGGCATCATCACGGGAGAAGCCGAAAGTCATCTGGGTCAGGTCATTGGTGCCGAAGGAGAAGAACTGTGCTTCCTTGGCGATCTCATCCGCAGTCACAGCGGCACGCGGAATCTCGATCATGGTGCCAACGTGGACATCCAGCTCAACACCCTTCTCTTCCATCACCTTATGGGCCGTGTCAAGAACGATCTTCTTTACATAAGCCAGTTCCTTCACAGCGCCAACCAGCGGAATCATGATTTCCGGATGGATGTCATAGCCATCTTCCTGAGTGACCTCGATGGCAGCCTCGATAACCGCACGGGTCTGCATCTCGGCGATTTCCGGATAACGGACAGCCAGACGGCAGCCGCGGAAGCCCATCATCGGGTTGAACTCGTGGAGCTCATCGATCTTGGCAACGATCTTATCGGTCGTGGTGCCCAGCTCTTTGGCCAGTGCTTCAATCTCAGCGGTCATGTTCTTGGCCGGCAGGAACTCATGCAGAGGCGGATCCAGATAACGGACGGTCATCGGACGGCCTTCAAGTGCCTTGTACATGCCCTTGAAGTCAGCCTTCTGATAAGGAAGCAGCTTGTTCAGGGCCGTACGGCGCTGCTCTTCCGTCTCAGAGAGGATCATCTCACGCATGGCAGCGATACGGCTTGCCTCAAAGAACATGTGCTCGGTGCGGCAAAGGCCAATGCCCTCAGCGCCGAACTTGACAGCCACAGCGGCATCATGCGGGTTATCCGCATTGGTGCGGACATTGAGCTTGCGTGCAGCATCCGCCCAGCCCATCAGGGTAGCGAAATCGCCGGAAACGCTTGCATCAACCGTCTTGATCTGCTCGGCATAAACCTTGCCGGTGGAACCGTCGATGGAGAGCCAGTCACCCTCATGCATCACGCGGTCACCGAAGGTTGCGGTCTTGGCTTCCTCATCAACACGCAGGGTGTTGCAGCCGGCGACGCAGCAGGTACCCATACCACGGGCAACAACAGCCGCATGGCTGGTCATGCCGCCGCGGGCGGTCAGGATGCCCTGAGAATGTGCCATGCCCTCGATATCCTCCGGAGAGGTCTCCTGACGGACCAGAACGACCTTCTTGCCGGTCTTGGCAGCAGCAACGGCTTCCTCAGCGGTGAAGTAGATCATACCGCAGGCAGCACCCGGAGAAGCAGCCAGGCCCTCGGCAATCGCCTTTGCCTGCTTGAGGGCAGCGGCGTCAAACTGCGGATGCAGGAGCGCATCCAGCTGCTTCGGCTCAACCTTCAGAACAGCCTCATCCGTCGTGATCATTCCCTCGTTCACGAGATCAACGGCAATCTTGATGGCGGCAGCAGCGGTACGCTTTCCGTTACGGGTCTGCAGCATGTAGAGCTTGCCACGCTCGATGGTGTACTCCATATCCTGCATGTCGCGATAGTGATTTTCAAGCTTCGTGGCAATTTCAACGAACTGCTTGTAAACCTCAGGCATATCCTCAGCCAGCTTGGCGATCTTCTGCGGAGTGCGGATGCCGGCAACGACGTCCTCGCCCTGTGCATTGATCAGATACTCGCCGAACAGCTTCTTCTCGCCGGTAGCCGGGTCACGGGTGAACGCAACACCGGTGCCGGAGGTATTGCCCATGTTGCCAAAGACCATGCTCTGGACGTTAACGGCAGTGCCCCAGTCGGAAGGAATGTCGTTCATGCGGCGATAGTAGATGGCGCGCGGGTTGTCCCAGGAACGGAAAACAGCCTTGATGGCTTCCATCAGCTGAACCTTGGGATCCTGCGGGAACTCCTCACCCTTGTTGGCCTTGTAGATTTCCTTGAAGCGCACAACGATGTGCTTCATGTCCTCTGCATCCAGCTCGGTATCAAACTTGACGCCCTTCTCCTCCTTGAACTCGTCGAGGACCTTCTCGAACAGCGGCTTCGGGATCTCCATGACGACATCGGAGAACATCTGGATGAAACGACGATAAGCATCATAGGCAAAACGCTCGTTCTGGGTCAGATTTGCCAGACCCTGAACCGCCACATCATTCAGACCGAGGTTCAGAATCGTGTCCATCATGCCAGGCATGGAAGCGCGGGCACCGGAACGGACAGAGACCAGGAACGGATTCTCAAGATCGCCGAACTTCTTTCCGCTGATCTTCTCGGTCTCGGCAAGAGCCTCGTAGATCTGCTTGACGATCTCGTCATTGATGACTTTTCCATCCTCGTAATAGCGGGTGCAAGCCTCGGTGGTAATGGTGAATCCCTGGGGAACCGGAAGACCAAGGTTGGTCATTTCGGCCAGGTTTGCACCCTTGCCGCCGAGAAGGTTGCGCATGTTAGCATTACCCTCTTTGAACAGGTATACATACTTTGTCATGCTTTGCTTTTCCTCCTTAAGATAAGAAAACGATACTGTCTGGTAGAAACAATCAGTGAAAAGCCTTAAAAAAGGCCGCACATAGCTGATTATATGCCGCAATCGGTCCGAAAACAAGCCATTTTTTCAGGCAATTCAATCTTTGACATATATCACAAAGTTTACAGCGGAATAATAAACAGATTGACGGTATACTGTTGCCGTGACCGGCTTTCTCAGTTTCTGGCGGCACTGCGTCCCTGATAGCGTTTCCCGGCGATGTCAAGAATTTCCGCAGTCCTGTCCCTGTAAGCCGGATCCCTTGACAGAATCAGAAAGGCCTCCCTGCTTTCCTCAAGCAGCCGGCCGTCGGCCGTCAGCGCCAGTGCCGGCATTTCCGGCGCACCGGACTGCCGGGTGCCGAAATACTCCCCCGCTCCCCGGATTTCAAGGTCTTTCCTGGCCACCTCAAACCCGTCATTGGTGGAGCAGAGAAACCGAAGGCGTTCATTGGGTTCACTCAGCAGAAAACACCAGCTCGCCTCACTTCCGCGGCCGACACGGCCGCGCAGCTGATGCAGCTGTGCCAGGCCAAAGCGTTCTGCCCCCACAATCACCATGATGGTGGCATTGGGCACATTTACCCCGACCTCAATCACCGTCGTGGAAACCAGAATGTGCATCCGTCCCTCATAAAAGGCACTGAGCCGCTCTTCTTTTTCCGTCTGCGGCAGCCGGCCGTGGATCAGGCCGACATGGAGGGACGGAAAGGCCTCGCTCAGGCGCGCATAGACACTCTGTGCGCTCATCGGGCCGGCCTCCTCGTCCTCCCCAATCATCGGGCAGACCACATAGCACTGATGCCCGGCCTTTGCCTCACCGGCGACATACTGCCACAGCCCCGTCTCCTTCTCCTCCGGGACAATCCGTGTGGTGACCGGTTTGCGGCCGGGCGGCAGCTCATCTACCACCGAGAAATCCAGATCCCCGTAGAGAATCAGCGACAGCGTTCTTGGAATCGGTGTGGCGCTCATCACCAGCACATGCGGATTCAGTCCTTTATCACTCAGCATGGTCCGGTGCCGGACACCAAAGCGATGCTGCTCATCCGTTACCACCAGCCGGAGATTGTGATACCGGACACTCTCGGAGATCAGTGCATGCGTTCCGATGACCAGCTGCCACTGGCCCGATTCAATCTGCTCCAGTGCCCGCCGGTGTTCTGCCGCCGTCATCTTTCCGGTCAGCAGTCCGCAGGTGATGCCGAATGCCGAAAACGTCGCCCGTGCATTGTCATAGTGCTGTGAGGCCAGAATCTCGGTGGGCGCCATCATGGCGGCCTGTCCGCCGGCCTTTATACACAGGTATATGGCGGCAAAGGCAATCAGGGTCTTCCCGCAGCCCACATCCCCCTGAACCAGTCGGGCCATGGCCACATCCCTGCCCAGATCCGCCTCAATGTCCCGGATAGCCCTCATCTGGGCACCCGTCGGCCTGAACGGCTGTGCCCCCAGAAACGTCTCCAGTCCCTTTGGATCAATCGGCAGCGGATCTACTGTATTCCGCCCGCCTCCGCTGCCGGCAACGGCCATCTGGAAAAGCAGCAGTTCCTCAAATGCCAGCCGCCGCTTTGCCTGTTCCAGTTCCCCGGCAGATTCGGGAAAATGGACATGCATCATCGCCTCCCGGTGGCCGGTCAGCTGATATCTGTCCCGTATTTCCTCCGGAATCCAGTCCTCCTCTCCCATCTGCTCCATAACCGAGCGGATCAGGTCCCTCAGGGTCTTCTGCCCAATTTCAGGAATTGTCCGGTATACCGGGAGTATCTGCCCTTTATCCACCAGTTTCGGATTGAACACCACCGGCCCGGTCCGGTTCATCTGTACCATGCCATAGAGGACCAGCTGTGTACCGGCATGCAGTTTTTCCCGCATCCATGGCTGATTCATCCAGATACAGGTCAGCTTTGCCCGGCCGTTTCCCACCTCTGCACGCACCGCTTTGCCGTGGCTGGCGGGTTTCCCGCAGATCCTGCCGGTGAAACAGGCAAGGCTGCCGCCCGTCACCTGATCCGGTTCCAGGGGCGCAGTCGCATCCATATAGCTGACCGGCAGCAGCCTGGTCAGTTCCTCCGGTGTGGTGATGTCCAGTTTGGCCAGCGCGGCAAGACGTTTGGGGCCAAGCCCCTTGAGCTCAGATAGTTCCATATTCACCCTTCAAAAAACCTCGCTGCAATTTGCAGGAGGTTTAAACATCCAATTATCCATGTGCCATATTGGCTGTATATGCATGGGCTTCCATATAGCACATATCACATTGCCAATCTATCGCTTTCTCGTAAGAAACGGATTATTTCATGTTTGATGCTAATTTCAGCCCATTTCGGTGCAATGCGGATTTTACTTCAAGGTTACATGGGGTTCTCCAATGTTGCCTATGTGACATCTCTTTCTTTTCCTTCTCGCGCTCAGCATAAAGAGCGTTTCTTGTCATCGATTGGACGAATCTTTTCATCTCTTGGCTGAGCAGTCGATACACCCAACAACAGCTCCTCGTCCGCTTCTCTCAGCAGCTCTTTTGCTTCTTTCCAATCATCTGTAAGGACCATATCACGGTCATCTATATCGCCCCTCAGGTAGAGCGTGGACGTATTGAAAAGCTGCGCAAGAAGCAGCAGGTTCTCATCCGATGGAGGATTGCTTCCATTCTCCCAACGGTAAATCGTCATTCGCTGGACACCAATCTTTTCTCCGAGCTCTTCCTGCTTTAGGCCGGCTTCAGTTCGGAGCTCTTTTAACCTTATTGCGAATTTGTTCGTAAAATCTGCCAGGCCGATATTTCCCTTCATAATGTGTTATTCCGTAACAGCTCAGTCATCCGTGCAAATCAGTTCACACAACCACTTCATACAGGAGTTTGTCTCCAACTTGAACCTGATTCATGCCAGTTTTCTTATTCTTATTGAAATTAAAACTTAGCATATAACCGGTGATCAGGCCGAAATAATCCAGATACTCGCTGATTTGCTTCTCTCCTTCGGCGTTATATCGTGGTCCGCGCCAGATCTTCAGTTCGATGATATACTGCTGCCCCAGATAGTCAACAATCACATCTGTCCGGGTCTGATCCCTGGTCTGGGCTTCAATATAATAGTTCCCGGTGCCATTGATGATCGGTTTAAGGTACAACAGGAATTGCTCTCTTCCGTCCTTCTCTTTGAATCTTTCCTCAAGCGGACCAAATATCTGTACATACGTTTCAGCAAATCGTTCCAGAATCAGACGCATATTCAGCTTTCTGTCTGTTACAAACATGTTTTTTGCCAGATCACCCGCCCGGGAAAAAACGTTACTCTTCAGCTCCTCATCTGACAGGAACAAATTATAAAGCATCGTTTCAAAAATTCTGTTTTCAACCCGCACAGTATTATGATCATTCCTGATCAGACCGTACATCTGCATCTGGACAATCTCATCCTGCTGTGCATTATAAGTAATCTTTGTGCCTTCCATCAGGATGCTTCGGATTGCCGCTTTTAGATCAGGGTAATTATTCAGATTCTT
>JAGAHV010000044.1:0-12503 GCA_017626895.1 Clostridia bacterium | reverse complement strand
CTTCACGGGATAAAATTCCCCGAAGCGCTTCAATCTGCGAATCGCTGGCGGCGGTAAACGGGAAGCTGGGAATATTGCGGACCGGTACCCCGCGAAGTGCGGCTGCGGCCTTGATGAACGGGATGAACGGGGCGCCGACGGTATAGATGTCCATGAGGCGATTGATGACCTGCTGGAGGCGGGCGGATTCAGCCCAGTTTCCGCTGTTGACGGCAGCTGCCCAGCTGTGGCATACCTCAGGGGCGACGTTGGAAAGGCCTGCGATGCAGCCATCTCCCCCGCAGAGGACGTTATGGGCGAAGTTGTCATCAAAACCGGAATAGATCTCGAAATCCGGCCGGACCGGTTTGACGGCCTTAATGAGTTCGCGGGTGTGGTCAAGGCCTGAAATGGTGTCCTTGATGCCGACGATATTCGAATGAGCCTGGGCAAGCCGCAGGACAATGTCGGCGGGAATGGTGTATCCGGTGCGGTCTGGGAAGTTATACAGATAGATCCGGCCGGGGATTTCCTTTGCAAGGGTATCGTAGTAAGTGAAGATCTGTTCAGGGGTGAGAGGAAAATAATAGGGGGAGACGACGATGACGGAATCGGCACCCTCGGCCAGGGCATAACGGGAAAGCTCCAGGACGTTGGAGAAGTCCATGTCAGCAGTGCCGGCAATGATGGGAATCCGGCCCTTTGCGCACGTTACGGCCAGAGAAATCAGGCGCTTCTTATCCTCCAGGGAGAGAGCAAAGAATTCCCCGATGCTGCCCAGTACCAGGATGCCGTCCACGCCGCCTGTGATGAGATGCTCGTAGAGTGCAGCACATGCCGCTTCGTCAATCTTCCCGTTTTCAAGGAACGGTGTTACCGCCGGTGTGATGTACTTTGCCATTGTGTACCTCCTTTGCAGGCCTCAATGTTGGTCGTTTGCCGGAGCTGCTTTTATCTGAGGCCTGGATTTGACAAACTGTCGATGCGCGACAGGGCAACTCCTCAACTATGGTCATTTGCCTGAATTTGACACCCTGTCGATGCGCGACAGGGCTGCTTTTCAGTATCCGGCACCCTGCATGGCAGAAAGCGCCGATTCAGTATATCGTTTGAGAATGCCTTTCCTGACAGGCGGCTCTTTCAGGGACCAGGTCTTTTGCCGCTCCGCAAGAACGGCGGCCACGGCCTGTGCGTCCATGGGCACGCCGTCAATGCCGACGACATCCAGCGTCCGGGCTTCAATGTCATAGGCGATGATGTCCCCGGTATGAATGTAGGCAAGAGGTCCGCCGGCGGCTGCTTCGGGACTGACGTGCCCGATGGCGGCGCCTCTTGTGGCACCGGAAAACCGTCCGTCGGTGACAAGGGACACATGCCCGTTGAGCCGCCGGTCGCAGACGATGGCCTCGGTGGTCATCAGCATTTCCGGCATGCCGCTGCCGCGGGGACCCTCGTAACGGATGACCAGAATTTCCCCTGGATTGATTTCGCCGGCGACAACGGCATCATGCGCCGCTTCCTCGCTGTCATAAACCCGGGCGCGTCCGGTCAGTTTCCGCATGTCCTCTGCACAGGCGGAGTACTTGATGACCGCACCCTCCGGTGCCAGATTTCCTTTCAGAATGGCAATCGAGCCGGTTTCCCGGACCACGTCAACCGGAAGGATAACCTGTTCCCGCCTGAGGCCATAGTTATGCAGATACCCTTCATTTCGCTCGAAAAAGCCCTCGCGCTGGATGTCCTCCAGATTTTCACCCAGGGTTTTCCCGGTGACGGTCATGACATCCAGATCGAGGTAATCCCGCAGCGCCAGCTGCACGGCAGGAATGCCGCCGGCGAACCAGAAGGATTCGGTCAGGTGTTCGCCGCTGGGATTGATATTCCCGATGTGGGGGATGATCCGGTTGATTTCATCGAACAGTTCGGGCTCCAGGGTGAGGCCCAGCTCCCGGGCGATCGAAGGCAGATGCAGTGTGGCGTTCGTGGAGCCGCCGATGGCGCTGTGCACGATGATGGCGTTGCGGAAGCTTGCCGGCGTCAGAATGTCGGAGGGACAGATGCCAAGCTCTGCCAGCCGGATAATCTGCCGTCCGGCCCGGCGGGAATAGGCGAGAATGTCACGCATGGTAGCGGGAACCAGCGCACTGCCCGGCAGGGCAAGTCCCAGGGCCTCGGCCATGCACTGCATGGTGGAGGCGGTGCCGAGGAAGGTGCAGGCGCCGCAGGAGGGACATCCGGTCAGCTTGTAATTCCGGATCTCCTCCCCGGTGATGCCGTCCTGCTCACGCTGACGCAGGGAGATGGAGCCGGCAACCAGTGAGGTTGTCTGATTGGGCCCCGGCCGCATGCTGCCGCCGGGAACAAAGATGGCCGGGATATTCACTCTGGCCATGGCTTTGAGATGTGCCGGAATGGATTTGTCACAGGAGGAAATCAGAACCATTCCATCCCACGGGACAAAGCCGGCGTGCAGTTCAACCATGTCTGCCAGCGCTTCCCGGCTGGCCAGAATCATGTTCATGCCGTCATGTCCCTGGGCACAGCCGTCGCAGATGTCGGTTGCATGGAAACGGCCGGGTGCGCCGCCGCATTCATAAATGCCCCGGCAGATGTGTTCACTGAGCTGGTCGAGATGGGTGGAACCCGGATGGCTGTCGCCAAAGACATCCTCGACCAGAATCTGCGGTTTCCCGATGTCGGTTTCATCCCAGCCGGAGCCCAGCTGAAGGGCATCAAACTGTGCCCAGAGATTGCGCTCTCTTGTGCTGCGAATACTCACTTGAAAGACCTCCTCTATGAAAGATGTCTGCAGATCCCGGCAATTTGCCGCTGCAGTTTTTTCGCGTGCAGATAGTACGGTCGTTCATCGTTTTTCGCTAAAAACTCTAGCACAGAAAAGTGCAGTTTGCAATAGCATTCTCTGTACGTGCAAAAGTGTACACCTGACATGACCGGCAAACTGTTTTAAGGCCGCTGCCCAATGAGTCGGCCTGTGAGAGACAGTCACGGATTTTCCTGGGACTGCAGTCGGATATAGTCGCTGGGGGTATATCCGGTGGCTTTCTTAAACATCCGAAAAAAGTACTGAACGTCATTCCCAAATCCGGTTCTCTCTGCGACTTCCTGCACGCGAATATCCGGATTGCTTTTGAGGAGAGCTTTGGCCATTTCAATTCGCTTTCTGGAAACATAGGCAGAAAAGCGTTCACCGGTTTTCTTTCCGAAAAGCTTGCTGACATAATCCGGATTCATGAAGAGGGTTTCCTCCGAAAGCTTTTTCAGGGAAAGGCTGCTGTCAGAAAGGTTGTCACGTACATAGGTTTTAATCACCCGGACGAGATCACCGGTGGATGAGGGCACCGAGACGTGCTTCCCTTCAGAGGCAATTCGGCTGAGGCATTCTGCACATACTTCCTCCATGACACTTTGCAGCTGTTCGCGGCTTACCGGTTTCAGCAGATAATGGCGAACGCCGTAATGCATCGCTTCTTTAGCAAATTCAAATTCTGCATATCCGGAAAGAACAATGAAGATCGTATTCATTCGGGCGGCATGGGCGCGGGCGATGAGATCAAGCCCGCTGAGTCCGGGCATTTTGATATCCGTGAGAATGATGTCCGGATAATCGTCAATCATCCGGTCAAAAGCCTCTGCCCCATTCTTGCACAGCTCAATGTGTTCAATTCCCAGTTTCTGCCAGTCAACGAGTGTAAACAGTGCCTCGCGGGTGACCCGTTCATCATCGACAATGAGCATTCTAAGCATGATTTTCCTCCATGTGTTGGTTTTTCTCAGGAATCCGTACCTCACAGACGGCCCACATTCCGTGATTTGAAAGCCAGATTCCGTACGCGTTTCCAAAACTGAGCCTCAGGCGGCTGTGGATATTTCCCAGCCCGATTCCAAACCCATGCGGTTCGAGCCGGTCAGGATTCAGTTCGCCCAGCATCTCCTCGGGGAAGGAAGAACCGCTGTTTTCAATCCGGATGCGAATCATTCCGTCCTGACTCTCTGCGTTGAGGGTTATCTGACAGCTGTCGTCAAATCCGCTTTCCAGTGCGTACTTAATCGCGTTTTCCACCAGCGGCTGCAGGATCATTTTGGGCACCCGCACTTCCATCAGTTCATCGGGAACATTTTCCGTATACTCAAGCTGATCTTCAAACCGTTCTTTCTGAATGGTCATGTAGTCATGGACCAGGTTGAGTTCTTCCCGCAGGGTAAGGACTTTGGTTTTTGAATCCAGAGAAATCCGGAGAAAACGTCCCAGTGCTTCTACGATGCGTGTGATTTCCATATGATTGGCCAGCTGCGCTCGGGAATTGATGCTCTGTAAAACATTATAGAGAAAATGCGGATTCATCTGTGCCTCAAGCGCCAGGAGCTGTGCTTCCTTTGACAGGAGTTCATTGACGTACTTTTCCCGAATCAGATGGTGGATGATCTCTGCCATACTGTCGAAGTGTTCGTTCAGAATTTCAAATTCGTTTCGGTCAGCGGCAGGAGGTTCCATTTTGAATTCTGACGTAGATTCGGTGACTTTTCGTTTGAAACGCTCAATTTTCTCAAGCAGGTTTTCTGTCTGACGTGAAATGGAGCGCATGAAGGTACGGGCGAGAAATGTGGTGGTCAGTATTGTGCCGAAGAAGGTCAGAATCAGTATGACATAGGCAGTTATCCGGGTCATCCATTGCTTTTCACAGGGAACCAGGAGCGTGTAACACCAGGGATCCTGTTCAAGCTTCCCGTGGATCAGATAGAAGTGTCCCTCGGGAAACTGCAGGACCCTCGGTGCACGGTCAATCGCGTCGAGGATGACAGGAACCATGTCCTCCCTGAGCTCAGGACTTCTGTAAAACGGGCGCCCGTCCTGATCCAGCAGCCACATGAACGGATCTGAATGTTCCACCGTTCGGCCGACACGGCTGATCAGACGGTCAAGATCCACATGGACGATCATGGTGCCGGTTATTTTCAGATTAAAAGGCACGACCTGCCGGATGGAACGCAGCGCCAGTATCTCCCCTTCTTTTTCGCCGGCCAGCATGATCATGCGTCCGTCTGCTGCGGTGGCAAGGCGGATCATGGATTCTCTTTTGTCAGAATCCAGTGCCCTTTTCTGCATGTAGTGTGTAGAGACATCAAAGGCAGGGGTCAGCAGCTCGATATTCTCAACGCCCAGATACCGGTATTCGGTCTGATACCGGATCAGGCTGTTATACAGTTCGTGATAGGAGGTGAGGGCGGAGTGCGTTTCGGCCTCCTCACTGATCTGAGTCAGGCAGCGCTGAATATGGGAATCGCCCAGAAGCTTGTATGTCATGTTGCGGACATCATCCATGGCAAGATTCAGATCTGCAGAGACCACATGCAGTGTTCCCAGAATGGACTGCTCTACAGCATCATCATATTGAACGATAATGAGATAACCGGCCAGCAAAATGACGCAGGTGACGACGATCTCGATCAGGAGACAGAGGAGAAAGATCATCTGGCTCAGCTTCATATGCTGTATTTTTTCTCGAATCATTCGCGTCACGTATTCCTTTCTGAACATCTGTCCGGCTGGACCGAGTTGCGATGGCAGTGAATGTGACACATACGCTAATGATTTTCGCGATTTTTGTCAAGATATGTCGAATTGTACGGAGGAGATTCAACGGTTTTATCCAATTTCATGTCGGAAAAGTACATTTTTACATCGGAATGAAGAGGATATAATCAGATTAACAAAAAAAGGAGGTCACTCTCATGAAAAAAGTGTCGATCGCTGCGCTTCTTCTGGCCCTCTGCCTCATGTGTACCTGGGCAATGGCTGAAACCCATTTGAATGTTGCCTGGTGGGGAAACCAGGTACGGAATGACAGCACGCAGGCTGTTCTGGATCTGTATACCAAAGAAAACGGGACGACCTTTGATGTCACCATGAATTCCTTTGGTGATTACTGGACGACCCTGGCCACCGCATCTGCCGGCGGACAGCTTCCGGATGTCCTCCAGCACTCCACTGCCTATATCCAGCAGTATGTGGATAATAAGCTTCTCCTTGATCTCACGCCGTATGTTGAAAGCGGTGCGTTGGATACAACCAATATCAGCGACAGCATCCTGGACCTTGGCCGCATGAGCGGCGGACTTTACGGTCTGTGCGTCGGAACCAATTCCATGGCCTGTCTTTACAACAAGACGCTTCTCAAGGAAGCCGGCATTGAGATCCATGATCTCATGACCATGGATGAGTTCATGGCAGTCTGCAAAGAAGTCTATGAGAAGACCGGTTATAAGACCGACCTGGGCTATGGCACGGAATCATTCTTCAACTATGTCACCCGCGGCCTTGGCAAACCGCTCTTCGTGGATGGAAAACTGGGCATCGGCCAGGAGGAAGCGGAGTACTTCTATGGCCTCTATGAGAGGGCGGTACAGGAAGGATGGCTGCTGGGCGGCGACGTATTTGCGTCTCTGGTTGCCGGTTCTGTGGAACAGAACCCCATGGTTTATGGCTCTTCCCCTGAAACCATGTCCTGGTGCGCGTTTAACTGGTCGAACCAGCTGAAGGCGATGCAGGCGGCTGCGCCGGAGGGTGTTGAGCTTGCGCTGACCACGCTTCCGTCCCCGGATCCCGTTAAGAGCGGATTTGTTGCTTGCTCCATGTACTTCTCCGTTGCGGCCTCGACTGCGAACCCGGATGAATCCGTGAAGTTCCTGAATTACTTTGTCAACTCTGTCGAGGCAAACAAGATCCTGCTGGCGGAACGCGGCATTCCGGTCTCCTCTGTGGTCGGTGAGGCCATTTCGGGCGATCTGGATCCGCTTACCCAGGAAGTGGTGGCTTTCGTGAATAATGTGGTGGTTCCCAACAGCTCTGAAACACCGAAGCCGGATCCGGATGGTGCCAGTGAGATCTTTGCTGCCAGCCGTGAACTGGTCGAACAGATCTCCTATGGCGCGATCACGGCCAAGGATGCGGCAAAGAACCTGATGGCTACCGCAGAGGATGTGTTCAGCCGCTGATTCCGACAAAAGGGCATCAGTCTTTTATCATCAGGCTTGAACGGGTTTGCTGGGCACAGTAAACCCGTTCAGTGCGTTTGACTGGAGGTTCTCTATGAATTCATCTGCATCGCTCAGAAGGAAGGGAAGCCTGCGGGAATGGCTGTGCAAAGACAGTGTTGCCGGGGTAATCTGCACCATGCCGTTCATCATCGGGCTTGTCTTTTTCCTGATTGTTCCCATGCTGCTCTCCGGATACTACGCGTTTTGTGACTATAACATTCTGGCACCGGCAGAATGGGTGGGCCTCAAGAATTTTATCCGCATGTTTACAGCGGATATGAAGTTTTTTAAGTCGCTTGAGGTGACCATGTTTTATGCGCTGGTTTCCGTGCCGTTGCGTCTCACGTTTGCACTTGCCGTGGCGATGATTCTCCTTCGCAATTCCCGCCTGACAGGACTTTACCGGGCTGCCTACTATCTGCCGTCCATTATCGGCGGATCCGTGGCGGTTGCCATCCTGTGGAAACGGATGTTTGCGATCGACGGGACGTTTAATGCTGTCCTGGGGATGCTGGGAATCGAAAGCAAGATGGCCTGGCTCGGGAATGTGTCAACGGCTATCTGGATGCTGATTCTGCTCTCTGTGTGGCAGTTTGGTTCATCCATGCTGATCTTCCTGTCTTCCCTCAAGCAGATCCCCCAGACGCTTTATGAGGCAGCCAGGGTTGACGGGGCTATCGGGATTCAGCAGTTTTTCAAGATCACGCTGCCGCTTCTTACTCCTACGATTTTCTTCAATCTGGTGATGCAGATGATTAATGGATTCCTGGCCTTCTCCCAGAGTTACATCATTACCCAGGGGAAACCCATGAATTCAACGCTGTTCTATGTGGTTCATATGTATCAGCAGGGCTTTGAATTTTTCAAGGCCGGATACGCATCTGCCCTGGCCTGGATCATGCTCCTGATCATTGGTGCATTTACCGGATTCCTGTTCCTGACCAAACGTTACTGGGTCTATGAAGGAGGTGCCTGATATGTCCTATAAAGCGCAGCAGACACTGAAGACGATTGTGTATCATGTGCTGGTCATGTTCCTCGGCTTCATCATGGTCTATCCGCTTCTGTGGATGATCATGAGCTCTTTCAAGCCGACCAATACAGTCTTTACGACGGCAGGTTCTCTGATTCCATCTACCTGGACCCTGGATAATTACCTCAACGGACTGAAGGGATTCGGCGGGATCCCGTTTACCACCTTTTTTCGAAACTCCTTCTTCATTTCGGTTCTGGCGACGGCCGGCACCGTCGTTTCCTCAGCCATTGTCGCCTATGCGTTCAGCCGTCTCCCTTACCGCGGACGCGGATTTCTCTTTGCCTCCATGCTGGTAACCATGATGCTGCCGGCACAGGTACTCATGGTTCCTCAGTACCTCTGGTATAACAAGCTGGGATGGGTCAATTCCTATCTTCCCATGATTGTGCCCTATTGCTTTGCCATTCAGGGATTTTTCGTTTACCTGAATGTGAATTTTATCAATGGGATACCAAAGGATCTGGATGAGGCCGCGAAAATAGATGGCTGCAGTCCATACGGGATTCTTTTCCATATCATCACACCGCTTCTGACCCCGGCCCTGATTACCTCCGGCATCTTCTCTTTTATCTGGCGCTGGGATGATTTCCTTTCCGCTCTTCTTTATGTACGTACCTCCGCCATGTATCCGGCCAGTCTGGCGCTTAAGCTGTTTTGTGATCCGGGATCTTCATCGGATTACGGGGCAATGTTTGCCATGAGTACCCTCTCTATCCTGCCGGTTCTTCTGATTTTTATTTTCCTTCAGAAGTATCTGGTGGATGGGATTGCATCAAGCGGACTGAAAGGCTGATGAGCCGGAAAGGAAGCACTCACTTTTGTGAGTGCTTCTTTGATATGCTGAAATCAGTGAGCGTATTTCCCGGAAAAACAACCGTCTTTCCAGGCTGAAAGCCGCAATAATGGCATTTTCAGCCTTGATAATTCATGGGGATTGTGATTTAATGGGCGATAAGGCAGGTGGACAAGACACCTTTCTAATGAGCAGGAAGGAATACCGTTCATTTTACAAAACTCACATAATATGTGATTAATTTGCCTGAAGAATCACATAATATGTGACTGGCTGATTTGTGAATGAAATGGAGGCATGAATGAGGCAATATGTGGTCGGCGGGGAAACGACTGGTGCAGAGATACGTGAAGCCCGGCGCCGGTTTGGGATGACGCAGAAAGAGTTTGCTGCATTTCTGGGCTGTTCCAAACGGGCGGTTGAATCATGGGAGGCAAAAACCGGACCGGTGACCGGACCTATTGTCGCGCTTTTGGACCTGTTATGGCGCCATCCGGTTTTGCTGCCCCGACTGGAGGTGCCTGAGAAAAAGCTGAAAATGCGTCTCTGGTACATGTATCGGGATAAAGTCTGTACATTGATTGATGTGGATGATCTGCAGCGGGTGGTGGAAATCAAAAACTATACGGATGACCTGCTTTACTGTGCCTTTGGCGTAAAACAGCATCCGGAGTATGCGGATTATCTGGCTTTCCTTGAATCCAGGTGCTTTCCTGCCTCACGGGATAAACTGAAGCTGGAGCTGAAGGAAAGAGGAATTCCCTTTTTTGATCCGATGCTGATTATTGAAAAAACGGAAGGCCGAATGGCAGAGGATGATTTCTGGCTGAAAATAGAGAGGTAAGCGATGATAGAACTGTCCGGCAGTGATTATATCGGTCGTCCCTCTTCCAGGGGAAATCAGCTGAAATTCAAGCGGGATGGTTACTGGCATAAAATGGATTATCTCGGGTATGAAGGTCTGGCGGAATTCACTGTTTCCGAACTGCTTCGATTCTCGGATCTTTCACCCGATGAGTATGTCCGATACAGGCCTGAACAGATGGTCTATAACGGAAACGTCTTTAACGGCTGCTGCAGCCGTGATTTCACGGACGGCTGGCAGCTGATCACGCTGGAAAGGCTTTTTGAGCAGGCGTACGGTGCCGGGACGAGCCGGATCATTCCTGCCATTTCAGATCATGCGGAGCGGCTTAAAACGCTCGTAGACAGGACCATACGAATCACCGGCCTGAATGCGTTTGGAATCTATATCAGCAAAATGCTTGCAATTGATGCGTTTTTTCTGAATGAAGACCGCCATCTGCACAATATCGGGGTTTTGACCAATGCGCGGAAAGAATTCAGGCTGGCTCCGTTTTTTGATCACGGAAGCAGTCTCCTCTCCGATACGACGCTGGATTATCCGCTGAATCAGGACACCCGGATGCTCATCCGTAAAGCGAGACCCAAAACCTTCTGTGATGCTTTTGATGAACAGCTGGACATTGCAGAGCAGCTGTACGGGGTTCAGATTCATTTTCGTTTTAGTTGCCGTGATGTGGCAAATTTGATTCACTCGGCCAATGTGTACAGCCCGGAAATTCAGAACCGTGTGATTGACCTGATTATGCAGCAACGAAAAAAGTATCAGTATCTTTTTGACGATTAACTCGAAATAGATGTGAAAATGACGTTTTCCTGAGGACAGACGGGATGACCTGTTTTGAAAAAGCGTTGGGAATGTCCATGATCAAACAGCGGAGGAAAACAGAATGTCTGACCGCGGAACAGAAAAACTGAGAGAAGAAGTGAACCCGGTGTTTAATACGGCCAAAGCCTGTCTGCAGGTGATGGCGGAGCTGGGCGATACGGATGCCGAACTGCTCATGAAGAAGATGGACATCCAAGGCGGACCGTCGGCACCGCTCGGAGAAGGAATGACGCCGGAGATGAAGGAATTTGTATTCCAGAAACTGCGGCCCGGGTTTAATATCATGATCGAGGCACGTTTTTCAGCGGCAAACAGGCTGATTCTGGAAAGCGGTTTCAGCCGGACCGTCGATCTTCCCTGCGGCTATACCTCCCGGGGCATCCGTTTTTCAAGAGAGAATATTCGCTACTTTGGCATGGACCTGCCGGCGGTTATTGATGCGGTGGCACCCGCGGTGCGCGAACTGATCGGGGGGAATGAGCGCATCAGTTATCATGCGGTGGATGCAACCAATTACACCTCGCTGGTTTGTGCACTGACAGGGGAAAAAGAACCGGGCCGGCGGGGAAGCATCGACCAGGCTAACCGTGATCCCAAAGAAGGTCTGCTGATCACCACGGAAGGAATGCTGATGTATCTGACCCAGTCCGAGCTGGAGCAGGTATTCATGCACATGCGGCGCCTCCTCCTTGAATTCGGAGGGAAATGGATCACGATGGATAATGAACTGGTAAAGGGGCAGAACCGGATCCTTGAGGTGCTGATGGAAGGGGAAGATGAGGCGGTTCGCGGCCAGATTGCCCGGAAAACAGCCGGACTATTTCGGGTGGAAAACCGGTTTTTTGACGAAAATGAAGCAGAGCACTTTGTCGGGGAGATGGGGCTGCGCCTTGAAAAGGTTCCCCTTTATGATTACCTGCCGGAACAGCTTCATTCACTTGAGCAGCTGTCGGATGAGAAAAAACAAGCCGTGCGGGAGGTCTTTAAAAAGGTGAATCTCTGGGTGATGACGCCCAGAGAAGGGACAATCTCCGAACGTTCCTGTGAGGAAAAGAATTTCAGCGCACAGATGGCATGCATTGACGGGACACTTGAAGTTGCGCTTTCCGGGCGTGTGGATACACTGACGGCCCCGTCCCTTCTTGCCCTGTACAGGGAAACGACAGATGGCTGGGACATCCGCAGGATTATCGTTGACATGAAAAACCTTGACTACATTTCGTCGGCAGGACTGCGTGTCCTTCTGATTATGCATAAGGCACTGGTCAGTGGCAGGCAGCTCCAGCTGATTCATCTGAATGAGAATATCCGCAGCATTCTGGAAACAACCGGCTTTGAGGGTGTTTTTGACTGAAAAAGGCCCGTCTTCATTGACCGGATCGGACAAGCCGAACGGGAATTGCGTGTCAGGTGATGACAGCGGGTGGGCCGGATGAATGAACAGAATGACTGCCCGAGGTCCGGGTACTGCGTATAAACAGAGGGGGAAAAGGACTGGAATCAGACGCCTCCGGAGAAGACGGGGATGGTTCAGATTTAATGTTTTTTCAAAGAAGAGAGAAGGGATAGTATGATGAAAGACAGATGCCCGTCGTGCGGCATGCTGCTTCTGCCGGATGAAAAGGTTTGCCCCAGGTGCGGTCTGGCGATTGACCCGGAGCAGATGGGGGAAACGCCGGAGACGGAACCGGCTGCGGAGGTACGCACAGCAGAACCGGTTCAGGAGACGGTTTCTAAAACGGTTCCTGAAACGAAATGTGAAACGAATGCGCCGCATATGCCGGAGAATTTCGGAAAACAGGCAGAGACGGGCGGGAAGACGCCCGGGGCTGAAAGCGTGACGGGGTATAACCCGGCTTCCGGTGAGATTCCCAAAACGATTGAAGAACTGAAAGCCTACTGTGCCTATCATGAAATGCAGCTGGCACGGATGCGCTTTTTCATCG
>JAGAHV010000043.1:0-5688 GCA_017626895.1 Clostridia bacterium | reverse complement strand
GAAACCCAAGGATATTCGGGCTGTGACCAGTATTCAGTATTATCTCGGGATGGAGTTTTTCCCATCTGAAGTTCAAACAAATCCGACAGCTTATACTTCATTAATTACCCCCACAAATCCGAACTTATCTCTGTGATGTCTTATGAAACTTACCAGTTAAAACAGAACAGATGATTATCCTGGCTAAGAATGAAATAGCGTATAGAAATGCCACATTCACCGGGGGGCACTGTAATCAAGTGCTTGATTCTGCAAAGCATATCGCGATAAGCAAAAGCGACAACTGCACATGACATCAGAAAACAGGGCTGCCACGCATGCAAATGCTAATCATCTCGTGTTCGTCACATCGATGCCGGAATTGGGCAGTCAAACGTATACACTTCTGCGACAGTCGGCTGACTGTATCCCCAGTTTTCTGGTTTTGTAAGCAGGTATTCAAATCCGTTTTTCAGTAAACATTGTACTGAAGCTTTGTTTTCGGGTATGACATGGGCAGTAACCAGTTCAACATCTGTATTGCGTTGAACATAATTCAACAAGACACAAACACACCTGGAAGCGATGCCCTTTCCCCAGTATTCAGGCAAAAACCTGTACCCTAACGAGATTACTTTTCCGGATGGTTTGAAATCATACAATTCCGCCAGCCCGATCAATACAGATGGAGCTGTTTTTTCATATACACCCAGGATGCACTGTCTGTCCTTATAAAGCGTCATTTGCTGAATCGTTTTCATTGCCTCTTCAGTTGTTCCCTGAAGTTCCGTAAGAAACGTGGGTAGATAGCGGTATACCCGCTGATCACATCTGAGAGCTTCCAGCCTTTTCAGATCCCGATTTTTTAGGCTGCGGATTACCAGCCTGTCATTTTCAATACGCATACTCTTCCTGTCTTGGATGTATCCCCCGCAAATCCGAACATGTCAGTCCGGATTGTACCGGTTAATTCCAATGCATTTTCCATCTTCATCAAAAATGAATTCAACAATCCAGGGCATTACATTCTTTATCTTTTCGAAATCATCATACCCAAATGAACGATCGAAATAATTGATAACTGTGCTTAGAGCCGTCCCATGACTGCCAATGACGATGTTTTTCCCCGGATATTTCTCGAGCACACCTTTTAACGCAGATATGTTTCTGTCCTGCACTTCTTTTAAGCACTCGCCATCAGATAACTTATAGCTGAAATCGCTCCACTGTCTTTTTGTAAATTCCGAGAAATTTTCAATCCAGCAGCTGTTAACTTTTCTTTCGCGAAACGCATCGTTGATTTCGATGGGTAAATCATTGTTCTCAGCGAAATCTGCCACTGTATCCACCGCTCTCCTGAATGGACTTGAAATCACAACATCTATCTGTTTATCTGATAAAAACGTTGTAACAAGTTTTCTATCTGCCATTCCGCGCGGAGTTAATTCACGAAGATAATCATTGTGATTATTGTAATTAGGCTCTGCATGCCGAACAAAAAATACTTTTGTCATGGAACGTCCCTCGCCAAAATCCGAATTCTGCCCTTCATTTCGGGATTCTCATAAAAAAGTGCGTATCATCTTCACCTGTTATTCGGGCACCATTCTTCATCATCACTTTTTGCGAAGCAACATTGTCCTTGTTGACACGCAAATAGATTTCATCCTCCGGGATGATGCCCCGTGCGATTTCAAGTGTCAGTTTCAAACCGGCTGTTCCGTATCCTTTGCCGCGCATATTATTTCGAATGCTGTAACCGATATGACCCGCACCGTTACGCAGTGCATCTGTCAGGCAGTGCCGGATGCGAAATTCACCGACCAAACAATCTTCGTCCCACAGGTAGTAATATGTTTCAGGCACAAACCAGTCCGGCATATCGACGGGATGCTCGTATGAAATCAGTTTCGGAAGCACTGCCCTGGCATACTCGTCATAGGCTACACCGTGATAGGGATTTGTTAAACCATTCTCATCTTCGGGCAGCGCCGTTGTGTATTCCCATTGCGCCAATGCGTCCTGCATGTTGATTTTTCTTAATTCCATCGCAATCCTCCTCTCAAGCCCCTGTTAAACCGCAAGTCTCTCCGTATGGATCCCTTTTTCTTCATCTCCGGCAGCTCCTGCATGATGCAGGCAGATCATTGCGTTATGTACGCCAGCGGCACTTCAAGATCAACATCGCCCGCAGGGAAGCGGAGAAGGCGACAGACCAAAGATGCAATGCGGCGCAGGTCTGTCGGCGCTGTTGGAGCATTGGATGCAAGCCCGGCGCCAATCCGGATAAGCGGATGATCGCATCGCTGTCATCCCGTGAATCATGCTGTCCGTGGGTGAGACGGATCATCGGCTCAGGAAGAAACACATAGCCCGGCTCTGTCACAGGAAACAGTTCAGGGCTCCTGGAAAGTCCTGATTTTATGCTGTTCCCACAAACCGGAATTCGTCTGTGGTTGACCAGCTCCCATTCAATTCTGAGCCTGATTATATCACGAACCTTTCATTAATAGAAAGGCCTGCATGTGACAAACGCCCCGGATCCGGCCGGAGCAGACAGAAAAGACCGCCGTCCCCGGAGACTTTTGAGATCTCCGGGGACGGCGGCCTCAGGTGAAATCAGACTGCCTGTGCCAGGTTGTTTCTCTTTTCAACGCCGCAGATGGCGAGGACTTCGGTCAGATCATGGACCGGAATGATATTGAGCTGATCCCGTACCTCCCTGGGGACATCCTCCAGGTCATCCGTATTATCCACGGGAATCAATACCCGCCGGACGCCGGCACGCTGTGCCGCCATCAGCTTTTCAGGCAGGCCGCCAATCGGGTTCACCTCTCCGCGCAGAGAGATTTCGCCGGTCATGGCGATTGCCGGATCCACCGGGCAGCCGGTGATCAGCGATGCGATGGCCGTGGTCAGTGTAATTCCGGCAGAAGGCCCGTCCTTGGGCGTGGCTCCGTCCGGTACATGGACATGCAGATCATGATCGGCAAAAGAGGCTGCCAGTTCCGGGAACCGATGCTTTACCAGGCTGAGCGCCAGACGGACCGATTCTTTCATGACATCCCCCAGCTGTCCGGTGATGATGATCTGCCCGGTTCCTTTTGTCAGCATGGCCTCGATGTACAGAATATCGCCGCCTGCGGCTGTCCAGGCCAGACCGGTCACAATGCCGGGCGCCGCCTTTTCCGTGACATTCCGGTGATGCATCGGCCGCATATCCAGATATTCCCTCAGGTTCTCCGTGGTGATGTTCAGCGTCTCTCCTTTGCCGCGGACAATCTGGACCGCGGCAGAGCGGCAGAGGGAATCCATCCGCTTTTTCAGACCGCGGACGCCGCCCTCCCTGGTATAGTCGCTGATGACGGTCCGCACTGCCTCATCCGAAATGATCAGCTGCTTTTCCGTGATGCCCACCGCTTCCCGTGCTCTGGGCAGGAGATGCCGGATGGCAATCTGCTCTTTTTCAATGGGCGTATATCCCTGGAACTGGATCACTTCCATCCGGTTGAGCAGCGGCTCGGGAATGGTATCCACCGTATTGGCCGTGCAGATAAACAGCACATCCGACAGATCATAGGGCACGTTCATGTAGTGGTCGGTAAAGGTGCCGTTCTGCTCCGGATCCAGCACCTCCAGCAGGGCGCTGGCCGGATCTCCGTTGTAGGACGTGGACAGCTTGTCCACCTCGTCGAGCACCATGACGGGATTGGACACACCGCTTTTCTGGATTGCATCCATGATCCGTCCGGGCATGGCGCCGATGTACGTACGCCGATGGCCCCGGATATCTGCCTCATCCCTGACGCCGCCCAGGCTGACCCGGACATACTGCCGTTGCAGCGCACGGGCGATGCTCTGTCCGATACTCGTCTTGCCGGTTCCGGGTGCCCCGACAAACAGCAGGATAGATCCGGACTGTTCCTTTTTCAGATTCATGACTGCAATCTGTTCAAGAATACGGTCCTTCACTTTCCGAAGACCGAAATGGTCCTCTTCAAGAACCTTTTCCGCCTCATCCAGATCAATTTCCCGTACCGGTTCCCGTTTCCAGGAAAGGCTGGTCAGAAAATCCAGATAATTGTACAGCATTCCGGTTTCCGAGCCGTTGGACCCTTCCTGTTTCAGCCGGTTCAGAAGCTTGTCTGCCTCTTTCCTGGCCGTCTCGTTCATGCCGGATTCCTGTACCTTCAGTTCAAGCCGGCGGATATCCGAGACATTTTCGGGGTGCATCTCATCCAGCTCTTTCTGCAGATATTCCATCTGCTTGCGGATGGCCGATTCACGCACCATTTTCTGGTAATCTTCCTGCCGGGCCGAGGACCCCTCCTGACTTAGGCGTCCCATTTCCAGCGTCTCATAGATCAGCTTCTCGACCATCTCCGCCCGCCTGACGGCGCTGTCCTCTGCCAGTATTGCGTACAGCTCTTCCTGCGAGACATCCATCCAGACAGAGCAGGCTCCCGCGAGTTCATTCAGTGTGGAAAACTGCTCCATCCAGGCTCTTGAGCTCCGTTCCCACTCCGTTCCTTTCGAAAACTCCGTCATGGCCGCTTTCATATCCGCCGTCCGGCGTGCCTGCTCCTGCTCACTGAGGACATCCGTGTCCTCGCGGCGCGACGTGTACGCCTCAATGTGTCCATCCGGAAGGATCGCTGCCTCATCCACATTCACCCGCCCGCGGGTGCGCACGGTGAACCAGCCTTCCTCATGGATATCGGCAACGACGCCCGAAACGCCAATCGGATAAAAGCTTTCCGGTGTAAGCTTGTCATTCGGTTCTTTCTTTCTCTGGAGCAGCAGCACAATGCGCTCCTCCGGCCGGGGCATCCGCCCTGTCGCCTTCCTGTACCGCTCTGTTTTCAGATAGACATTGCTCTCCGGAAGGACTAATACATTATATAAAGGGATGACTGCCATGGTTTTCCTCCTTGATCAGACGGCGCTGTGCCGTTCATGTTAACTTTCATCATGCCGCAATCGGCCAATCCTGACGCCGGGACCTTTTCAGCCGAGCCTTGACAAGTGTCAGGATTATGATATAATGAATTATAGCAAAACTTTGACAGTTGTCAAGGTTTTTGTCAAAAAATTTTGTGAAGGAAAAAAAGCCATGTATTGCGGGTCCAACAAGACGGCCGTCGCCTCCCAGCGGCAGATTACCAGTGCTTTGCTCGATCTCCTCTCGGAAATGCCCTACGCAGAGATTTCCGTCAGCGCCATCTGCAAGCGGGCAGACGTATCCCGCCAGACCTTCTACAGTCTGTTTCAAGTCAAGGACAACGTCATCACCTTTGCCCTCCAGAACGACTGCTGCTACTCAGATCCGACACACAGCCACTGCGATTACACCTTCCGCCAGATCTGTGCCGGTTTTGGGCAGTACATCGTCCATCATGCCGACATCCTCCGCATCCTTGCCGAACATGATCTGATGCCGCTTCTGCGCACGGTACTTCGGGAGGACTTCGCCCGGTGCCTTTCCAACTGCCAGTGTACCCATCCCGCTCTTGAGCCCTATGTCATCGACTTCATGGCATCCGGGATTACAAGCATTGCGGAAACCTACGTCCGTTCCGACCAGCGCACGGATCCGGACACCCTCGAGGAGATCATCTATCTCCTGATGCGCGGAGAATACTACAAATAGTCCCTGTTTTCGTCCTTTTTCCCTGCTGCGCCCCTTCCCTTCCCGATAAAAATTCTGTT
>JAGAHV010000005.1:0-1797 GCA_017626895.1 Clostridia bacterium | reverse complement strand
CAGAACCGTTGCGGCATATCCTCCCGTCAGTGAGCAGATGAGCATTGAGGAAATGATCACGGGCTATACGATCAACGGCGCCAGACAGCTCGGCATCGAAGCCGCCAAGGGTTCTATCGAGGTCGGCAAGGACGCGGACTTCCTGGTATTCGACAACGATCTGCTCACCGCGGAACATGCGGGCTTCAGCTGCAATAAGCCGAAGGATGTATATTTCTGCGGAAAGAAGGTGAATTGATTCTTTGAATACTATGAAAAACAATATCAGGAACCTGTTCGGAAAAGACGAGGAACAAACCATCCGGACTCTGGCAAAGTATTATCCGCTGAATGAGGCGACCAATACCTTTGAGATTGCCCTGCGCTATGAAAAGGCAAGCGACCTTTTTGAAGAGAATACCGATACGCTCGAAAGGTCTTCAAGAGTCTCTGAAGGTATTACAGATCAAATGGCGGAAATGCTGGACGATATCCCGAAAGGATACAGCGCCGATGTCTTGATCCGGGTTGATGATTACGAGGGACATTCCGCGGAGCAGTTGATGGACGGATTCAAAGATACCCTGTTTCTCCGTCACCGCCGATTCCTTCACGAGGCGACCCGGGATGGAATGAAAATGGGTGCCCTGCTGGTGTCAGGCATCGTCATGATCCTGGTCCTGACCATCGGCAGGCAGATCGGCTGGTGGGGCGGCGATGACACCGTCAGTGAGATCCTGACCTATCTGCTGGACACCATGGGCTGCGTCCTGATCTGGGAAGGTCTTTACACGGCTTTTCTTAATGAGTCTGAAGAATATGATTTCGAACAGAAAATAACTCATAAGATCAGTTCCATCAGCTTTTGGCAGGATAACAAAGACAGAGCCGCGGCCAGTGAGAGCAGGGAGAATATCTCTGCGCTGATGGCGATAAACCGCAAACTACTGCTTGCCAAAAGACTGCTTCTGTTCAGCGGTTTTTCCCTGCTCTGCCTGTCAATTGCGTGGGTGCTGCAAACACTTGGGATTATCATCAACCCCGAGGTATTCGGTGAAAAAGTCACCGTCGAACTCATCCTGGATATGGGGGTTGCCATCCTGGCCGGGGCTGCCGGCGTTCTGTCGCTTCTCACTTACGAGGAAAAAATGATGGATTCGCCCATTGCTCTGGTTTTTGCCGCGGCAGTTATCCTTTATACGACTGTCTACGGCTTTATCATGCTGTTCGGTGAAGGAAGCAAACTTAGACCGATAGAGATGATTCTTGTTATCTGCATCATAATTGCCGGATTGACCTTCCTGATCGGTCACGGAATGAATTACGCTCTGTACAGGCAGAACAAACGCCGGTAATCATTCAGAAGAAAAGAGAAATCATGTGTTGCGACAGGACAAAGAAAGGAAAAACAATGAAAGCAGACAAAATCATCAAAAACGCGAAAATCTTCACATCGGATAAGGACAAGCCGATGGCCTCCGCCCTCGTGGTAAAGGACGGCAAGTTCGTCTATGTGGGCGATGAGGCGGGCCTTTCGGCATATGAGGGAGAGGTCACCGACCTCGGCGGCAAATTCGTCATGCCTGGCATCATCGATAGTCATGTCCATGTGACCAGCAGCATCGGCTTTGAGTACGCGGATTTGGGCGTGCGCTTTGAGTGCGACGGCAAACAGGACGCGCTGGACTTTATGGCGGATTACATCCGCAAAAATCCAGGCCTGGACCGTTACAGATTCACGATGGAGCAGAAGTATCTGAACGGAGAAATCCTCACCAAGGAGGATCTTGACTCCATCTGCCCGGACAGCGAGCTGGT
>JAGAHV010000042.1:0-11025 GCA_017626895.1 Clostridia bacterium | reverse complement strand
GGCAGAATCATCAATGCTGATCTTAATGGAAGTGCAAATATCGGACGTAAAGCATTCCCTGAACAATTTACGACAGATAACTGTGACATTTTGTCAAGGCCTGTTATTGTTCGGCATCCTGATCACTATCTGTCAGAGCATTCAAACCACAGCCCCAACGGGGATATCGGCTCTGTGATGGAGCCTGTAGTGTTACCTTATAGCTAACCTACTGGTAGTTGATCAAAAGATAATACCTTTTGATCCACGCATCATACTCTCAGAAATAACTTATGCAATATAACGCCTCTGCACTAACTTTACACTATCAAAGCTTGGCGGTGAAAATTGCGCTGCGCCTGCGGTTCAATTCAGAACAGCCGGGATGCCATATCAGAACTGAAACAGTCCCTGCAAAAAGCAGGGACTGTTTTCATGTGAGCCATTCCGATTTTTTCGAATGCGGATGGGCCGGATCTGTACTGGTTCAGTGGAGTTGACTGGAAAGAAGCGGAAAACCGGCAGTTGGCTGAAACCATTTCACGCCAGATCCGACGGTCCCAAAGACGGAAAAATGCAGAGCGGTTTACAGGTACTGTGTGTTGTCCTCGCCCTTTGTATAGCGGAGCGTGAAGGAATCCAGCGTCAGGCAGAGGGCCTGAGGATCATATTCCGGATGAAGGGCGGCGACATGGGCCTCAAAGGCATCCATGGAGGAATATTCGCGCCCGGCATACAGACAGAGACAGGCAATGTTGCGTCCGTTGATCCGCTGCTCGCAGTGTGCGTTTTCACCGGTCCAGGGAACCGTTTTTTCGGATGACCAGAACGCGACATAGCCCGTTTCACGGCGGGCCAAAGTCCAGTCCTGGGTCCGGCGGATTTCATCAAACCGGCACTCGGGGAAATAGAGGTGGACAAAGGGGACCGGATGATTTTCGGGAATCACGTAGATCATCCCGATCAGGTTCTTTTCCTGACGGAGGGCTGGGAAGACGCCGTTTCCGTGCCAGTATCCGGGACGCAGATCACCGCCCTCCGAGAAGGAGCCGGGGTGATTGACGAAGAGAATGGCGGCGTTGTCCAGGGCGGCCATCCAGAGGTGCTGCTGGTAGCCATAGACGCCCGGCTGGAAAAAGGTGGTGCCGTGGAAGCATTCGTTATAGCCCTTGACAAAGTCGTGGGAGGAGGGATCCGCATCCGGCAGCAGGGCGGCATTTTTCCATCTCCGAGGGGTTTCGCCCGTACAGAGGACGGAGGTCAGGCAGTAATCCTGCTGCTTTTCCAGCACAATGCGGGCGTTGCCGGAGGAATAGACAGTGGAGAGGACGGCGGACATCTGCTCTTTCAGATGAACCGGAATCCGGTAGGAGGAGGTGGCCAGGAAGGCAAGCCAGCCCTCTCCGTAACTGTATGGCTGGGCGGGATCCAGCAGATTCATGAGGGCCATGGCACCGGCATCAAAGGGATAGAGGACGCCGCGGTAGACCCGGCCCTGGGGGGAGATGATGCCGCCCCGGAACGTATGCATGGCCAGGGTCTCGAGCAGCCGGTCCGTGAGGGCGGCGGCACGACTGGAAATTTCCGGCGGGGTAAAGTCAATGACGTTGAGCAGCGCGGCGAAGGTGACACAGGTGTAGACGGTGGAGTTGAATTCCTCAAATCCGTACGTTTCCACGTCTTTGAGCCATTCGAGGATTTTTCCCTTGCCCCATGCCTGCAGTGCCCGTCCGTCCATTCCGGCCAGGGTGAACCGGTCATCCGGAAACAGTTCCCCTGCGTTCATGGCGCTGATGTAGAACATCAGGCAGTGGTTTTCCGACCAGAAACACATGCCGTCAAAGCCGTCCTGATCCATCCAGTACCGGAAGCCGGTCAGGACCTGGCGGATTCTGGCCATTTCCCGGTCTGTCACCGGATAGTTCCGGATGTAGCGGATGAGGCCGCAGAGAAGGAAATCGGCGCAGTCCACCCGCTGTTCAATCAGGGACAGGGTTTCAAGAAGGAGTTCGCGGTCATGCGCTGTCTTTGTGCCGGTATATTCCCGGGCCAGCATGTTGGCGATGGGGAAGCCGAAGGTGTCGCTTCGGGTGAGGCTCTCAACCGCGGCAATCCGGCGATAGATGATGTCCAGGTTCTCATCGAAGGTGGGGCAGGGATGAATGGTCTGCGGCCGGATCTTTTCCGTCCGCTCGAAGATCCGGCTGAGGACTGCGTCCCCGGCCGGCACATCCAGGCGGATACAGACATCCTCCTCTGCCAGCGGGTAGCGGCCAACGCCCTTTACCGGGTGCCAGAGGGGCGGCTGGTGGACCTTTGAAAAGTCCGGCTCAAAGTGGACTTCCCTGAAACGGGTATTTGCCGGCACGCTGTCCCTTATGACCAGGTCATCGCCCTCGATGGAGGCGCTTTGGAGGACCTGCAGCGCCCGGCCGGCCTGATCGGCCAGATCCGGATCCGGCAGGGTCACCGTGAGGCCGGACTTGTCCGTAAACTGAACCCCTGCCACGCTGCGCGTATCGCGGACCCCCAGGGTTTCACAGGCGAGCAGGAGCAGATTGTCCCCCCTGCGGAGGTTCAGGGAAAAGGAAATGCGGGAAATGGGTTTGTAAACGGGGAAATCAATCTGCGTGACTTTCTGCCCGTTCAGGTACAGGTCAACGGCGGTATACGACCAGAGAATGGCCTGAGCGGTGCGGTCCGCATCGGAGCGGATGACCGTGGCGGCCTGAAAGCGGACATCCTGCATGGTGGCATAAAAGTCCGAGAGATTGATCAGGGCGCAGTCCTCGCCGCACAGGAGCCGCCAGGGCAGACCGAGGGAGGAAGGGGCATGCACATCCAGCGCGGCACAGTCAACGGGAGTGTGACGAGCAATCTGCCGGCGCAGGGCGGGCTCGTAATGGAGGGGATTGGGATCCCGAAGCGTACTTGAATAGGGAAGAGCCAGGGGACCGGAAATGACCCAGCTGGTGATGAACCCCTGTTCGTTAAGGGACCATTCGGTCAAGTGAATCGCCTCTTTCTGTAGATGGATGTCGGGGTAATCCTGAGAAAAAGACCTGCGGATTTCCGCAGGCCTGAAGGGGTACGGGTTATCCCTTGACAGCGCCGGAGGTCAGACCGCCCATGAAATAACGGCTGAAACAGATGAACACGACGAGAATCGGGACAATGGCGATGGTGGCGCCGGCAAACATGATGTTCCACGCGGCCGCGCCGTCACCGGCGTTTTTCAGCATATTGACACCGACTGTCAGGGGACGCAGGTTGTCATTGGTCATGGTGAAGACACGGGGCAGGATGTATTCGTTCCAGCCCTGACGGAAGGAAAGAATGGCAATGGTGGCCATGACCGGCTTCAGCATGGGCACTATGATACGGGCATAGGTCTGGAAGAAGGTGCACCCGTCGATGTGGGCGGCCTCATCCAGTTCCCGGGGAACGGAGTTGACATAGCCGCGGCAGAGGAAAATATAGGTCGCCTGACCGCCGCCGGCAGAGAAGAGGATGACCGGCCAGAGACTGGTGTTGATCCGCGTCTTGACGGCCAGCTCATACAGGGGGCGCAGGGAAACCGAGCCCACGTTGATGAACATGAATGCGACGAAGATGCTGTAGATGATTTCCTTGCCGGGGAATTCCTTCCTGGAAAAGACATAGCCGGCCATGGAGGAGATGATCAGGGAGAGGATCATGACGCCGAAGGCCAGGAACAGGGAGTTCTTGGTATAGACGGCGAAATTGGCCTGACTCCAGGCATCCGCGTAGTTTTTCGTCACAAAAGTGGTGGGGAAAATGTTGGAGCCGCCCAGAAGGAGTTCCTGATTATCCTTGAAGGAGCCCAGGATGATATACAGGACGGGGAAAATGACGAGGATGGCGAAGATGAGGAGGAACAGCCAGAGGATGGCGCGCCCCACCTTCTGACGGGGGGAATAGACGATCTGTGCTCTGTTTTTTGCCATGTGTGCCACCTCCTCAGACCACATCGTCGAGTTTTTTCGCGACGATGTTATACACGATGGTGACGGCACCGACGATCACGGCAGCCACCAGGCTGAGCAGTGCACCGTATCCGATCTGACGGGCGGCGTTGGAGCCGGTGCCGAAGATCAGGTTGTAGATGTACAGGAACATGACGTTGGTGGAGGAGCCGGGTCCGCCGTTGGTCAGGACCATGATGGCCTCGTAGTCCTTGAATGCGCCGGTGATGGCCAGCATCAGGACCACCTTGAGCACGGGGGCCAGCATGGGGAGGGTGATGTAGAAGAAGGTCTGGATGCCGTTGGCGCCGTCAATCCGCGAGGATTCGTAGACGTCCTCGGAAATGGAGGTCATGCCGGTGACAAAGTACAGCATGTAGTTTCCGAAGCCGGCCCAGACCGACATGATGATGACTGCCGCCATGGCTACCTTTGGGTCGGTGAGCCATCCCACGGGCACGCCGATCAGGCCGCAGGCCTGCAGAATGCCGTTGAGGACGCCGTTGCCGGTGGCGAAAATGAAGGTGAAAATCATGCCGGAAATGGAAGAGGAGATGACGGTGGGCATGAAATAGACACCGCGGAAAAAGGATGAGCCGCGCAGTTTCTGATTGAGCAGAACGGCCATGATGAGGGCGATGGGGATGATGAAAATCAGTTTCCAGAACGCGTACTGGAAGGTGGTGACCACACTGCCCCAGAATTTGGTGTCGGCCATCATGGTATTCAGGTTGCGCATGCCCGTAAAGCGGGTGTGTGCCGGAATGCCGTCATAATTGTACAGGACATACCGGAAAATCCAGAGGAAAGGATAGATGGAACATACGACCAGGAAAATCAGCGCCGGGGCCAGCATCACCCATGCGGCCACCGTGCCGCTCTCCTTGAGGCGCATCCTTTTGTCGACCGGCCGCGGCGGCCGGGTAGTGGGCCTCAGCTGAGGATCAACCTTCTGACTCACGCAAAAACCTCCGTTCATGTGAAGATGAAAAAGCGTCCGGAGCCGCAGGACTCCGGACGCGCAGAATCCGCCTGAGCTGATTCTAAGACTTACTTATCCAGCCAGGTAACGGTGCCTGCGCTGGGGGTAAGCGGATTGTAGTCTTTGATGACGAGACGCTTGACGGAACCGAAGGAGATGTCATCGTCATACGCGGAATTGTAACGGGTATTCAGGTCGTTGATGGCCTCGTCGATGTCGACGTAGCCCATGATGGCATTCCACAGGACGGTGCGGTAGTCATCGCCCATCAGGTTGACGGCGGGAACGGCCGGATAAACGGACTCATACTCAAGGAGGGAGAAGTCAGCCATGCGGCCCAGCTTGGACTTGTCGATGCGCTCATCCATGTAAGCGGTGATGGGCATGGTGTAGCCGCCCTCAAGATAGCCCTTCAGGAACTCTTCGCTCTGGAAGTACTTGATCACTTCCCAGGCCGCATCCTTGTTCTTGCAGGAGGACATCATCAGGTAGCCCTTGTTGGGGTTGGTCTGCAGAGCGCCCTTGATCTCGCCGTCGAGGGAGGGAACCGGAGAGACGCCCCATTCAAAATCGGTGATCGGGAACTGATTGGTGAAAACGCCGGCTTCCTGGGAAGCATTGCCCCACAGAGCGAAGGAACCGGCGGCAAACTGTGCGCGCATGTTGTCAACGCCCTGCTGATCCGGATAGGCATACTTGACCAGTTCGCGGCCCTTTTCCAGGATCGGCTTGTAGCCGGAGAAGTCGAACTTGCCGTTCACGTAGTCATAGTAGTAGATGCCGGAAACCTGGGCCATCATCTCCAGCTGACGCTCGAAGGGAGAGGAGGAGGTGAAGCCGATGCCGTAGGTGACGGGGTTGTTCTTGGCGCCGTCTTCCGTCATCTTCTTGGCCATGGCGATGTACTCATCCAGGGTTGCCGGGATGCCGTCAAAGCCGGAGGCGGCCAGCAGGCTCTTGTTGTACTCAATGCGGACGCCGCTGCGCATGCCGGAGGGCACCCAGTAGATGGATTCGCCCATGGCGTTGAGTCCTTCGTAGGCATGGTTGAAGGGGTCGTTGACTTTCTGATACTCCTCATCCGCCTTGATGTAGGGGGTCAGATCCACGACGGCCTGATAGTCCACCATGTTCTTGAGGGTGACGGACTGGCCAATGAGATCGGGGGCGGTGCCGCCGTCATAGGCCAGCAGGATGGAGTTCTCGAAATCGTCGGTCATGATGACCATGTTGATCTCGATGTCCTCATGGGAGGCATTGAACTTCTCAATCATTTCCTTCATGTACGCTTCGTCATGACGGTCATTGGACCAGTAGGTGATGACGGTCTTCTCAGCCATTGCCGGAACGAGGGCAAAGACGGCCAGAAAGGTCATCACGAGGGCCATGGCTAATCCGATACGATGCTTCATATTGGGGTACCTCCTGATTTAATTATTTCCGTTTCGCGGATGCGAAACAGATAAAAAAGACAGGAAAAAGTATACCGTTTCTGATGAGGATGATCAACCACTTTAAGCAGAATGGATAAAATATGTCTGGTAATTGTAAATAAATGTTGAGGAAATCATAAAAATTGCACAGAATCTAAAAAATAGAACCCTCACGTCTGCCGGATAAGGGCTGGTCCTGGTTCATAAAGGCGGGAAATGCACGGGCATTCCTTTGAATTCAGGCTCCGGTAGTGCGGTGATCTGTTCGACCTTTTTATGCCAGGGGTTAAGATTCCGCGACGGCCGGCTGATACATGAGAGATGGTGATGTTCAGGATTTCCGTCTGAATGTTTGGATCCACTTGCTCCTTTGCAGGCCTCACAGTTGTCATTTGCCGGAGCGGCACTTGCATGAGGCCTGGATTTGCCTAACTGTCACTGCGTGACAGGGCCTCTCCTTTGCAGGCCTCAATGTTGGTCTTTAGCCGGAGCGGCTTTGTTCTGGCCCAGATTTGACAATCTGTCGCTGCGCGACAGGGCAACTCCTTTGCAGGCCTCATTGTTGATCATTTGCCGGAGCGGCATTGCATGAGGCCTGGATTCGACTTAACTGTCGCTGCGCGCTCTTTGTTATCCCCAATACATAATGCTCTTATTTCAAGTTTTGTCTATCTGAAGCTGCTCCGTTTTTTTTGACAGGAATCAAAAAAGCACCATGGATTGTATCCAAGATGCTTCGTCGGGTTGTCGTCAGCTTTTTAAACACATCACTGTGCGTACCAGGTCTGGAAAGATAAAAATGATTCGGCTGCGGAAAGTCAAAATTGCTGCCGTTAGCGCCGGCATAGGTCTTGTTCCACCGGGGCAATAAGCTGAAATCAGTCATGTGTTATCATCCTTTTCCATCCGCAGATATTTCCGGCGCAGATACCAGGCCTGATCGCTGGAAATCTACTGCTCCGTTTCTGCGCTGTTGATATCGGCGTTCAAATCGCACCAGTAAATATCCCAGTGCAGGTCTTTTTCGCCGCGATCCACAGCCGCCCATGATGTCTGCATGGCCGCAATAGATTTCTGAAGGTAAGCTGGGAGGCCTTTCTCCAGATAGCCTTTATCCTTGGGCAGACCGGTCGAGGGATCATAACGGGCATTGTCGATCTGCATCAATTCTTCCATTGTACAGCCCAGTGCCCGGGAGAGCTGCAGGACTGTTTTTGCAGTGCAATCTTCGATATTGCTTTTTCCGGAGCATAGGTCAATCACGGTTGTCTTGGGTACGCTACTGATCTGCGACAGACGATACATGGACATGTTCTTCTCTCGCAGCATTGATTGCATCGTCATGTTTATCCCTTCTTTCCTTGTTGCGATTATATCGGTTAACCGAATGGTCGTCAATATGGAACTCGTTTCCCAAAAACCAAGCCATAAATGGTTCACTCACCAGAAGTGTCTTTCAGAAGCGTTTTTTCAGTTACTGTTCACACCCTTACCGAAGTCAATAACCATGGGCGTTCTTGAGTTGTAGAGAAACGGGTGCAGATGCTCCAAAATAAATTTTTTTGTCTTTCGAACCGCGATAATTAGATTGTCGCGGTTTTTTAGTCTGTTGGATTTGGAACAAATGAACTGTAATATTAATGTATTTTTGTTAATTATTACAGCTTGCTAATACGGTTAAAATGTAGTAAAATACATGTATGATTTCAGAAAGAGGTGGATTGTGTGTCGTACAACTATTGCAGAGATCATCGAACTGGAATTACATACGTTTACGATATTGTCAGTTATAAAGATGAAGATGGTAAGACACAGCGAACTCGCAAGCTTGTAGGAAGACTTGACGAGAATAATGAGATAGTCCCTACCAGTGGAAGAAAGGGAAGGTTGCCAAAGAAGCGCGATCTTTCTCCAAAGATGAACGAACCTGATGTGGAGTCTCAGAGCCAAATAGATGCACTCAGGCAAGAAATTCAAGGTCTGAAGTCAAGTGTTGCTTCTCTTCAAAAAGAGAAGCAGATACTGATCAACGGAATAAAAAGACTCCTGGATCAGGTACAATGAAGACAGATGGATTGAAGAGGTGATAGTAGAGTAGAGAAACATACAGTGCAGGTATAGTGTGGCGGGCTATATTAATGAAGAGAGGAGGTGAAAGAGAATGGCGTGCTATGCACCATGTGAGTACAAGCGGGAAGTGTCTGAGCTAAGGAAGAAGGTCGAATTGCTCGAGAGTGGACTTCAGACGGAAAGACTCAATAAAAAGTTGGATCAGGAGAAGCGATCTAAGCTGTATGCTCTTAATGAAAGAGACGGATTGAAACGAAAGCTCGAGGAGAGCCAACGTATTGTGGAAAAGCTGAGGGATCAAATCGAAGGCTATAAGGATCAACTGGTTTGGCTTGAAGAAGACAGAAAGAAGGATAAGCAGGACGCTGCCGCGAAAATCAGAGAACTGAAGAAACAGATCGGCGAACTGGAGAAGTCTCTGTCTACTGCTACGTGGAGATTGGAGAAGCAACAGAGAGATCTGGACAAACAGCGCGAGAAGGAATTGAAAGAACAGAGGGAACAATACGAGAAGACCCTTGCTGAACTTCGAGAGCAACATCGGAAGGAAATGGAAGAGAAGGATGGAGTCATTGCATCTTTAACGCAGCTCCTGAAAGATGGTGTTCCAAAGCCCAAAGATATTGAGACAAAAACCCCTGTAGTCAATAAGACAAGAACTACCAGCAGAAACAGTTCGACTTCGCCCTCGCAGGATCCAAATCATCCGGTCATAAATAACAGGACACCTTCTGGATTGAAACCTGGTGCACAAAAAGGACATGAGGCCCATCTCCGAAAGTGGTTTGAGACCCCAACAAACGTGGTTGTGCTACCTGTTCCACAGGAAGTGCTGGATCATCCTGAAGATTACTACGAGATCGATTCTTTCAAAAAGCAGGTAGTGTCCCTCAAGCTAATGGTTATTGTTACCCAGTATGAAGGAAAGGTATATCGGCATCATGACACAAGAGCGATTGTTAAATCACCACTTCCTGATGATATTGGTCATTTGGAAGTTAACTATGATTCTTCTGTTGATGCAGTGACTTCATATCTGCATTCTGTATGCAATGTCCCATACAACAAAGTTCATGAATTGATGTTTGATGCAACAGATGGCTTGCTGAATATCTCCGTTGGAAAACTGGCAAACCTTGAGAAGCATTTTTCAGAACTATCCGAGGAAGAACGGGCCAATATTGCCAGATCTTTGTTTACAGGCAGTGTAATGAATGTAGATGGAACATGTATGCGTGTGAACGGGCATCAAAGACAGGTCCTTGTTATGTGCAATAAAACAGATGTTCTTTATAGATACACCGGATGTAAAGGTGACGAAGCAATAAAAGATACGCCTGTAGAGCACTATCAGGGAACAGTGGTCAGCGACGCTGAGGCTACGTTTACCAAACTGGGGAGACAACGTCAGGGATGTATTATCCATGAATCGAGATACTCACATCGAGCAGAGCAAGACACTCCTGAGCTCAAATCGCCTACGCATATGAAGGAATTGCTCCAGCGTATTCAGCATTGTCGTAATGTTGAGATGGCACAAGGAAAGACTTGCATGGCGAAGGAAGAACGAGAGAAGATAAATAAGGAATACGATGAATATGTGCGCGAAGGCGTGCAGGAATATCGTCAGTTCTGTCCGGAACTCTTTGAAAAGCATCTGATTCTTGCAGAAAGCAGGCTTGCTCCTTATAGTGAACGTTATTCTCTGGATCTGGATTCCCTGTCACAGCATAACAGAGCGGGACTTAAAAAGGATGAGGATCTTTGTCCTGGTATGCCTTCTGAATCTGTCTCTTTGTTGGTAAAAGACATTAACCTGCTGTTTCGTTTTATTACGAATAAGGAAGATTACCTGCTCTTCCTGCAGGACTATTCAATTCCGCCACATAATAATGACGCAGAGAAATGCGCACGTACGGTAAAAACCCATGCTAAGCCGAACGGAGGAATGAGGAGTGAGAAATATGTTGGGTATTATGCAGATACAGCATCTGTTTTGGAAACAGAACAACGTCAACACAGATCACGCTTCAAAAAGCTCCATGAAGTATTTGGCAGAAAGGCAAAGAAACTGAGGGAACTGCTCAGGAATGCCGGTCATGGGCGCAAAACATGTGAAGCCTAGAATTCTTCCTCAGAGAGGGTCTGCTCTCTCTGAGGAAAGAGTTTCCAGGGCATGCATCAGAGAAAACCGTCCAAGGAAGGGACCCTGGGGAAATACAGTTTGATTGCCTACTCTACCCGTGGCACTATCTATGTGTCATGGGATAGGCGTCGTGGCCTAAAATTGTTCATTCTCTTCGAGGTATCTCGCCATTCAGGGGCGGTAAGGGTGTGAACAGTAACGAATCGGTAAATAACGATCCGTAATCGGTTATTCGTGGTTGGCAATCAGAAGCGTCTGTCGCGCAGCGACAGTCAGTCAAATCCAGGCCCCTTCAGCACGCTCCGGCAAATGATAACTAAAAGGATAAATAATAAACGCCCGCACCGTAGTCATCATACCGGTTGCGAGCGTTTTTCTTCCGTTTATACAGCTTCCTGTTTTCAACGATCTTGGTGACAGGACTGACAT
>JAGAHV010000041.1:0-7530 GCA_017626895.1 Clostridia bacterium | reverse complement strand
TGACAGAGCGAATACTAGACGTCATTAGTTCAAATGGAGAGCCGGATACATCGAGAGGTGTAAGTCCGGTTTGGGGAGAGGTTGAAGCAAACCTACAGCAGTAATGTTGCAAGGCGGCTTCTTCCTACTCCACATGCAGTACAAGCCGATTTCGCTACCGCCGGAAGACAGCCAGTTTCTCAGTACGAGAGAGTTTGGCGTGGAGGAGATCTGTCGCATCTTCCGTGTGCCTCCCCATATGGTGCAGGACCTTAAACGGGCAACCGTCTCGAACATCGAGCACCAGTCCATTGACTTTGTGGTCCATACGCTGGACCCCTGGCTGGTGCGGATTGAAAAGGCTATCGTGAAGGACCTGCTCATGGAGGACGAAAAGGATCTGTTCTTCCCGAAGTTCAATGTGGATGGGCTTCTGCGAGGCGATTACAAGAGCCGCATGGATGGGTATTCCATCGGGATTTCCACAGGAATCATCTCCCCGAATGAGGCGAGACGAAAGGAAAACATGCCTCCGCTGCCGGATGAGGAGGGCGGTGATTTCCATATTGTGAACGGCACCTTCATTAAACTGAAGGATGTCGGTCAGCAGTACGGTGTGCAGGACGAGGCAAAGCCTGAAACACCGGAAGAGCAGGAACCCGAGGAGGAACAGCCGGAAAAGGAGGAAGAGCAGCATGAAAACAAGAGACACACCGAGCGCCATGAGGAGCGCAAGTCTGAAAGAAGAGGAAAGGGAGGTTATGTATGAAACAGATGATTTGACGGGAAGAGAGTACGGAAGCCTCAAAGTTCTCTGGATGCATAAGCGGAGTAGGAATGGTGGAGCTTCATGGGTTTGCAGGTGTTCATGCGGAAGAGTTTGTATTGTTGATGGCAAGCGGTTATTGAAAGGGGAAAAAACAAACTGCGGAGATTGCAATTATGGGCTCTACTCTTTTCATAGCGATTATGTCGAGTGTGTTTTACCAACTGGAGATAAGTTTCAGATTGATCCAGAAGATTATTACAAGGTCGCAAAGTACAAGTGGGTAAAAACATTTGCGGGTTATTTTGTAGCCTCTCTCGGCAGACGATCCAACCATATTTTTCTTCACAGGCTTGTTATGAACCTGCCAGCTGGAGAGTATGTAGATCATATCGATGGAAACAAGGGGAACTGTCGTAAAAAGAATATGAGACCATGTTCCAGAACAGAGAACAATAGAAACACCGGGAATCAGAAAAACAATCAATGCGGATACAAAGGTGTTCATTGGGCTGCTGACAGGGGTAAGTGGAGAACCGATATTACCGTCAATCGAAAGCATATTCATTTGGGATCATTCGATTCGCCGATTGAAGCTGCTCAGGCATATGACCAAGCGGCTATTTTCTATTTCGGGGAATTTGCTAGGACGAATGAAATGCTCGGAAATTATGAGCGTCTTTCAAGTGACGCGAAGGAGGTAGAGAGAAGTGCTTAAATTCTGGAATTTCATCCGGAATGATGCGGGTGAACGCGTGCTCCGCCTGGAAGGACCGATTGATGAGGAGTCCTTTTGGGGTACGGAAATTACGCCGCAGGCATTCCGGGAAGAACTGGAAGCGGAGGAGGGAGATGTGACGGTCTGGGTCAACAGCCCGGGCGGAAATGTCTTTGCCGCTGCGGAGATCTATACCATGCTCAGTGACCACAAGGGAAAGATTACGGTGAAGATCGACGCGATTGCGGCATCCGCGGCATCTGTTGTGGCGATGGCCGGAGACCGTGTGCTGATGAGCCCGGTGGCCATGCTCATGATCCACGATCCCATGACGATTGCCATGGGAAATGCCAAGGATATGGAAAAGGCGATCACCACCCTCAATGAGGTGAAAGCCAGCATCATCAACGCTTACCAGAGGAAAACCGGGCTTTCCCGGGCAAAGATCAGCCAGCTTATGGAAAACGAAACCTGGATGAACGCAAAGAAAGCTGTGGAGCTGGGCTTTGCGGATGAAGTCCTGTTTGCGGACCAGGGAAAGCCGGAAGAAACCGAAGAGGAGAAGGACGATGGGAAAGAAATCAAAGTCGAGGCCAGCCTCAAGGAATGGCAGCCATACTCCACGAGGATTATGGGACAGACCATCCTTAACCGGCTCGGTTGTACCGCAGAAACTCCTGCCACAGCAGATGAAGAACCTGTCACAGCCGGCACTGAAGAGGCGGTTTGTGAACCGACCGAGACAGGGCTGATGGAGCAGGTGAGCATGTTTGCGGAGGATGCCCCCTGTGATGAGAGCAAACCGAAAACACCCGGCGGAGGAAGCAATCCGGCTGTGAATCCCGATGAGGATGAACCGGACGATCCAGACAATGATCCGGATGACGACCCGGACGATGATCCAAATGACCCTGACGACCCCGATGACGATCCGGATGAGGACGAGCGCAGGAAGAAACCTGCGAATCCGTCCGCAGAGGATACCCTTCCCAAACCACCCATGATCGGCATGGACGGAAAAACCGAAGACGGCTCAATGCCGTATGAATTGCTGAGAAAGCAGCTGGAGTTCCTGAAATGATGGAAACCAGGCTGCTTTTTTCATACTCATTTTCACTATCTATAAAAGCGTCCGGAGCGCTAATCTCCGGAGAAAGAGGTATTCATGAATAAGATCCTTGAGCTGCGCAGCAAGCGCAATACCCTGTGGGAACAGACGAAGAGCTTCCTGGAAGAGCACCGCGGTGTAAACGATCTCGTATCCGCTGCTGACATTGAGCAGTATGACAAGATGACTGCCGATGTAATGGCCCTGACCGCTGAGATCAAGCGCCTGGAAGATCAGATGGCGATGGATGCCCAGATGTCCGCACCGACGACTTCTCCCGTGCTGATGAAGCCCATGTCCCGGAAGGAAAAGGTGAAGGCCACCGCGACCGATGAGTATTCCAGTGCTTTCTGGGATATGATGCGCGGAAACGGTCACCTGATGGAGGTCCGCAATGCACTGTCCGTCGGCGAGAACGAAGAGGGCGGATACACTGTTCCGGACGAATTCGAGTGCCGGCTGGTAAAGGGCCTTGAGGAGAATAACATCTTCCGTCAGATGGCTCACGTGATCCGCACCAGCTCCGGTACCCGGAAGATCCCGATCGCCAATGACACCATGGAGGCTTCCTGGATTGATGAAGGCGAGCCGATCCCGGAGACCGACACCAAGTTCGCGCAGACAACCCTGTCCGCCTATAAGATGGGCGCACTGGTGAAGGTCAGCAACGAACTGCTCAATGACAGCGCCTTCGACATTGCCGCGTATATCGCGGAGCGTTTCGGAAAGACCATGGGCCTGACCGAGGAGAAGGCGTTCATCACCGGCAGCGGTGACAAGCAGCCCACCGGCATCCTGAATGATACTGTTGGCGCTCAGCTCGGTGTGACCGCGGCCTCCGCCAATACCGTGACCTTCGACGAGATCTTCCAGCTGTATTACAGCCTGAAGTCTCCGTATCGCGCCAAGGCGGCTTTCCTGTGCAACGAGGAACTGCTCCTGCAGCTGATGATGCTGAAGGACGGCAACGGCAATTACATCTGGAAGCCTTCTCTGGATATTGCCAAGCCCGATACGATCCTGGGCCGCCCGGTATACACTTCCGGCTTTATGCCTGGTGTTGAGGCCGGCAAGAAGGTCATGACCTTCGGTGACTACAGCTACTACTGGGTAGCCGACCGGGCCAGCCGTGCCTTCAAGCGCCTGAATGAGCTGTACGCGGTGACCGATCAGGTCGGTTTTGTGACCACCCAGCGCGTCGACGGCAAGCTGATCCTGCCTGAGGCTGTGAAGGTCCTCAAGATGGCGGGTACGCAGGCCAACGGCTGATGCTCTGATATTCCTGGGAGAGGGACTGCTCATAATCCGGGCAGTCCTTTTCCTGACTTTGAGACGGAGGGATAACTCATGAAAAATATCGTAACGAAGAACTACTCCACAGACGGTGGAGATACCCTCGTCATTGGCGGCAAGCTGGTGATCGAGGAAGGAGCCGAGGTGCTGGATTTTTCCGCGGGAAAAGATCAGGTTCACAAGGCGGCTGTCAATCAGGAAGAGAGTACTGCCACCGCTGTCGCCGGGCTAAAAAATGATTTCAATGCCCTGCTGAAAAAGCTGAAGAATGCCGGCGTGATGACTCCAGATGCGTGGAATGTGTCCGTTCAGGCCTGTCCCACGCCCGCGTCCATGCCGACCGCTGAGACGGCGGCCAACAGCGGACATACGACCGTGGCTATTGATGACAATGGAATCACGATCACGCTGGACTGCAAGGTGAGTGAACTGGCGGATGCGGATCACGGTGAAACCTGGGGAGAGCATAAGTGGCTTGGCTTTGGTGTACGGACCGGGCTGGATGATGTGACCGGAATCCGGTTTACGGATGATACCGGAGCTGAAGTGACACTGGCTGCCAGTGACGCGGCGGAAGCGACCGCGCTGGGACTTTCTGCCGGAGACTTTGTGATCTACATCAAAGCCGAGGATCCCGCGTATCTGACCGGGGAAAAGTATTTCACTCTGTGGGCGGACGGTTATGCGGAAACGAAATTCACGATGAGCATTGCGGAACCGCCTGTTACCGCCTGATGAAAAGGGACAGCGGATCCGGGAGGGTTCAGGGGATGTTCCTCTGCCCTCCCTTTTTGGGGGCGGACCCGATGCATCTGCGTCGGTTAGCTCAGTATGTGCACAGGAAAGGAGGCCGCGCATGGTGACGCTTGAAGAAGCGAAGGCTTATCTGCGTGTGGATTCGGATTATGAGGACGGCCTGATCACGTCGCTGCTGGCATCCTCTGAATCCATGTGCGCGGATGTGGCGAGGCTTGCTGCGGAGGAATGGAACAGCATATCCGAATACACCTCAGACAGCCGCAAGATTCTGACGATCCGGGGAGAAGAGAAAAGCAAAGGGAAACTGCTGCAGATGAAGGAGCTTCTGCGTGTCGGTGTGCTGTATACCCTGGGTTATCTGTATGAACACCGGGAAGAAGCGGACCATCATGACCTTGTAATGACCCTTCGGAGCCTGCTTTTTGCTGTGCGCGAGGGGGTGTTCTGATATTCCCGTTACGCAGACCGGACGGATCGCAAGAAAGAATGTACGGATCACGTTTCAGCGGAATGCAGTCTACAGCGACAAGTATAAAAACCGGCTTCAGCAGTGGACGGATTACTTCACCTGCTCTGCCTATGCCAGTACCTATGCCGCGCAGGAAGAAGGGGATGCGGTGATCAGCGAGGAACGGTCCGTGACCTTTGAGTGCCGCTGGTGCCCGGAACTGGCAGATGTCACCTCGACGGAATTTCGGATTCTTTTCCACGGCGAACGATACAACATCCTGTCGGTGGATCCCATGAATTACCAGAGACAGGCGATCCGGTTTACCTGCAGGAGGGAGAAACGATGAGCAGAACGGTTTCCGTGGAAAAGATGGCAGCCGTCATTGAACAGGAACTGACAAACTACCGCAATCTCTCCGCGGACAGCGTGAAGAAGGCCGTGAGAAAAGCCGGAAAAACCACGAAAGATGGCATTAATGCTTCCGCTCCCGTGAGGACAGGGAGATACGCCAAATCCTGGACAACGAAGGTCACGGCAGAGGATTCCCAGGGCATTGAGGTTACGGTATACAGTCCTTCCCGGTACATGCTGGCGCATCTGCTGGAGCATGGACACGCCAAACGGGGCGGGGGAAGAGTCCGGGCAATACCGCATATTGCACCGGCAGAGGAAACGGCTGAACAGCAGCTGATGGCGGATATCGAAAAGGCACTGAGGGGGTGAGGAGATGACCCATGAAGAAGTAGCGGCCATGGCGGAGGAAACCGGCCTCCCCGTCGCCTATGATCATTTTGCGGAAGGTGAGTCTCCGGACCCGCCTTTCCTCATTTATCTGTTCCCAAGATCGGATAACTTTTCCGCGGACGGGAAGGTATACGTGAAGATCAATGAACTGCATTTTGAGCTGTATACCGACAGAAAACAGCCGGATGTGGAAGCACAGGTGGAAGCGGTGCTGGATGAGCACGGCTTTGTATACGACAAGACTGAAGTATGGATTCCGGAAGAGAAGCTGTATGAGGTCTTATTTTCAATGGAGGTGCTGAGCAATGCTGAAATACCCGGAGATCCAGGTGGGTGATGTGTTTGGAGAATGGGAAGTAATCGAGTATGCCGGCAGATTAGGCCCTCGAATGACAAAGCATTATGTTTGCCGGTGTTCTTGCGGGACACAGAGAGTCATTCCACGAAATAATCTAGTGAGAGGTTTGTCGAGGTCATGTGGGCACAGTTTTCGTAAACCGGATCCTTGGATAGAGAGTGAGGGGGATCATTATAGATATCATTGCTCGGATGGTGGAACTTTTATTTTTAGTCCGTGTGATTTGGAAATTGCGAAAAACAGAAAGTGGATTACTGGACCCAACGGGTATGCAGTCGATGATAAGATGAATCATTTTTCTCGTGTAGTTATGAATGCAGGGGATGATGAATACGTGGATCACATTTCTATGGACATTCATGATGAACGCAGGGAAAATCTCCGTTTATGTTCGTGGAGTGAGAATAACTGCAACAAAATACTTCAATCTAACAATAAAACAGGATATAAAGGCGTTTCGTTTCACAAACAAAGCGGGAAATATATGGCTTCTTTGTGGAAGGATCGTCTGTATTACTATGGTGGTCTGCATACAACACCGGAGGAGGCGGCTGTAGCCTATGATGAGATGGCACGAGCAGTTCATGGTGAGTATGCAAGATTAAATTTTCCGCATAATGGCGAGAGAAGCTGTCGTGTATGAATATAGGAGGTAGAAACGATGTCACAGACAAAGAACAAGATCAAATACAACCTGAAAAACGTCCATGTCGCAAAGCTCACCAAGAGCGAGATGGGGGAGTACTCCTATGGTACTCCGAAGTCCCTGCAGGGCGCAGTGAGCCTGTCGCTTGATGCGGAGGGGGAAGCAAACCCCTTCTATGCTGATGGAGTCGTATTTTTTCGATCCGTGACCAACAATGGATATTCTGGAGACCTTGAGATAGCACTTATCCCGGATTGGTTCCGGGAGGAGATACTGGGTGAAATAAGGGATGCCAATGGTGTGCTGATCGAGACCGCCAATAACGTGTCCCCTGTGTATTTCGCCATGCTCTTTGAGTTTGACGGCGACCAGCATGCCATCCGTCATGTTCTCTATAACTGCACCGTCAGTACCCGTCCGACGCTGGAAAGCTCCACCAAGGAAGATTCCATTGAGCCGGGAACGGAAACCCTGTCCATCTCTGCCGACCCCAGGGAGGATGGACTGGTGAAGGCGAAAACCGGTGATGATACGGACGCATCGACCTATCAGAACTGGTACGGTTCCGTGTACATCCCTGTCACGGACGGTTCGGGAAGCGAAGAGGAGCCAGCAGGTTAAGGAAAGGGAGGTAGAAGACCATGCTTAAAAAGACAGTGAAAATCGGTGACAGAGAAGTCACCTTTAAGAGCTCCGCGGCAATTCCCC
>JAGAHV010000040.1:0-19098 GCA_017626895.1 Clostridia bacterium | reverse complement strand
GGAAACGCCCGCGGCTTCGACACTGGCCGGTCTGCTGGTGATGTGCCTCGTGCTGGGCGGCGGTGCGGTGGCCAGGGCGGCTGAGCCTGAGTTTGTGGATTACAATGATTATGTTCAGGCGGTTTTCAGCAGCAGCAACGGGCTGCCGTGCGGTGAGGCAAACGATATCGCGGAAACCCATGACGGCATTCTCTGGGTAGGAACGTATGCGGGCCTGTACCGGTATAACGGAAACGAATTCAGGTGGATTTCCGGCTACGACTCGGTCCGGAATGTCAACTGCCTGTATGTGGATGAGGAAGGGCGGCTGTGGATCGGAACGAATGACAATGGTCTTTCCATCGCCATTGATGAAAGTGTTGTCAACGTGATCGATGACCGGAAAGGTCTGCCCTCCAATTCCGTCAAGGCGATTGTCAGGGATTCGGAGGGATATTATTACATCGGCACCACCAGCAGCATGCAGGTCCTGACGCTGAACAGCGGCCTTAAACAGGTGAATACGCTGACGGAGATGAATTACACCATCAGCGTCGGCGCGGATGAGCGCGGAAATGTGGCGGCGGTGACCAATGACGGCCGGCTTTTCCTGCTGAACCGCGGACAGATTCTGAGCTCGGCGCAGCTGGTTGAGGGAGATGAGAAGTTTAAATCCTGTACGTTTGATCCGGACGGAACGCTCCTGGCGGGGACGACGTCGAATCATATCTATACATATGATATCAGTGGCGGCGTCTTTGAAAAAAAGGGCGAGATCATCTGCGGGGAACTCAAAAACATCAAGGACATGGAATATCTGGAGGACGGTGTGCTGTTTATCACCTCGGACAGCGGCATCGGCTATCTGAATCGCTCCGGTGTTTTTGACAGGATCAACACCAATGAGTTCAACAACTCCATCGATCACATGCTGGTCGATTACCAGGGAAATTTCTGGTTTACCTCCTCACGGCTGGGGCTTCTGCGGATGTCCCCCTCCTCCTTTAAGGATGTCTACAGCACGGCCGGGATGGAACGGCGGGTGGTCAATGCCGTGGACAAGTGGCAGGGCAGCTATTACATCGGGACGGACAACGGGCTGGATATTGTCGACGGGGCCTGCAGAAACCCGATTACGAATGAGCTGACGGAGCAGCTCAGGAATACGCGAATCCGCTGCCTTCGCGTCGATTCAAAGGACCATCTCTGGATCTGCACGTATGACAAGGGCCTGATCGAAGTGGAGCCGGATGGAACCCAGTACATTTATAATGATGAAAACGGCAGCTTCGGGAACACCACCAGAACGGTCCTGGAACTCAGTGACGGGGAGGTGGTGGTGGCAGGGGATACCGGAATTTCCTTCATCGGGGATCATAAGGTTCATGGGACGATCCGGTATTCGGACGGAAAGATCAAAACCAAAATTATGACCCTGCTTGAGAGGAAAGACGGCGTCATTCTGGCCGGCACGGACGGCGACGGCATTGCGGTGATTCAGGACAGACAGGTTACGAAGCTGTTCAAAAAGAAGGACGGACTCAGTTCGGACGTCATTCTGCGTCTGATTCCGGATACGCAGTCAGAGGGCGTATTTGTGGTCACCAGCAACGGCCTGTGTTTCATGGATGAGAATTCTTCCATTCGCTTTCTGGATCGTTTCCCGTACTACAACAACTATGATATCTGGGCAAAGGATCAGGAAAAGCTGTTTGTCATGAGCAGCGCCGGCATTTATGTGGTGGACCGGTCGGACCTGCTTTTTGGCACCGGCTCGCTGTCCTATGATCTGCTCGACGGGAAGACGGGCCTCACCAGCGCGCTTACCGTCAATTCCTGGAATTACGATGACGGAGAGGGAGATCTGTTCCTGCCCTGCGACACCGGCCTGTTTATCATTGATACGGACCGGTATACCAGGCATGCGGCCAGCTACCGGATGTCCATTGCGGGCATTCGGCTGGACAACAGCAAGGAGGTCCGGCGGGTCGAACACAGCGAGCCGATCGTGATCGACCGGGGCGTGGGACGGTTTGAACTGTTTCCGGAGATCATCAACTATACCATTCAGGATCTGAATGTCGGGTATAAGCTGGAAGGTTTTGATGCCGGGTACAAGACCATGATGCAGAGCGAACTGCGCACCATTGAGTATACGAACCTGCCGGCAGGAACGTACACCCTGCATCTGGCGGTGTTTGACAACGGACGGGAGAACATCCTCGAGGAACGGCTGTACCGGATTATCAAGACACAGGAAATCTACGACAATACCTGGTTCATTCTTTATGTGATTCTGGTGGCCATGGTCTTTGGCATCTGGATGGCGGCAGCCATTCTGCACGGGATTGAACGGCGCAATTTTGAAAAACAGCAAAGAGAAATCCAGCTGAAAGACAGACAGCTGGAAATGGGCAATCAGACCATTCTGGCCATTGCCAATGCGGTGGATGCCAAGGATAAACGGACCAACCAGCACTCACTGCGTGTCTCCATCTATTCCTATAAGATCGGCAAGGAACTGGGGCTCAGCGAGGAGGAGTGCCGGAACCTTGAGAAAGCCGCTAGGCTGCATGATATTGGAAAAATCGGAATTCCGGATGCGGTTCTCAATAAGCCGGGGCGTCTTGATGATAAGGAATATGCGCAAATGAAGAGCCACGTGACCCGCGGCGCGGAAATTCTCAAGGGATTTACCCTGATTGATCACGTGATTGACGGGGCGCTGTACCATCATGAACGTTACGACGGGAAAGGCTATCCGCAGGGCCTGAAAGGGGAGGAAATCCCGCTGTACGGACGAATCATCGGGGTTGCCGATGCCTTTGATGCCATGACAGCCAATCGGGTGTACCGGAAACAGATGGATTTCGGGTATGTGCTCAATGAGATGAAGAACGGACGGGGCACACAGTTCGATCCGGAATTTGTGGACATTCTTCTCAGGCTCATTGACAAGGGTGAGATTGACCTGAAGAAACTCTACTCGGGGCAGGGACCGGACAATGATGATGCCATCGACAGCCAGACTGCGGCCGCAACCTGAACGGATTCCGCCGGAATGAAAATGCGGGATTGGAACGGAAAAAGTGCGGACCGTGGAGGATAAAAAATGAAACGCATTAATATCGCAGCAACACTGACCGCCGTACTGCTGATTGCCGTGACGGCACTGGTGACCCGGTTCCTGTACGGACCGGGAGGGATGGGAACCGTCAGTGTGGGATTTATTTATGAGAATGACGAGAGTACACCCTATACCTATAATTTTGCGCTTGCGGAACGTGCCCTGAAAGCGGAATATGGAGACCGCGTCAATGTGTACGCCTTCAGGAACGTGCTGGAAAGTGAAACGAAGGAACCGCTGATGGAACTGGTGGATAAGGGGTGCAAAATCATTTTCACCAATGGCGCCAGTACACAGGTCCGGGAGACGGCGGAGCAGTATCCGGATGTGGAATTCTGTCAGGTTTCGGGTGAGAACTGTGTGGGAACAGAGGGACCGGCCAATTATCATACGTTTAATGGCCAGGTATACCAGTATCAGTATGTCAGCGGGATCGTGGCCGGGGCAAAGCTTCGCAACCTGATTGACTCGCATGTGCTGAAACCGGAGCAGGCGATGATCGGCTTTGTGGGCAATTACCCGAATCCGGAGGTGATCTCTGCCTTTACGGCCTTTTATCTGGGGGCGCGGTCCGTGGCGCCGGAGGCACGCATGCGTGTCCGGTATACGCACACGGGGAGCAGCTATCCGAGAGAAAAAGCGGTGGCCAGAGAGATGATTGACGAGGGGTGCATCGTGATTGCGCAGCACTCCCGTACATTCGGACCCGCGGCGGCATGTGAGGAAGCGGCAGCGGACCGGCTGGTCTTTCATGCGGGAAATCACCGGAGCATGATGGATATTGCTCCGGCGACCAGCCTGGTATCCGGGCGTGTGAACTGGGCCCCGTATATCCTGGGAGCGGTTGAAGCCGTGATGAAGGGAAAGACGATTGAAAAGGCGGTGGAGGGCACGGCACATGGAAACGATATGAGTGCCGGTTTTGCGCGCGGATGGGTGGAAATGCTTGAACTGAACGCCCACCTTGTTCCGTACGGAACGGAGGAAAAGGTCCGGCAGGCCGTGGAGGATCTGGGAAAAGGCAGGAACATGGTGTTCAAAGGACCGTATACCGGAACGGATCCGAATCATCCGGAGGATACCATCAATCTCACGGCAGGCTATACGGAGAACGGGGATTCCTCGGTTCCGTCTTTTCACTATATTCTGGATGGGATAACCGTTCAGAACTGATTTTCGAGGGAAAAGAGCCTGCGTGAACAATTTGCCCAAGGAGTGACCGAAAATGAAAACATTAATTGAACTGTACGATGACCGTCCGATTGAAAATGTGCTTGGAACGGAGATGTTCAGGCCGGAAAGAACGGTTTTTCTCTGCCCGCCGGAGATTGCCGGCAATGTACTGCTGCAAGGCCAGATTCGTGAGTATTTCCGGCACCGGGGCATCCGGAATGAATGTGTGTTTATGTCCGCAAGCCTGTACGATGCAGCCGCAGTTGAACAAAAGCTGGAGCAGATCGTGGAACGTTATCCGGACTGCGCACTGGACATTGCGGGCGGAACGGAGTCCGCGCTTTTTGCGGGCGGCATGCTTTGCGCCAAACAGAGCATCCCCGTATTTACCTATTCCAGAAAGCGAAACCGGTTCTATAATATCCAGAATGCCTCCTTTGCCCACAATAAGCCGTGTACGGTTGAACTGAACGTGGAGGACTGCTTCCGGATGGCCGGCGGAATCATGCGTGAGGGCAGAGTGGATAATCGCATTCTCAGCCAGTACATGCATCTGTTCGATCCTTTTTTTGAGATCTATATGGAAAACCGCCGGATCTGGACAAAGGCCATTACCTATATCCAACGCATTTCGCAGAGCGATGCTGCGTCGCTGCATGCGGAGGGCGGTCATCTTGAAAAAGGAGAACGCGGCAGCAGAGTGAAAGCGCCGGTGGAGATGCTTCAGGCACTGGAAAAAATCGGAATGATCCGGGATCTTTATATCGATGATGACGTCGTCCGGTTTGATTTTGCAGATGCCTGGACACGCACGTGGCTGCGGGATGTTGGTTCGGTTCTTGAACTGTATATCTATAAGGCATGCCTGGATGTGGGCATTTTTAAGGATGTGCGAACCAGTGCCGTTGTGGACTGGCTGGGCGAGAAGCCGGGACATGCGAATATTACCAATGAACTGGATGTGATGGCGACTGCCGGCGTATATTCGGTCTTCATTTCCTGCAAGACCTGCGATGCAAAGACGGAGGCACTGAACGAACTGGCGATTTTGCGTGCCCGCTTTGGCGGACAGATGGCCAGCGCGGCCATCGTGACGGCAGAAATGGGCTCCCCTTCCATGCATCATCGTGCATCGGAACTTGGTATTGATGTGATCAACCTGAATGATCTGAAAGATCCAAAGACCGTGCGCGAGCGAATTCGTGCGCTCCTGCGCTGAGTGAACAAATAAGGCACAGCTATTGCTGTGCCTTATTTGTTGTCATGGGAAATCAGCCTCCAGGCCGATGAGGCAGGAAAAGGGGAGAACCTGGTCCCCGATGGTCACTTGCTTATGGACCGGATCCACGCAGCGGCAGATCCCCTCGATCTGTTCAATCAGTCCCTGGCGGCCAAAGGCCGAGCTGTTCCGGTCCCGGCAGGGGACAAAGCAAAGTGCGCGGGTCCGGACAGAATTGAGGCGTGCAATCCGGGAATTCGGCGTGAGACGGTGCAGCCGGTCAAGCACCTGATTGATGTGTTCCTGCTCCGCCTCACTCAGTTCCGTCCGGTCTGTATAGGGAACGGTCTTTGAGGCAATGGCTTCATCAAATCCGCTGAGGGCATCAAAGGGGGCGAAGAGCTTGGCTCTGCGCGGGCGGTCCATTCCCGGATGACGCCAGGAAATGTCCGGACGCCCAAGGGCGAATTCTCTCCCGTAAGGAAAATCGGCAGGAATGACCATCTGAAAACACCTCCTTTGCAGGCCTCACTGTTGAGCACTTGCCGGAGCAGCATTGCATGAGGCCTGGATTTGACTTAACTGTCGCTTCGCGACAGGGCAACTCCGTGTACAGGGATGGAGCAGGAAAAGTGGGCCCGGACAGAAGCTTTCCGGCCAATCGCACAGATACTGCTTTCACGCGTGCTGTTCAGGCGCGGTGCCCGCCGATCTGGCCGATTCGTTCAAGGGCGGTTGCCCCTTCCATCAGGCTGCGCGCCTTGAATACGGCGCCGGCGCCATAGCGCTTTCGGATGTCCAGCATGGCCCGCTGCAGGTGCAGTTCTTTTTCCTGCTGCTCCCAGTCCGTGAAAAAACTGAGCTGCCGCGTGCCGGAAAACGGGATGGTATCGACGGCACAGATGCCCAGACGCCGAAACAGAAGGTTATGATGGACGCCGGCATCAAAATGGGTCAGCAGAGCGGGGGCCGCCTCGGCGGCGACATTTGTCTTATCCGGAAGACGGACGGTTCCGCCGCTGTGGGCGGGATGGAGTCGCCCGTAAAAATCAATGGAAACGGGGCCGGCGTAGTCCGGGCAGAATTCAAGCGATTTATAATCGTAACTGACCCACCAGGTAAAGGTCTTTGAGGCGACGTTCCCGGCGAGCATTTCCGCACAGAGCATGTCGATCATCTCGCTCAGAACGAGCCGTGCCTCCTCGTAGCGATAGGGTCGGGGGAGAACCTGGCCGCTTGAGAGACTGTGATTGTCCGAATGATAGCCCTTGATGTCGGCCATGGTGACGGGTTCAATTCCCCAGGCATGATCGATGAGGATCTCTGCGTCGATGCCGAAAACCTTGTAGAACCATTCCTGATCCGTCAGGCTTCGGCGGGCGACGTCGCCCATGGTAAACATGCAGCCTTTGAGCAGGCGGTTGGATTTTCCCGGCCCGATCTGCCAGAAATCGGTCAGCGGCCGGTGTTCCCACAGCAGATATTTGTAACTGTCCTCATCCAGGGCGGCAATGCGGACGCCGTTAGCATCCGGTTTGGCTTTCTTGGCCACGATGTCCATGGCGACCTTGGCCAGATACAGGTTTGTGCCGATGCCGGCAGTCGCCGTGATTCCGGTTTCCCGGAGAACGGCGCGGATCATGTCCATGGCCATCATGTGGGCCGGATCGGACCCGGTCCGATCGGCAGCGGCCTGATAGCGGTGCAGATAGGGCGTGCAGTCAATGAAGCATTCGTCAATGGAATAGACGTGGATATCCTCCGGGGCCACGAATCGCAGGTAGATGGAATAGATGAGGGCAGAGGTCCGTTCGTATTCTGCCATACGCGGAACGGCGATCAGATAGTCGATATGGGTATGATACAGCCGTTCATAGGCCAGGATGGCCTGCCGGGCCTCAAACAGACGGGGACGGCCGGGGACGCCCTTGGCTTTCAGACTGGGCGAGACGGCCAGACAGATGGTCTGGTCGGAACGGGCCTCATCCGCTACCAGCAGGTTGGCCCGGAGAGGATCAAGTCCCCGGGCGACACATTCGACGGAGGCATAGTAGGACTTGAGATCGATGCAAAGATAGACCATGGGAACCTCCGAATCCTCCGGCACCGGACGCTGCCCGGATTCAGTCCCGCCAGTGCCGGAGAAAATCGTTTCTGGTTTCCGGAATGCTGGGCAGCTCAAATCCCTTGCAGGCAAGGGCCTGCAGCTTGAACCGGATGAGCTCGCTGTCCACGCGGCATTTTGCGCCAAGTTCCTCCAGAGAGGCGATTTCATGCTCGTCATAGAACTGGCGCATCTGTTCCTGCTCGAAATCGAACCGGGCGCGGGGGCTGTGATACTGATCCAGGCGTGCCTTGATATCATGGACGGTTTTGAGATAGGCGTCGTGGCAGAGGTCATCCAGGATGTGCTCATCCGGAATGAGGAGCTCAGCGGCGAACAGGTTGGCATTTTTTTCAAGCCGTCCATTGGAAAGCGTGTACAGAAACGTATCACGGAATTCACCGCCCCGTGAGGCAATGGCATAATCCAGACAGGAATGACCGAGCTCATGACCGGCGGTGGTTCGCTGCTGTTCCTCACCGGCGTTCTGGTTAAGGCCGATGTACTGCGTCCGCTTGACGACCTTATAATAGCCGAGGAGACTGACAGCGGAAAAATAACGGAGGCGGATCTTTCGCGCCTCAATGATTTCAAACGGATCTCTGGTACCGTATTGCCTGACAGCCTGTTCGGCCATTCGGACTGCCTGATACATCAAGCGTCATCCCCCCCTTAGCTTTTCCGGCGGTTCTTCGGAGCATATTTCTGTGCCTCCTCCTGGGAATCCCAGAAGATGGCCTCCATCTCGGAACGGAAAACCTCCCGGTCTTCCTCGGAAAGTTCGCCGCCGGCGTAAAGCGCCTGGGCCTGCTCGATCAGGTAGCGGGCCTGCGCCATTCCCCGGGAACCGTACTTTTCCTTTGCCTGACGGAGAAATTCTTCCTTATGCAGTTCCTGATCAAACAGGGCTGCGTCCATAAAGAAATCCGGCCGCACTTCAAGGGCATCGGCCAGCTGTCGGATGGCTCCGGCACCGGGGGTGCGTTCGTTGTTTTCGATGTATCGGATGGCGCGGTCGGAAAGCCTGCTGGCCCGTGAGAGCGCAGTGAGCGTCATCTTCTTTGAGAGCCGAAGCGCTTTGACCTTGTCACCGATTGACGCATCGGGACCGAGGACGATATCCGCATCGAAATCCTTGCTTCTGGTAGGGGTTCTTTCGTTTGTATTCATGGATGCCTCCGGGGGAAAAGTTATCGGAACACATTTCAGGAACAAATTTCCGGAACAGTGTTCACATTATAGCCAGAAGGCCGGGAATCTGTCAAGATCATTTCCAGAAAGATTTTTTTCACTGAAAATTTGAGAATATTTCTGACGTGCAAGAAATATAGGGCGGCAGAGTTGACAGAATATATTAAATTGGTTATATTGTATAAAAATAATTCGCGTAATTTCGGCAGGCATAAGAAATGGAGGCAGGGGAATGTTATCCGAACAGGCAAGACTGGTGATTGGAAAAACCGATCAGGAGAACGGGCAAAAGTGGCTTCCTCTCTGGATGCATCTTCTGGACACGGCAGAGGTAATGACCTTTCTTCTGGATGCGTATATTCCGGAAGGAACAAGGGAATATCTTGCCTGCGGGAATTCACAGGACGAGCTGAAGCGCCTTTCCTATTTTCTCGGAGCGGTTCACGATCTTGGCAAAGATATCGCTGTGTTTCAGGAAACCCTTTTTTCAGGCATGTGTGCAGACTGGCGGGAAAATGCCAGGAAAAAAGGGTTCCCGGATCTGTTCTCTGAATTGCGCGGAATGCACGAACCGAAACATGCGGTTGCCTCTGCCGTTTTACTGGAGCAGGCAGGATGCCCGGCGGCTATTGTCGAAATCGCCGGAGCGCATCATGGGATGCCCAGGGCAGAGTCAAGAAGCAATAAAGCAGGGTATCAGCTGGATATGCTGCGGGACCATTACTATGGGAAATCAACGGCATTTTATCGGGAAACACAGGAAGAACTGCTTGAATGGATAAAAGAAAAGACTGGTATTGGCAGTTTTTCGGAGCTTCCGGTTCCGGCACAGGGAGCGGAAATGATTCTCTCCGGTCTGTTGGTGATGGCGGACTGGATTGCCAGCAATACCTATTATTTTCCCCTGATTGATGAAAAGGATGAACCGGATGAAAGCCTCTATCCGGAGCGCGTCCGGGAAGGCGTAAAGCGGCTCAGGCTGCCGGACTACTGGCATCCATCCGGAGAAACGGATGTTGGAAAACTTTGCAGGGAGAGGTTTTCTTTTCCAAATCCCAATGCGATTCAGGAAGCGGCGGGAACTATTGCGGGTGATTTGCATAAACCGGGGATCATGATTATTGAGGCTCAAATGGGGAAGGGAAAGACGGAGGCAGCATTACTGGCGGCTGAAAAGATGGCCTGGAAAAGCGGCCGGGGAGGTCTCTTCTTCGGACTGCCGACCCAGGCCACAGCGAATGGTCTCTTTCCCCGAATTGTCAGCTGGGCAGAACATCAGGAAAGCCAAGGGTTAAGATCGATCCGACTGGCACATGGAATGGCGTCGTTTAACCGTCTGTTTAAGAGCATTGCGACGAATGTGGGAGCAGATGATGCCTCGGGACTGGTTGTGCATGAATGGTTCAGGGGCGGAAAGCAGGCACTGCTGTCGGATTATGTGATCGGAACAGTGGATCAGGTTCTGCTGGCGTCACTGATGAGACAGCATGTGATGCTGAGACATCTCGGTCTGGCGACAAAAGTGGTTATTGTTGATGAATGCCATGCCTATGATGCCTATATGAATGTGTATCTGATGCGAACGCTTGCCTGGCTGGGAACCTATGGCGTTCCTGTGGTGATTCTTTCGGCGACGCTGCCCTGCGGGACACGTTCAAGACTGGTCGATGCCTATTTAAACAGACAGAAACCTTCAGATGAGGCGTCCTGGCGTACCTCGGAGCAGTATCCGCTGATCACGTGGACAGATGACGGAGAAGTCTGGCAAAGGGATATTCCGCTCACAGATGAGCCGATGGATGTTCAGATACATAAAACAACAGATGATCAGATCGGCACGATTCTCAAGGAGCGGCTTGCGGATGGGGGCTGCGCGGGGATTATCTGTAATACCGTTGCAAGAGCTCAGCAGCTTTATGCGGAGCTGCAAACCGTTTTCCCGGGAGAACTGCTGCTGTTTCATGCGCGTTTTCTCACGGGGGACAGAGCAGAGATTGAGCAGCGTTTACTGCGTTATCTCGGGAAACCGGTGAACAACGAAGAACGTCCGGGGAGACTGATTGTGATTGGAACGCAGGTGCTGGAGCAGTCGCTGGATATCGATTTTGACCTGCTTATGACGGATCTTTGCCCGATGGATCTTATTTTGCAGAGGATTGGACGGCTTCACAGACACAAGGGAAGGGGAAGACCCTCCCTTCTTCAGAATCCGGAATGCTTTGTGATCGGAATGGACGAGGATACACAGAAAGTCTCAGCCATGATCTATTCCAAATACCTTCTGAAACGGACAGAAATGCTGCTGGGGGAACAGATTTCTTTGCCGCAGGATATTGCCGCTCTGGTGCAGGCGGCCTATCGTGAAACGGATATCCCGCCGGAACTTGCAGACATGTTTGAAGCGCTTCAGCAAAAGCGCAGGGAAGAAGAGGAAAAGGCGGAGTGTTATTGTCTGCAGTGGCCGAGCAAAAGGCCGGGAACTAGAAAAACGATCCGCGGGCTGATGGATGTCCGCATCAGAGCCGACGAACAGGAAGCAGAGGCTGCGGTAAGGGACGGGGAGACAAGTATAACCGTCATTATGCTGGTGGAATATGGGAATGGCATCGGGCCTGTTCCCTGGCATGGAGGCGGCAAGCGCTACCGGCTGGATGAGATAAGCGAGGAGGAGGCGATGGAGATCGGTCAGGAACGGATCGGGCTGCCGATGGCCTTTGGCGGAAAGCGGGCAGAACGTACAGCCGCAGAACTTGAAAAGGCCGGGGAACGGTTTCAGCAGTGGAAAAAGCAGCCGCTGCTGCATTCGGCTCTGTTCCTTATACTCAATGAAACACTGGATGCACGACTGCTTGAATATGAACTGCATTATTCACAGGAGGAAGGGTTAATCTGCCGGAAGGAGGGAATTTGACACGCAGCATCGATTTGTTAAGGTTGAGCGGGAGAATACCAGCGATGCCGGAAGACCAAAATGATGAGAGGAGGGAAGCGATTGATTCGGTTTAATCTGATTGATGAACCATTTATCCCTGTACTGGGAAAAGATGGGGCGATGCATGAAGTCGGGCTGAAGGAAATCCTGATTCATGCGCAGAATTACGCAGATATCGGCGGTGAAATGGCAACGCAGGATGTTGCTGTACTGAGGCTTCTTCTTGCAATTGTCCATACTGTTTTTTCCAGAGTGGATGAAAACGGAGCCGAAGCACCATTTGAGGAAACGGAGGACGCGGAGGATCGGTGGCAAAATATCTGGGAAAAAGGATGTTTTCCAGAAAAACCGCTGCTGCAGTATCTGGAAAAATGGCATGATCGTTTCTGGCTGTTTCATCCGGAATATCCGTTTTATCAGGTTCCAAAGGTGAACGGTCTGACCGCGGAAAATGCACTGGAAAAGACCGGACTTGCAGAAAATTCCGACAAGGGTCCGAAAACCAATGCAACATTTACAGCGGCGAAACTGAATGGTGAGATTGGGGAAAGCGGACATAAACTGCGTCTGTTTTCGCCGCGGACAGGCTCCATGAAGGGACGGCTGACCTATGCCGAGGCAGCCAGATGGCTGCTTGCCCTGCAGGCGTTCGATGATGCCTCCGGAAAAGAAAGCAAGGAGAGCAAAGCTGCAAACACGAAAACAGCGGATGAATCGATCGGCGTCGGGTGGCTCGGCAAGCTCAGTCTGGTTCATGCAGTTGGCCGCAATCTTTTTGAAACACTGATGCTGAACTGCGTCTTTCTCAGGGATGGACATACCCTGTTTAAAGAAGATCGGCCGGTCTGGGAGAAACCGGCTGTGGAAACCAGAGAACGTCACTATATTGCCATCCCGGATAATTTCGCAGAGCTGCTGACGGTTCAGTCTAGGCGGGTACTGCTTGTTGCGGATCAGGAAACGGTCCTTGGTTTTACCTCATGCGGAGGGGACTATTTTACAAGGGAGGGCGCGATAAATGAACAGTTTACATTGTGGATGTTCAAAAAGGTGCCCAAAGGGAAGGTTTCCTTGCCGATACCGCAGTTTCAGGAACTGCCGGTGCAGATGTGGCGGGAGTTTTCCTCTCTTCTGATCCAGAGCCGCACAGATACAGATGCAGACAAATCTCCTGCCAAGGTGCCTGGAGTGGTATCCTGGGTTGAACATTTGTCGAACAGTCTGCCGCTGGGAATGATTTCGTTCAGATATACCAAGATCAAGTATGACAGCAAAAATTGTTCGGTAGTGGACTGTCTTTCGGACAATCTGTCACTTTCGGGTGATCTGCTGTCCGAACTTGGCTATAATTACATCCAGAGAATTTCTGCTGAGATTAAGAGCTGTGAAAAGGCAGCACAGGCCGTTCGTCATCTGGGAGAAAATCTGTTTGATGCTGAGGGAGGAGACCGGGGCGGAAAACAGTACAAAGCAAACGTCATGGAACGTCTGGATGCAGGGTCCAGGGCCGCAGAACGGTACTATTATGCACTGGATTTACCGTTCAGAGGATGGCTGATGAATATCAGCATAAAAGATAATCACGAAGCATTCGAAAAGAAAATTCTTCAATTCCGGGAGATGGCGCTAAAAGAAGCCCTTCGGCTTGGTGAATCCATGTATGAGGCGTCGAGTCCGGCAGCATTTGCCGGTCACTGGAGTGGAAAAGGGTCCGGGAAAGAGGCTGGAAAAAACAGACATTATTCATCTGCAGAGGCCTATCTGGTTTTCAAGAATGTGGTTTACAGTATTCTTGGAGAACATGGAAAGAAGGGACAAAAGTGAAAGGAAAAGCAGGTATTCGTGCGTATATGCACAAAACCCTGGAGGAAATCTTCGGACTGCGCGAGGCGGATTTTCGCTCAACAATGGCCAGCCTGCGCCGCGGAGTCGGACATGAACCGGGGGAAATACCGGAACTCATGGGACATCTCCTTCTGTCTATGCCGGAGGAGATGATGGACAGCAGCGGGAGGGCGACAGCTGAACTCAGAGCCTGTTACGCAGCACTGACGCTCTTTGCGATGCATCAGCAGGGGCATTCTCAGACAGAGAGAATGTCAAAAGAAGGTGCCTCTCTTGGCAGTGCCGTTGCGCATCTGATTGCCAATGAAGAGGAGTTTTCAAGAGTACAGAGACGTTTCAACATGATGGCAACGTCAGATGACCTGAATGAGCTGCAGTACCATTTTCGGACAATTGTACGGATGCTCAGCGACAAATCGCTGCCGGTTGATTATGTAACGATGGCAGAGGATTTTTACAGTTACCAGTTTATGGACAACAGACCTGCTGTACGGCTTAAATGGGGGCAGGATTTCTATCGGACGGTAAATAAAAAGGAGGATAAAAAAGATGAGTAAGTTTATTGACCTGCATGTTCTTCAGACGGTTCCGCCCAGCTGCATTAACCGCGATGATACCGGATCACCCAAAACAGCCGTGTATGGCGGCGTTGTCAGGGCAAGAGTTTCCTCTCAGTCCTGGAAACATGCCATGCGCGAGGCGTTTCCGGACCATATGCCCAAGTTCTACAAGGGAAGCCGGACAAAACTGATCGTTCCGATGGTCAGGGAGCAGATTGAGAAAATTGCCGCTGAAAAGGGAATTTCGGTTGAGAGCCCGGAGAAACTTGCCAGAGCTGTTCTGACAGCAGCAGGGCTTAAGCTGAAAGAAGACAGTAATCTGGGAACAGATGCACTCTTCTTTATGAGCGATGGACAGGCACATGCACTGGCGGAACTGGCGTTAAAGGGCCCGGATGCGGTAAAAGACAAGAAAGCTGCGCAGGAAGCGCTCAGATCGAATCCGTCTGTTGACATGGCTCTGTTTGGACGCATGGTTGCAGATGATAAATCGCTGAATTATGATGCGGCAGCGCAGGTAGCACATGCGATCTCAACCCACGGCGTCCATACGGAATATGATTATTTTACGGCTGTAGATGATCGCTCCAAAGAAGATTCAAGCGGAGCCGGTCATATCGGAACGGTGGAATTTGCCTCTTCCACGATGTATCGTTATGCGACAGTGAACATGACAGAGCTGTTTATGAGTGTCGGAGAGGGACTCAGTGACGCAGTCAGTGCATTTGTCAAAGCGTTTATTCACAGTATGCCGACAGGAAAGCAGAATACGTTTGCTAACCGTACGCTTCCGGATATGGTATATGTCACCATTCGGGATGATCAGCCGGTTAATCTGTCCGGGGCGTTTGAAAAAGCTGTCCGGATGGGAAATGAAGGATATGTATCGGCTTCCATTGAACGGCTGGCGCAATACGCGGAAACGGTTTATACGGAATTTGCTGCACCTCCTGTGGCCGCGTTTGTACTCGGTGCTGACATCAAGGATGCCAGAAGGGTAAAGGAACCGGAACTCCTTGAAGAACTTGAAAAGATTACGGAGGAATACAGGAAGACTGGCGGTGGTCGCTGATGTCAACGCTGTTACTGAGATTGGCAGCTCCTCTTCAGTCCTATGGCGGAGAGTCAAAGTATGACGTTCGCATGACCGGAAAAGAACCAACCAAAAGTGCGGTGGTCGGATTGCTGGCTGCAGCACTGGGCCGCAAAAGAGATGAGTCTGTAGATGATTTGAGCAGACTCAGGTTTGGTGTTCGGGTTGATCAGGAAGGAACGCTGATCAGGGATCTGCATACGGCGAAACGAGATAAACTGGCTTATCTGACAACCAGGTATTATCTTTCGGATGCGGTGTTTCTCGTGGGACTTGAATCGGATGATGAGGCTTTCCTTGAGATGCTGGATACAGCCCTGCACCATCCGGTATATCCGCTGTTCCTCGGAAGGCGTGCCTGCCCTCCGACACTGCCTCTATCACTTGGAATAAAACCGCTTTCTCTTGAGGCGGCACTTGATAAAGAGCCGTGGCTGGCAGCGAAGTTTCGGCAGGGAAAATGCAGCCCGCTTCTCCGTGTAGTAATGGATTCTCCGGATATGAGCAGGGGCAGAGCACGTGATTATCCGCTCTCTTTTTCCTATAAATGCAGGAAAATGACATTCCGCGGTGTTCAGACCGGAACGTATGTAAATAAAAGCCATGATCCGATGGCAGAGCAGGAGGAATGAATGTTTCTTTCAAGAATGGCTTTGGATATAGGCAAGCCGGAAACAATGAAAGCGCTGATTTCTCCCAATCTGTTTCACGGAGCGGTAGAACAGGCGTTTTCCGGCGAAAGAAAAAGAAATCTCTGGCGAATTGATTCTCTGAACGGGAAAAGGTATATCCTTATCCTGAGTGCGGATAAGCCGGATTATTCCCATATGATCCGTCAGTTTGGCGATGAACAGGAAAACGTTGCTATAAAGGATTACACGAATCTTCTGGAACGGATCAGGAACGACGGCGTGTGGCATTTCCGGTTAGTTGCCAATCCTTCCGTGGCAACAATTGTCAGAGACAAGCACCGGGTGGTTTCCCACGTAACGGTTGAACAGCAGAAAAAATGGCTTTTGGATCGTGCGGAAAAGAATGGTTTTGCGCTGGACCAGGATTCATTTGATGTTGTATGGAGAACGCGCTATAATTTCAGGAAAGCAGATCACAACAGGGTTCAGTTTTCTGCGGCAGCGTTTGAAGGCTGGCTGACGGTCAAAGAGGAAACCCGATTTAAAGAGCTGCTGATCAACGGAATTGGACGTGAACGTGCTTATGGCATGGGACTGATGACCGTAGTCAAGGGAATCTGACGATGAGTATGGGAGCAATAAAGCCGGAACTGCCTCTGCTTCCCAGAGTACAGGATCGTATGACGTTTCTTTACCTTGAGATGTGCGAACTGTCCAGATCGGACAGTAATCCCCGCGTATGCGGGGGTGATCCTGATGATGATTTTGATGACCTGTTAAAGCCGTTGTAATCCCCGCGTATGCGGGGGTGATCCTCTGCGCAAGCCGACATAGTAAATCCTCCATATGTAATCCCCGCGTATGCGGGGGTGATCCTAGCAAAGGGAATGTCACAGCCAGCGCTTGGGAGTAATCCCCGCGTATGCGGGGGTGATCCCCTGAAAGAAACACACCCGAAGCTTTACCGTTAGTAATCCCCGCGTATGCGGGGGTGATCCTGAATTATACACTAAACAGCCGTTGATTCCAATGTAATCCCCGCGTATGCGGGGGTGATCCCAAAGAGCGGTTTGGCAGACTATGTCGGTATCTGTAATCCCCGCGTATGCGGGGGTGATCCCACAAAGCGCCTGGTGGCTTCCGGAATTTTACCGTAATCCCCGCGTATGCGGGGGTGATCCTAGCGCCTTGGCGAGCATTCAGACCGACATAGAGTAATCCCCGCGTATGCGGGGGTGATCCCATGGTCGGGTGGATCACTGGCAAAGTGAAAGGGTAATCCCCGCGTATGCGGGGGTGATCCTCTGGGATGCGCTTAAAGAATTGGGATTGGTACGTAATCCCCGCGTATGCGGGGGTGATCCCCTTACAGGGGTAAGACGAGTTGGTAAAAACAAGTAATCCCCGCGTATGCGGGGGTGATCCCCTAACCGTGACACTGCAGCAGATGAATTATGTGTAATCCCCGCGTATGCGGGGGTGATCCGGAACAGACAGCATCCAAACCATCCCGATTCCAGTAATCCCCGCGTATGCGGGGGTGATCCTTCATCTGCTGTAAGGTCACGGTGGTTTCCTCCGTATTCCCCGCGTATGCGGGGGTGATCCTTCACTTCCGAGGATTTTGTTTTTGATTTCTTTGTAATCCCCGCGTATGCGGGGGTGAGCCTGTTGTCTGGGCGGCTGGAGACCCGAAAAAGGAGTAATCCCTGCGTATGCGGGGGAGGGTAATCCTTGATGGAAATTAGAATTGATAGGTTAAGGTGTTGCGGAAATTGCAGGATAATTGCAAAATACAAAGAAACAGTCAGGTTAAAGCCTGATGTGAAAGGAAATTGTATGAAAAAAAATATTTTTATGTGCGTGATTGTGTTGATTTCGGTGATGATTTCAAATGTGTGTGCAGAAGTGCAGATAAAGAATGGCCTGACAGATTATGTCGGTATCTGGGTTGATCCAGCATATGTCCATGGGGAGTTGGTGATTCTGCCACAGAGTATTTGCTGGAAAGATGACCTTATGGGAGAGCTCCCCAGAGAAGATGGACTCATGATGACTGTGAGATGGGCGTCATCCGCTACGGTCATGTGGAACTATCGTATGATTGGTTCTCTGGATGCAGACGGATTTTTGCAGTACAGCGGAGGGATGGTAGAAAACTACACATATGCGGGGAATGGAGAACTGGAAGTGGATGAAACTGGTATTTTGGAGGATAATGGAATTGGCACGTTCACACTCAGACCAGACGGAGCACTGACCTGGTTAGACTCGTTTATGGATGAGGCCGAGAAAATGGTTTTCAGGCACAAGAAGACATCACCGTTTACGGCAGAGGAGGCGGCTGCGGATCTCCTAAATCCTATCCTGAAGCTCGAAATAGGTGCGGCTGGATCGTCACTGAAAATGGCGATGCTTGTGCGTGATATCTACTCGTTCTGCGAAATTAATCTGATGTGGAATATGGGCAGAAATGCATATGAAGGGGCACTGCGGAATGCGATGAAGACGCTGAATGAATCGGATCAGGAACTGTTCCGGGAGAAATTTGCAGCGGTGGCAGAAGAGCTGGATAGGCTGCAGAATGAGGACGAGATGCTGGGAACGGTGTACCGGGATGCGGAAGTGGAGGAACAGATGTTTGAACTTCGCACCGATCCCTGTGTACGTCTGTCTGTAAATGTACTGACAGAGTGCATGAGAAAACTCTGAGACGGAATCGACAAAAAAGGGCAGCTGATTAAGTGTACGAAAGTCATCTACGATATAAAAGCAGCTCAGCGTCTTGTATCAACCATGTCTCTATTTTTTGAGGAATACCTCAGTTCCGATCAATTCCAGTCGAGTCCAGTCGAGTACCAAAATCAGGATTATAAAAAAGTATTGACGTTAATGCGTTAAGAGGTTAAAATATGAATAACAGATCCCACCAAGCCTCTTCTCTGTGAAAGCGCAACCCGGTGGGACTTCCTATTTTTAGGGTACTTTTTATAGCTGCGTATCGGAAACTCTATCTTGATATTCCTTCACAAATAATTTCACCTACAAGAATTGCAGTAGAATTGAACATTGAACCTGGCGGTGTATAATCGTCAGGCTTTTTCATAACTATGTTTGGTAAAAAAGAAAGAAAATTGGAGAAAAACCGTGACATTACAGCAGATGAACTATGTAATCACTATATCAGAGACCGGGTCGTTTAACCGGGCCGCAGAAAAGCTGTATATTGCGCAGCCTTCACTC
>JAGAHV010000039.1:0-6280 GCA_017626895.1 Clostridia bacterium | reverse complement strand
TGAGCATTCTCTCCACTTCAATTTCCAGTATCGGTTCTCAGATTACCAAAGGAAGTCGATGCACTTATGAGTCGTGTCATGTTGCGAACAAAAGCAGATGTAATTTTTGAGCAAGGCGAAGAGAAAGGACAAAAAGATGTTTTTAATCTTTTAAGTTTTCTGGCCCATAATGGTAAAACAGATGATGTGCTTAAAGCTTCTTTAAACCAACAATACATGGATGAATTGCTTGCAAAGTTTAAAAACGGAGAGCTTGCAGCAGCATGCACTTAATCATGTTCGCCCTTATTTCAGCTTATCATTGTCAGATTAAAAATCAATAAGCAACGCAATGACCTGTTTCCGGACAAATGACGAACGTGCCATTGAGCATTCTCTCCACTTCAATTCCCAATATCGGTTCTCAGATTACCAAAGGAAGTCGATGCACTTATGAGTCGTGTTATGTTGCGAACAAAAGCAGATGTAATTTTTGAGCAAGGATTTAAGCAAGGATTTGAGGAAGGATACAATGAATTTTTCGATCTTATCAACTTTCTGATTCGTCACGGCAGAAACGAGGATGTTCTTAAGGTTACCTCAAATCGCCAGGTCATGAATGACATGTTGACAAAGTTTAAAAGCGGCGAGCTTGAAGCAGCATGCACTTAATCATGTTCACCCTTATTTCAGCTTGTCATTGCCAGAGTAAAAATCAATAAGCAATGCAATGACCCATTTCCGGATAATTGGCATAAAAGAGGCAGACAGGAAATCCTGTCTGCCTCTTTTATGTCTGTCAGGCATCTGCCTCCTCAGACTGTAATGCGTCATATCCTTCTTCACCCGTCCGGACACGCACGACATTTTCCACATCCGTGACAAAGATTTTCCCGTCTCCGATATGACCGGTATACAGAACCTGCCTGGCCGTTTCAACCACCTGCTGTACAGGCACCTTGCTGACAACAATATCTACCTGAACCTTTGGCAGAAGCGTCACCTCAACCGGTGTGCCGCGATAGTACTCCGGTTTGCCTTTCTGTGCACCATACCCCATCACGTTTGTCACCGTCATGCCGGTTATTCCGATCCGGTTCATGGCTGTCTTCAGGCTTTCCAGACTTCCCGGACGGCAGATGATGCGGACATTGGTATAGACAGACGCATCCATCGCCTTCTCTTTTTTCACGCGCTGCTGCGGCCCGTCCGGTGTCGGAGCGGCGGCCGGCGCCGGGACGGTCTGCATCTCCGGACTGCTGTCTGCCATGATCATGAAACCGGCATAGGCCGCATGCAGGCCATGCTCTGAACGATCAAGACCCATGATCTCATCCTCCGGAGCCGCACGCAGACCAATTGTCGCCCGAATGATCAGGAATACGATGGAGATAACCACACCTGTCCAGAGAATGACTGAACCGACACCCAGAAGCTGCACCCCCAGGAAGGTAAGGCCGCCGCCATAGAATACCCCTTTCATGGTCGAAACACCGGTTGCAAACAGTCCCGTCAGAATCGTTCCCAGTGCACCGCAGACGCCGTGTACGGAGATCGCCCCCACCGGATCATCGATCTTCAGCACCTTGTCAAATAGTTCCACCGACAGAACCACCGCAAAGCCGCAGCAGATGCCAATCACCGCCGCACCAAAAGGATTTACCGCATCACATCCGGCCGTAATTCCCACCAGTCCGGCCAGAGAGGCGTTAAACGTCATGGAAACATCCGGCTTGCCATAGCGAATCCAGGTGAAAACCATGGTTACCAGGGTTGCCAGGGCCGCCGCGAGATTGGTGTTAAAGAAGACCAGTCCGGCGCTGGTCAGCAGCGCATCGCTGTCCATTCCAACCGTACTTGCCCCATTGAAGCCGAACCAGCAAAACCACAGAATGAAGACACCCAGTGCTGCAATGGAAAGGTTGTGCCCCAGAATTGCCCGAGGCTTTCCATCCTTCCCGTACTTGCCAATACGCGGTCCCAGGATTTTCGCCCCGACCAGGGCACATACACCGCCCACCATATGCACGCAGGTGGAACCGGCAAAATCGTGGAAACCCATTTCCGCCAGCCAGCCGCCGCCCCAGATCCAGTGTCCGGAAATGGGATAGATAAACAGCGAAATCGCCGCGGAATAGACGCAGTACGCGGAAAACTTCGTGCGCTCCGCCATGGCACCGGAAACGATGGTGGCACTGGTCGCACAGAAGACCGTCTGAAAAATGGCGTAGGCCCACAGCGGAACACCGGACGGCAGAATGTGGGAATAATCCCTCATGATAAACGGATCAATCCACCCCAGTGCCGCCGAGCCGGCGCCAAACATGAGGCCGAAACCGACAAGCCAGTAAAGCGGCGTTCCGATACAGAAGTCCATCAGGTTTTTCATCAGAATGTTGCCCGTATTTTTTGCCCGGGTAAACCCCGCCTCGCACATGGCAAACCCGGCCTGCATAAAGAAGACCAGCGCTGCCCCCAGCAAAACCCAGATCGTGTTTACCGCAGAAAACGTCATAAAAATCTCATTCCTTTCTCCAATAAAATACAAAGCGGCACAAGGGCATGCACGCCCTTGTGCCGCTTTACTGGTTTCACCTGATTGCTCAGGACAAATCCCTTATTCAGTTATATCCCGCTGGCCCCATAGTTGCTGAGCACCCTCGCAGATGGATCATCCACATCACAGCCGGGCCAGTTTTTGTTTGGCATCCAGAAATCCGGTATCATCCGCGCCTGACCGGGATAGAACTGCTCAAACAGTTCCCGGTAAAGCAGGCTTTCCTTGGTAAAGGGCGGACAGTAGTCATACCCGGACGCCTTTTCCGTCCACTCATCCCCATACGTGCGCTCCGCCAGTGCCTTGAGATCTGCCACCATGGAATGACCGACCGCGTCTGAAAAAGCCGCTTTCTGCCGCCACAGAATGGCATCCGGCAGGATCCCGTCATCAGCAAATGCCCTGCGGATCAGATACTTGCCCATGTTGTGACGGTTCATCTTGAGTTCCGGATCAATGCTCATGGCATATCGGACAAACTTGAGATCACCGAAAGGAACCCGGGCCTCCAGACTGTTTACTGAAATGCACCGGTCCGCACGCAGGACATCATACACATGCAGCTCCCGGATCCGCTTTTCCGCCTCTTCCTGAAACTCCGCCGCCCCCGGGGCAAAGTCCGTGTACTTGTATCCGAACAGTTCATCACTGATTTCACCGGTCAGAAGCACCCGGATATCCGTGTGTTCATGAATATACCGGCATACCAGATACATCCCGATGCTGGCCCGGATCGTCGTAATATCCCAGGTTCCCAGCAGTTCAACCACTGCCGGCAGTGCGGCAAGCACATCCTTTTCTGAAATGATGACCTCTGTATGTTCCGCGCCAATATAGTCTGCCACCATCCGTGCGTATTTCAGATCAATGGCATCCACATCCATACCGATAGCGAAAGTCCGAATGGGTTTCCCCAGAATCCTGGCCGCAATGGCACACACCAGGGAGGAATCCAGTCCGCCGGAGAGCAGAAACCCGATGGGCGCATCTGCATCCAGCCGCTTTTCCACGCCGTCAATGAGCAGCCTGCGCAGTTTCCGGCAGATGTGTTCCTCCTCCCGCATCGTAAACTGATCCACGTGGGCCGGATCCGCATACTGAACAAATTCCCCGTTCACCCAGTAGTATCCCGGCGGGAACGGCCGTATTTCCTCACAGAGCCCCAGCAGGTTTTTCGGCTCGGAGGCAAATGCCATGCCGCCATCTGCCTGAACGCCGTAGTACAGTGGGCGAATCCCAATAGGATCACGGGCCGCGATGAGCCGGTCCTGTGCACCGTCGTACAGGATCAGAGCAAATTCCGCATCCAGCGTCTTGAACATCTCCACCCCGTATTCCTTGTATAACGGAAGCAGAATCTCACAGTCCGATTCGCTCCGGATGGGAAATCCCTCCTCAATAAGCCGCTGACGCAGCGGCCGGAAACCGTAAAGCTCCCCGTTGCATACCACATAGTTCCCATCCATTTCAAAAGGCTGCATTCCCTCATCCGTCAGTCCCATAATGGCCAGACGGTGGAACCCCAGCCAGCCCCGGGGAATCTCCATCAGCGTGCTTTTATCCGGTCCTCTTGTCACCGTCCGCTCAAAACAGGCACGCAGTTTTTCCTCCGGCTGCGATTTTCCCTCAGCGAAAAAGATCGAACACATTGAAAGGCACCTCCAAACATGGTCGGCCGACATTGCTTGATTTCAGGACGAAGGCCGCCTCTCCGTGGTACCACCTGATTTGCTTCTCTCCGGGCTCAGTCAAGCCCTGACAGGGATAACGTCCTGTCCGCACGCCGCGCCTACTGGGCATTGCCGTTCAGTTTGGACTTGGAAGGGTTCTTCATCCGGTGGCTCATACGGGATTTTCACCATCGCCCGTTCTCTGTGATGCCGCCCCGGGGCCTGGGCCCCGCCGGACTACTCGGCTTCCGCAACGCTTTTGCCTGTGAAATTTGCCCGAATTCTAACACGGAAGCCGGAGGCTGTCAACTCCTTTCTGCAATTTTATTTTTGCATTCCTGCATTTTTACATTAATATCAGCCATATTAGTTCGATTTTCGCACTTTCTGAATAATTTTCTTTCAAATTCTGTTGACAGACGGTCCGCAGTTATGCTATCCTTTCACCCAGCAGGACAAGGGGGTCATGTTTGGGCTCTCTCTGTCCCTTTTTATTTTCACAGATGAATCGTTGGAGGTGCTGTTATGAGCAGGTACTCAAAAGAAGATATCATTAAAATGGTGAAAGAGGACGATGTGGAATTCATCCGTATGCAGTTCACCGACATTTTCGGCCAGCTGAAAAACGTGGCCATTACCGCCAGTCAGATAGAAAAAGCGGTCAACAACGAGATCATGATTGACGGAAGTTCCATCGAGGGATTTGTCCGCATCAACGAATCCGATCAGTATCTGCGGCCGGATCTGGACACGTTCGCCATTCTGCCCTGGCGCCCGCAGCAGGGGAAAGTCGCCCGCCTGATCTGCGACGTGTACAACCCGGACGGCACCCCCTTCACCGGCGATCCCCGGGGAACGCTGAAGCGTCTGATGAAAAAAGCCGCCGGGATGGGATACAGCTTTAACGTCGGACCGGAATGTGAATTCTTCCTGTTCCAGACGGATGAGCACGGACGGCCAACCACCACAACAGCCGATGAGGCAGGCTATTTCGATCTCGGTCCCCTGGATCACGGGGAAAGCACCCGCCGCGAAATCTGCATGGCACTGGAACAGATGGGCTTCGAAATTGAGGCCAGCCATCATGAGGTTGCCGCCGGACAGCATGAGATCGATTTCAAGTACGCAGATGCCCTGACCGCCGCCGACAACATCATGACCTTCAAGCTGGCCGTCAAGACGCTGGCACAGAAAAACGGTCTGCATGCCACCTTTATGCCCAAGCCCGTATTTGGAATCAACGGCTCGGGCATGCACACCAACATGTCCCTGTTTAAAGAAGGGAAAAACGTCTTTGCGGATCCCGCTGATGGCCGCGGCCTGAGCAGGGAAGCCTATTCCTTCATTGCCGGCATTCTTGCCCATGTCCGGGGAATGGCGGCCATTACCAATCCGCTGGTCAACAGCTATAAGCGTCTGGTGCCCGGTTATGAGGCCCCCTGCTATCTGGCCTGGAGTGCCAGCAACCGCAGCGCCCTGATCCGTATTCCTGCCGCCCGCGGCCAGGCCACACGTGTCGAGCTGCGCTGCCCGGATCCCAGCTGCAACCCCTATCTGAACATGACCGTATGCCTTGCGGCAGGTCTTGACGGCATTGAAAAGGGCATGACCCCTCCGCCGGAGATTACAGAGAACATCTTTGCCATGGATGCACAGACCCGTGCCGCCAAAGGCATTGACAGTCTCCCTGGCACCCTCCACGAGGCCATTGAATGTCTCACCGCCGACAAGGTCATCTGCGAGGCGCTGGGTGAGCATGTGCTCAGTCAGTATGTTGAGGGCAAGCGGAAAGAATGGGATGCCTATCGGACACATGTGAGCAGCTGGGAGATTGAACGGTACCTGGTCATGTACTGATCCGTGCCCGGCAAAAGGCGGCTGTCATTGGCCCCTCTCATAGAAGGACCCGCCCAATGACCGGAAGAGGCTGAAAAGAAAGGAACAAACCCGTGGCCAGGATTGTTATTATCGGTGCGTCAGAAGCCAGCCGGACACAGCTTTCCGGACTGCTGGTTTCCTCCGGGTATCCGGTTTTTCGCACCTGCGTGTCCGGCAGTGCCGTCCGCCGGACCCT
>JAGAHV010000038.1:0-20900 GCA_017626895.1 Clostridia bacterium | reverse complement strand
GCAGACATGTACACCATCAGATGAGCGAATATACCCGTCATACCAGAACATCAGCTCCGACAGAGAGGGTCTGGTGAAACCTTTTCTCTCCATCAGTTCCCGTGTTTCCTCCAGAGTCAGGCCGAAAAACGGATAAAACTGCACATCCCGGAATGCCGAAAACTCGTGAAACCTATTCAGAGGAGAACCACTGGTATATCTGGCTATAGGCAGAATGCCGGTCATGTAGACAAAATGAACATACGCTTTATCTTTCAGGAGCGCTTTCAAAAAAAGAAAATATTTCTCCTTATCCTTTGCCGTCATGAAGGGCATTGTAAATACGGCATCCCACTCATCAATGACAAAAGCAAAGGTTTCCCCTGTCTGTTGAAGCAGCCCGGCCAGATCTTTTTCCCCGGAAACGTTCATTTCGGGATACTGCTGCCGGAGATCTTCCCGCAGCTGCGCATCCAGTTTTGACAGAAACGCTTCGCAGGATTGTACCGATTCTGAAAGAAGGTCGATCATGTTGATGCGAATCACATTGAGACTGCCCTGAAGCGGCCAGCACAGGTTATCGGTTTCATGTTCCTGAGAAGCCGCTGCAAATATTTCCTGATCTGACTTAACCGTGCCAATCCTGCACTTTTCAAAGTGTGCCCGGCTCTTTTCGCCTGTACTTTTATCAAAAAAAGTCGCAATCATATTCGCCGCCACAGGCTTGCCAAAAGTCTCGGTCTGGTCACACAGACATACTTATTGAGACGTTTCGTATATCGGTAGAATTGGTTGACCATCATGGTCTTGTCCACATAGGTAGCCTTAAAAGCGGTTTCCTTAAAAAGCACATAGCCCATTCCATTGTTAAGCAAATTCACCTGTTTTCCCCTGCACCTGGATCATCCCGTTCAGACACGTTCCAATCTTTTGATTCAGCTGCTGCGTATAGAAAATGCTTTACAGATCACGTCCCAGCAGCAGTTCCTCGGTCCGTACCCATTCAAACTGACAGCGTTTCAGCAGGCGAAGCATCCGCTGGTTGCGCCTCTGTGACCGCACCACCAGATAAGGGATTTTCTGCTCCATGAGCTGCTGCAGGGCCTCATCGATCATGGCCGCCCCGACGCCTTTGCTGCGCCATTTGGGTTCCACGCCGATCATCAGAATTTCAGCCTCCTGCTGCGAACCGGTGATCAGCAGTGCACCGGCTACCTCTGAACCGTAGAGAACCACCTTTGCACAGAAAACCGGATAACGCATCCGGTCGGCAAGCCATTCCTCTGCGTGAGCTTCATCCCCGAGATTTTTCAGCCGCTGCAAAAACTCCTCCCGCCGCGCCCGGGTATGAAGATCCGCATCCTCACATTTGGTTCCCGTCGGCGGATAATTGCGACGCTGTCCGGCGCCGGCTTCCACCTGCCGCACGAACAGTTCCACGCCGTCACGGTCATCAAATCCCATACTGAGAAAATAATCGTATTTTTCTTTATCATTAAGCGCACAGCGCGTGTACAGTCTGGCAGGCAGATTGTCATTTTCTTCCTTGATCTGTTCCGCCCTTGCCATCAGAGCTCCGTACAGGGTATCACTTGCTGCAGGATGCGCGTTCATAATCATTTCGATATCCAGCGGCCGTTCCTCGTACATTTTCCTGAGAACCCTGAATTCAAGTCCTCCCTGTCCGATTTCCACCCCTGCATCATCGAAGACCACAAAACTGTTCTCCTTGTACGCAGCCCCAACGCCTCTGAGCGGCTGGTAGATTCTCATCCGGTTTTATCCCTTTCAATCCTGTCATGATAAGTGCACGCGCATTATACCACACGTTTCCGCAATTCACTACTTTTATTTTCCCAGGCCATTTCGCCGCCGTAAAAACATGGGACCGCCCGCATACGGGTGGTCCCATGTGTCTGTGTTCCGTCCGGTCAGAGGAAACCGGCTGATTACCCCATGTCCTGTGTCACATTCATTTCATCCAGTGAACTCTGACTCATCATGGAATCATGTTCAGCATGCACCGGAATAATCGTCAGGTTCTTTTCATCCACGATCTTCTCAAAGCCCGCCGCCTTCGCGTTCAGTACATAATCATGCATTTCACTCTGAACGGCATTATATGGGAAATCACGTGCACCCTGTTCTCTGCCTCATTCAAATGCACGTTTCCATAAAAGGGCGAAGCAAAATGACCGTGTTGCAGTTTATCAGATTAGTTCTCCAATTTCAACACAAAATCACAACAAGCCGTTTCGCTTTCCTGCCTGTATCTGAGGCCGAATCATTCCGATTTGGCCATTGTAATCAGCTCTCTCATCATGCGCTTTGATTCTGCCTCCGTATAGCAAATCTCCGGAATCATCATTTCATCCACAAACTGAGTAAACAGTGACGCAAACCTGTCGCCCGGCAAAATCAGTTCCCGGTAGGCATCCCGTTCAGCGTTATAGCTGGTCCGGCTGGGATAAATCAGCGTTCCGAATTTGCTGAAGGCCTCAAAGGAAAACGTCTCACACAGCTGTTCGTCTTTCGTAAACAGAATCCTGGTCTGTGGTTTTTCCATGCACTCCAGAAGGTACTTGAGACAGATGATCCGTTCTTCCCTGGTGAACGATCTGCATGCAAAGAAATGATCTGCCAGCCTTCCGGAATGAACAAAGTCCTCCGTTGCCTGACGGGAAATGACCATCGTCGTTTCGCAGTTGTAGAAATTCTCTGCCCGATTGCGGAAATAATAGGCGATGGAATCCGCGCTGGGTGCAACCGGCACGATATTATTGTCCAGAAAACCCGTGAAGGATCCGATGCTGATTTCAGCCGGAAGCATCTGAATCGCCGGTGTGGGTTTTAACAGCACCTTGTTGTGCATGTTCTCCATCTGCCAGCTTTCCTTCATCATGCGAATATAGTCGCTGCCTTTTTTCAGATCGCTGTTATGGTAAAGCGACTGCGGCTCAAGCCCGGTCAGCATGCCCTGGTATTCTCTGAACACATTCCCCGAGGACTGGAGCCACTGCCAGCTGAGATCATCTCCGCTGCTGATGGTGATCCGTTCCTCACCGGTATTCTGCTTCTTCTGGAGCATAATGTTCCAGCTGATCCTGGTGGCCAGTAGTCGCTCATTCGGGACAACAAACGCCTGATAACGGTCATCCTCAGACAGGCCATCAGGCCTGCCAGAACCGGCGGATTATCCAGCAGTTCATTGAGTGTGAGATAATGATAAATGACCGTTTGGTTTTGTGCGAGACACTGTTCAATGAATTCATACGTTTTCTGCCAGGGACAGCCCACGATCAGGATCGTTATCGGCTCCGCCGGATGCACGGGCCGTATGCAGGCCTTTGGTTCAAGCAGTTTCTGCCGGATCGTTTCAAACATGGCATACTGGCCAAGACCTACTTTCTCTGCCCGAAGCACGTGTTCAAACCGGCTTTTCCATTTTTCGTCAATTTCCGTATTAGACGATAAAGCTTTATAGAGTTTCTCGTAACTCTGATACGTGCTCTGGTCCTTCAGGATGCGGGCCACCGTCGTTTTGCTCTTCAGATGAGCATCGGCGGCAACAGATGCAATGGATCGCGATGTATCTTTCATCCATGCCTGTAAACACTGGCTGAAAGACTCAATCATCCTGTTTCCTCCTCCCGTCATCCGGGTGTTGCCCTTTACCCGACAGTTGCAGCACCACCCCGTATGACAGTTCTACTATGCCTATTGTATCACAATGCCTTATCTGTCTTACATCCAATTGTACACATTTATAATGTGTACAATTGGATTATTCTTATTTTGGGGCATGATATGGGCATTTTGCACGTTTTCCGATATTTGGCCGCCGTTATGGCAATCCTTGAAACAGAAAAAAGCCCTGAGAAAATCTCAGGACTTTGGTTTTGTACTGATTAGATCAGCTCAAGGATGACGATCTCGGCAGCGTCGCCGCGACGCGGACCCTTCTTGATGATGCGGGTATAACCGCCTGCACAGTTCTTCTCCGCGTTGCGGGCCTTGTACTTGGGTCCGATTTCACGGAAGAGCTTCTCAACAACCGGGAATTTGATGTCCTTCGTGCGCTCATGATAGGCACGCTTGGTCTCATCCTCCTGGCGCGGAGCCGGGATGTTGTACAGATACGCCATGATGCGGCGGCGGGCAGCCAGCTTGCTGGGTGCGTCGTTCTGCACGGTAACGGTAGTCGTCTGTCCCTTTTCGTTGTTGAACTGCTTCTCGACGGAGACCGTGTTGTCGCATTCCTTGACAGCCAGAGTGATCAGGCGCTCAGCCATGACACGCACCTCTTTGGCTTTAGCCAGGGTTGTTTCGATACGTCCGTACCAGAAAAGATTGGTTACCTGATTGCGCAGCAGTGCTTTGCGCTGGGCGGCGGTGCGGCCAAGTTTCCGCTGATTTGCCATAATGTTCCTCCTCGTTCAGTCTGCCTCCTGCAACTGCAGTCCACTATACACCGGCTCCAGCCGAACATGGCCGGGGCCGGTGCCCGCAGTTCCCTTAGGCAGAACAGTAGTTGTTATTCCTCATTCGCCCGAAGTGCCAGACCAAGGGTTGCCAGTTTCTGCTCCACCTCTTCAAGAGATTTCTTGCCGAGGTTGCGCACTTTCATCATGTCCTCCTGATTCTTCTGAACCAGTTCGGCCACGCTGTTGATTCCGGCCCGCTTGAGACAGTTGTAGGCGCGGACGGAAAGATCCAGCTCCTCAATCGTCATTTCAAGCACTTTTTCGCGATGATCGTCCTCTTTCTCATTGAACCCGATTGTCACAACCTGGTCCGTGAGATCCATAAACAGCTTCAGATGACCGCCAAGAATCTTTGCGGCGGTGGAGATGGCCTCATCCGGCTGGATGCTGCCATCCGTCCACACCTCAAGGGTCAGACGGTCAAAGTCTGTTTCCTTCCCAACACGCGTGTTCTCCACGGTGTAGTTGACTTTCCTGATCGGTGTAAAAATAGAGTCTGTGGGAATGACCCCGATGGGCGTGGTACTGGTCTTGTTATGCTCAGCTGCCACATATCCCCGGCCCCGCTCCATGGTGATCGTCATGGTCACATCGGCGTCCTCGTTGAGTGTCGCGAGATGATGATCCGAATTGATGATCTCAATCTGATCATCCACTGCCAGCTGACCTGCTGTCAGTTCACAGGGCCCCTTCACGTGAATCGTGATGGTCTTGGGTCCATCACAGTAAAGCTTCGCCGAGATCTCCTTCAGATTCAGGATAATTTCGGCAACATCTTCCTTGACACCGGGGATAGAGGAAAACTCATGCTGTATCCCTTCAATATGGATGCTGGTTGCAGCAACTCCGGGAAGGGAGGACAGCAATACCCGACGCAGGGAATTGCCCAGCGTCTGTCCGAAACCATGTTCCAGTGGCTCTATGACAAACTTGCCATAGTTGTCATCCACCTGGACCCGATCAATATGCGGCTTTTCGATTTCGATCATTGTGATGACTCCTCCTCCTCAAAATAGTGATCAACGGATTAACGAGAATAGAGCTCAACGATCAGGTGCTCAGAGATCGGGCAATCAATGTCCTCACGTGCCGGCATCGCCGCAACGGTGCCCATCAGGGTCGCTGCATCGTAGGTGAGCCACTTCGGCGTGACAACAGCCTTGTCACGAAGCTCCTTGAACATGGCCTGCTCCATGGAACGCTCGCGCAGGGTAATCACGTCGCCGACCTTGACGGAATAGGAAGGGATGTCCACTTTCTTTCCGTTCACCTTGATATGACCGTGCACAATGATCTGACGGGCCATTCTGCGGGTCTTGGCCAGGCCAAGACGATAGACTACGTTGTCAAGACGCAGTTCCAGGAGGCGCAGCAGGTTTTCACCGGTGATGCCGCGCATGTTGGAGGCTTTCAGGTAGTAGCGATGGAACTGCTTCTCCAGCACACCATACACAAACTTAACCTTCTGCTTTTCCTTCAGCTGGGTACCATACTCGGAAACCTTCTTGCGCTTGTTGCCGCCCGGGTTCCGGTTGGAATGCTTCTTATCATAACCCATAACAACAGGGGAAACACCGAGGCTCCGGCATTTCTTTGCAATGGGCTCTTTATTGTTCGCCATTTTGCATTGTCCTCCTTACAAAACCTTACACGCGGCGGCGCTTCGGCGGACGGCATCCGTTGTGCGGGATGGGCGTCACGTCTTTAATCATATTTACCTCAAGGCCGGCTGCCTGCAGGGAACGGATGGCGGCCTCACGTCCGGAGCCGGGTCCCTTCACATACACCTCAACCGTTTTGAGGCCATATTCCATCGCAGCCTTCGCAGCGGTCTCCGCAGCAGTCTGAGCAGCAAACGGCGTCGACTTCTTGGATCCGCGGAAGCCAAGTCCGCCGGCACTGGCCCAGCTCAGTGCATTGCCCTGCAGGTCAGTGATGGTTACAATCGTGTTGTTGAAGGAGGAGCGGATATGTGCCGCACCGCGCTCAACGACTTTGCGCTCGCGGCGCTTGCGGGTAGCTCTTTTCAGCTTCTGCTTAGGTGCCATACAAAATCACTCCTCTTTACCTAGTGGCTTTCTTCTTGCCAGCAATCGTTCTCTTGGGACCTTTACGAGTCCGGGCATTCTGCTTTGTGTTCTGACCGCGAACCGGCAGGCCACGACGATGACGAACACCGCGATAGCATCCGATCTCCATCATACGCTTGATATCAAGAGAGACATCCCTGCGCAGATCGCCTTCCACTTTCAGATTATGCTCAATGTATTCACGGATCTTGTTGACGTCCTGCTCCGTGAGATCTTTGACGCGGGTGTCAGGATTGACGCCGGTTGCCTCCAGAATCTGCTGTGCGGTTTTCACGCCGATTCCGTAGATATACGTCAGTCCGTATTCGACCCGCTTCTCGCGAGGCAGGTCGACGCCAGAAATACGTGCCATTATTTTACCTCCGAACTGAATTCCATACAAATTCTCTACTGTTTATGAAAAGCCGTCCAGAACACAGGCCGAGCCTGCGCAGCCGCCTGTACGGTCTTTGTCAAAGTTGTTTAGCCCTGTTTCTGCTTATGCTTCGGATTCTCGCAGATGACCATGATGCGGCCTTTCCGCTTGATGATCTTACACTTTTCACAGATCGGCTTCACAGACGGTCTCACCTTCATTGTCCGATTCCTCCTCGATTTTACTCTCAGCCCTTGCTCCGCCAGGTAATTCTACCTCTTGTGAGATCATAGGGTGATATCTCGACTTTAACCTTATCACCCGGATAAATCCGGATAAAATTCATGCGGATCTTCCCGGAAATCTGAGCAATAATCTTGTGTCCGCCGGCCACCTCAACGCGAAAGTTCGCATTCGGCAGAGCCTCAACGACAACGCCCTCTACTTCGATATTGTCACTCTTGGGCACGCTTAACCCTCCTTATGCGGCATCTGGAACGGTTCCAGATGTTTTCGAATCTCATGATCGTAGATACTAACCCGGCTAAGAATCCGTTCCCGAACCCAGTCAATGGACCCGGATCCGGCTCTGAGATGCCTGATCTTTTTCTTTTTGGGCCGGTCCATTGTTCTCGTACGGCCATCTGCAATCAGCACCGCGGAATCACCCGCCTGACCGACGATCACGAACGTCCGCCCTTTGTCATGGCCTGCCGTCGATATGACGACCTGCCCCACATCCATTGGAACCTTCATTTCCTTCTCCCGGAATCTCAGGCTCCAAGATGGGAAAGAATTGCTGCAAAGCAATCATCCATTGAAAGAGAACCATCGACTGTCGCCAGAAGTCCGCGCTCTTTGTAAAAATCAATCAGAGGAGCTGTCTGTGCATGATAGACCTTGAGACGGCTCAGAACGGTCTCGGGCTTGTCATCATCACGCTGGATGAGTTCAGCCCCGCAGCGTTCGCATTTGGTGGAACCGTTCAGCTGACTCGTATGATAGGTTCCCCCGCAGGTCAGACAGACGCGGCGGCCGGAGAGCCGGTCAACCAGCACCTGATCATCCACATCGATGTCCACGACCTTGTCGATTTTCGCAAACGAGGCGAGTGCCTCAGCCTGCGCAACCGTCCGCGGAAAACCATCCAGCAGATAGCCGCTCTTGCAGTCCGGCTGTGCCAGACGTTCCCTGACGATATCAATCACGACAGAATCCGGAACCAGATCCCCGCGGTCGATATAGGCCTTGGCAGCCAGACCGGTGGGTGTTCCTTCCTTAATTGCTCTGCGCAGAATATCTCCGGTCGAGATCTGCGGGATACCCAGCCGCTCGCACACGCGAACGGCCTGGGTTCCTTTTCCCGCACCCGGAGGTCCAAGGAAAATGATATTCATAATTGTACCTCTATCAGCCTGCTTAACCAAGGAAGCCCTTGTGATGACGCAGCGCCATCTGTGCTTCAATCGCACGGATGGTTTCAATACCAACGGAAACCGCGATGAGTACGGAGCTTGCACCAAACGGTGCGCTGATTCCGAAAATCTGGGTAAGCAGCGTCGGGATGGTGGCCAACACCGCCAGGAACAGTGCGCTGAACAGCGTCAGGTTCCCGGATACGCGGGCCAGATAGTCACCCGTCTGCTTGCCCTGGCGATAACCGGGGATGGTACCGCCGTTCTGCTGCAGATTTTTCGAGATATCCACGGGATTGAAGGTGATACTGGTATAAAAGTAGGTAAAGGCGATAATCAGGACCGCCAGTACGATCTGATAGCCAAATCCACTCTGGAATCTCGACCACCACTGATTCAGTGCGGAGGCCGGGAAGAAGGCAAAAATGGTTGCCGGGAACTGAAGAATCGCAAATCCGAAGATGAGCGGCATAACGCCGGTGGAGTTCAGTTTCATCGGAATGTAGGTGGACTGACCTCCGAACATCTTCCGTCCCACAACACGTTTGGCATAGACGACACCGATCCGGCGCTCACCCATGTCCACATAGGTGATGGCCACGATCATGGCCAGCATGGCCAGCACAATCACGATAACAGCGACAAAGGAAACCGTTCCGGCGCCGATGCCGGTGATGGCCGAAACCGCCCAGTTGAACATGTTCGACACGATACCGGCCATGATCAGCAGGGAGATGCCGTTTCCGATGCCGTTTTCGGTGATCCGCTCACCGATCCACATCGCCAGGGCAGTGCCAGCTGCCATGGACAGACCGATGACCAGATACCAGATGCCGCCGCGGGAGTTGGCCCGCATGGCAAAGACAAGACCGATGGCCTGGATAAACGCCAGGACAACTGTCAGATAACGGGTATACTCATTGATCTTTTTGCGTCCCTCCGGACCTTCCTTCGACAGCTTTTCAAGGGAAGGAATGGCAACCGTCAGGAGCTGGAGAATAATGCTGGAGTTGATGTACGGGGTAATACCCATGGCCATAATGGTCATCTGAGAGAACGAACCACCGGTCATCATGTTCATAAATCCGAGGATAGAGAACTGATCAAGTGCCGAAGAAACTTTCGACAGATCCATGCCCGGAACCGGGATAACGCTCAGCAGGCGATAAACGAGCAGCATACCAAACGTGTAAAGGATCTTTTTTCTGAGTTCTGCGATACGCCAGGCGTTCTTCATCTTCTCAAACATATCAGATCACCTCGGCAGTTCCGCCAACGGCCTCAATCTTCTCCTTTGCTGAGGCGGTAAATTTTGCAGCCTTTACCGTGAGCTTCTTGGTCAGTTCGCCGTTTCCGAGAACCTTCAGACCGTCGAGTTCCTTGCGGATGATGCGCTTCTCCACCAGGAGTTTGGCATCCACGACCGTGCCCTCGGCAAAGCAGTCCAGTGCGCTCACATTGACAGTTGCAAATTCTTTCGCAAATATATTGTTGAATCCACGCTTCGGCAGCTGCCGGACGAGAGGCATCTGGCCGCCTTCAAATCCAGGACGCTTTCCGCCGCCGCTACGTGCCTTGGCACCCTTGTGGCCCTTGCCGGACGTCTTGCCCAGACCGGAGCCAACGCCGCGGCCAAGACGGCGGGGTGCCGTCGTGGATCCCTCTGCGGGTTTAAGCTCAAACAGCTTCATGGTACTCCTCCTTAGTCGTTGATCTCAGTCACAGACACCAGGTGCTTTACCTTGAAGAGCATCCCGCGAATGGACGGGGTATCCTCAAAAACCTTGGTGGCATGTACCTTATGCAGGCCCAGTGCTTCAACAATCCTGATATGGTTGGGCTTGCTGGAGATCGGTGACTTCACAAGTGTTACCTGTAGTTTCATCGCAAACTCCTCCTTTTCAGCCCAGCAGCTCTTCCACAGTCTTGCCGCGCAGCTTGGCAACTTCCTCTGCATTGCGCAGGCTTGCCAGACCCTGGATGGTAGCCTTGACCATGTTGATCGGGTTGTTGGTGCCGTAGCTCTTCGTCCGGATATCCTTCACGCCGCACAGCTCAAGCACTGCACGCGCAGGACCGCCGGCGATAACACCGGTTCCTTCCGGGGCCGGCAGCAGAACGACTTCGCCTGTGCCATAGTGACCAATGGCTTCGTGGGGAATCGAGGTTCCCTTGAGGCTGACATTGACCAGATGCTTCTTGGCATCCTCGGCCGCCTTGCGGGCAGCTTCCGGAATTTCGGTTGCCTTGCCGATACCGCATCCGACACGGCCCTTGCCATCACCAATTACCACCAGAGCGGAGAACCGCATGTTGCGGCCGCCCTTAACGGTCTTGGAAACGCGGTTGATGGAAACCATCTTCTCCTGGAATTCGCTCTCCGGGCGTCTCTCGCGACGCGGGCCGCGCTCACGGCGTTCCCCGCGCTCACGATCCTGCGGTTTCCTATTATTCATATCCTGAGGCATTCTTGTAATCCTCCTTGAATCAGAACTCAAGGCCCGCTTCACGGGCACCTGCAGCAACCTCTGCGACACGGCCGGTGTAGATGTAACCGCCGCGGTCAAAGACCACCTGCTTAATTCCTGCCTGCAGTGCGCGTTCAGCGACTGTCTTCCCTACCAGCTTGCCTGCACCCTTTTTATCGAGCCCGTCCAGCTGTCCCTTGATCTGCGGATCCATGGTGGAGCAGGAGACGAGGGTCTTGCCTGCGACATCATCGATTACCTGAACATAGATGTGCTTGAGGCTGCGGTACACGCAGAGACGCGGCATTTCGGGTGTGCCGCTGATCTTCCTCCGTACACGCTCATGACGGATTTTGCGGACCTCATTCCGATCACGCTTTGTGAACATTAGCGCTCACTCCCTTTCTTACTTCTTACCGGTCTTGCCTTCCTTGCGGCGAATGACCTCATCATCATACTTGATGCCCTTTCCGAGATACGGCTCCGGCGGACGGATGGCGCGAATATCGGCTGCGATATTACCCACCTGCTGCTTGTTGATTCCGGAAACCTCAATCGTCGTGGGATTGGGCGTAGCAAATGCAATGTTTTCCGGGGCTTCCATGATCACCGGATGAGAGAATCCGATGTTGATGGTCAGGGTGGATCCCTTGGCCTCGGCACGATAGCCGGTACCAACCATCTGCAGGGTCCGCTTGAATCCGTGGGTTACGCCGGTCACCATATTGGCGATCAGGGCACGGTACAGACCATGCATGGCCCGGTTCTGCTTTTCGTCATTGGGACGGGTCACCTTCACGTGACCGTCTTCGATGGCGACATGAATATTCTTGTTGACTGCCTGCTCAAGCTGGCCTTTGGGTCCCTTTACAACCACTACGTTGTCATCGGAGACCGTTACCGTGACGCCGGCAGGAATCTCAATAGGATGTCTACCAATTCGAGACATGTTGTTCTACCTCCGTTTCGCGTCGCTATTACCAGATGTAAGCCAGCACTTCGCCGCCAACCTTTGCCGCACGCGCCTGCTTGTCCGTCATGACGCCCTTGGAAGTGGAGACGATGGCGATGCCGAGACCGCCCAGTACCTTCGGCAGCTCATCGCACTGCGCAAAGACGCGCAGGCCGGGCTTGCTGATGCGCTTGAGCCCCACGATAACCGCCTGTTTCTTATCCGTGTATTTGAGTCCGACCTTGATCTGTCCGGCCAGGCCGTCGTCGATCACGTCGACACTCTTGATATAACCTTCATCAAGCAGGATGTTCGCGATGGACTTCTTCATGTTGGAAGCCGGGATCATCACGTAATCATGCTTGGCAACCTGAGCATTGCGAATGCGTGTCAGCATATCTGCAATGGGATCGTTTACGAGCATTTCTGTCCCTCCTTACCAGCTGGCCTTGCGAACACCAGGGATCTGCCCCTTGTATGCCAGTTCGCGGAAACAAATGCGGCACACACCGTACTTGCGAAGTACAGAATGCGGACGGCCGCACAAGCGACAACGAGTGTAGGCACGAGTGGAGTACTTCGGCTCCCGCTGCTGCTTATTAATCATACTGGTCTTTGCCATGTTGTCCTCCTTATTACCTTGCGAACGGCATTCCAAGAAGACGAAGCAGTTCCTTGCACTCCTCATCGGTCTTGGCAGTCGTAACAAAGATCATTTCCATTCCCCGGACTTTCTCCACTTTATCGTAATCGATTTCAGGGAAGAGGAGCTGTTCGCGAATGCCCAGTGCATAGTTTCCGCGGCCGTCGAAAGCCTTGTCGGAAACGCCGTGGAAGTCGCGGACACGGGGAAGCGCGATGTTCATAAGCTTATCAGCAAACTCATACATACGCTCGCCGCGGAGGGTTACCTTGGCACCCACGTTCATGCCCTCACGGAGCTTGAAGTTCGCAACGGACTTCTTGGCCTTGGTGACCAGGGCTTTCTGTCCGGCAATCGCCTCGAGTTCCTTCACAGCAGATTCGAGTGCTTTCGGATTGTCCTTGCAATCGCCCAGACCCATGTTGATGACGATCTTGTCGATCTTCGGGATCTGGTTCACGTTCTTGTAACCGAATTTCTGCTGCAGGGCAGGAACGGCTTCGGTCACATACTTGTCATAAAGACGTGCATCCATTACTCTGTTCCTCCTGCATTACTGATCGAGAGCCGTGCCGCACTTCCGGCAGACACGAACCTTGGTTTTGTTCTCCAGAGTCTTATAACCGACGCGAACGCCCTTCTTGCACTTCGGGCAGATCAGCATCACGTTGCTGGCATCAATCGCCGCTTCTTTTTCGACGATGTTGCCCTGCTGACCCTGTGCACGCGGCTTCATATGACGCTTGATCATATTGACGTTCGCAACAATGACCTTGTTCTCCTCCGGCATCGCCTTCAGGACCTGGCCCTGGTTCCCGCGATTCTTTCCAGTAATGACAACTACTGTATCGTTCTTATGGATCTGCATATTCTTAGGCCACCTCCTTACAGGACTTCCGGTGCCAGAGACACGATCTTCATGAAGTCATGCTCACGCAGTTCACGTGCAACAGGTCCAAAGATACGGGTTCCTCTGGGCTGTTTGTCATTTCCGATGATAACCGCTGCGTTGTCATCGAAACGGATATAGGTGCCGTCGGGACGGCGATAGCTCTTGTGCGTACGAACGATAACTGCCTTGACGACATCGCCCTTCTTCACAACGCCGCCGGGCGTTGCGCTCTTAACTGAGGCCATGATAATGTCGCCGACAGAACCGGTCTGCCGGAAGGAACCGCCCATTACGCGGAAGCACATAATTTCTTTTGCGCCTGTGTTATCAGCAACTTTAAGACGCGTTTGCGGCTGAATCATTGAGTCTTTTCCTCCTTATCAGACAGGGCTTACTTCGCCTTTTCGATGATCTCGACAAGACGCCAGCGCTTGTCATGGCTAAGCGGACGGGTCTCCATGACGCGAACGGTATCGCCGATGCCACACTCGTTCTTCTCGTCATGAGCCTTAATCTTGGTTGTACGGTTGATGATCTTTCCGTACAGGGGATGACGAACGCGGTACTTAACTGCGACAGTAATCGTCTTGTCCATTTTATCGCTGACAACGACGCCTACCCGAGTCTTGCGCATTCCTCTTTCTTCAGACATGTGGTTTGTCTCCTTTCCGGATTACGCCTGAGCCTTAAGCTCAAGGTTGCGAAGCGCCGTCTTTGCGCGGGCGATGTCCCGCTTCGTTTTGGCAACGGACGAGGTGTCCTGCAGTGAATTGATCGCCATCTGGAAGCGCAGATTGAAGAGCTGTTTCTTGAGGTCAAGAATCTTCTCATTGAGTTCCTCACGGGAAAGCTCGTTAAAGTTGGTTCCCTTCATTACGCTTCACCACCTTCACTTGTTTTTACCTGCTCACGGGCAATGATCTTCGACTTGCAGGGCAGCTTGTGAGCGGCAAGACGCAGCGCCTCGCGGGCATCCGCTTCGGCAACACCCTTGATCTCAAACAGCACACGGCCCGGCTTGACTACTGCAACCCAGTACTCGGGCGAGCCCTTGCCTGAACCCAGTCGGGTCTCAGCCGGCTTCTCAGTAATCGGCTTATCCGGGAAGATTTTGATCCAGACCTGTCCGCCGCGCTTCGTATAACGGGTCAGCGCAACACGGGCAGCTTCGATCTGACGGGCGGTCACCCAGCTCGGCTCAGTAGCCATCAGGCCAAACTCGCCGTAGGCAAGGAAATTGCCGCGCTGGGCCTTGCCCTTCATGCGGCCGCGGAAAACACGGCGACGCTTTACTCTCTTGGGCATCAACATGGTTTATTTGCCTCCTTCGGTCTTGGCTGCGGCCTTTTTGGCGGTCGGAAGCACCTGGCCCTTATAGATCCAGACCTTCACGCCCAGACGGCCGTATGCGGTCTTCGCCTCGGCAAAGCCGTAATCAATGTCCGCTCTCAGGGTCTGCAGCGGAATGGAACCCTCGTGATAGCCCTCGGAACGTGCGATGTCCGCACCGCCCAGACGGCCGCCCACGCTGGTCTTGATGCCCTTGGCACCGGCCCGCATGGAGCTCTGGAGGCATTTCTTCATTGCACGACGGAATGAGACACGGTTCTCCAGCTGCTGCGCAATGTTCTCGGCGACGAGCTGCGCATCCAGGTCCGGAGACTTGATCTCCTGTACATTGAGCAGAACCTGCACCTTTCCGGCGCCGCCCAGATGCTTGATGATGGCAGCCTTGATCTTCTCAATGTTGGCACCATTGGCACCGATGACAATGCCCGGCTTTGCGACATTCAGCGTCACCGTCACGCGGGTCTTGTCGTTATCAAACCGACGCTCGATTTCAATTTTGGAAACGCCGGCATCATAAAGCTTCACCGTGCGGTTGCTCTTATCATCCACAAACTCGAAATTCTTGATCATTTCGCGCAGCTTTGCATCGGAGATAAGATTGTCGGCAAAGTCCTTTTTATCCGCATACCAACGGGCGTCCCAGTTCTTGATGACGCCGACGCGAGCGCCGTGCGGATTCACTTTCTGGCCCATCCGAAAACCTCCTTATTTCTGGTCGAGCACGATAGTAATGTGACTCGTGCGTTTAAGCATCGGGGATGCACTGCCGCGACTTCTCGCAACATAACGCTTCAGTGTCGGGCCGGGGTTTGCATAAACCTCAGCAACATACATGGAGCCACGGGACATTGCATTGTTTTCACGGTTCTCGCCGTTGGCGATGGCGGAGAGAAGCAGCTTTTCCATAATCGGTGCGGCTGCCTTCGGCGTGTACATCAGGATAGCCAGCGCTTCCTCAGCACTCTTTCCGCGAATCAGATCTGCAACGATCTTCACTTTGCTCGAGGAGATCCGGACATATTTGGCAGTTGCATGGGGCCGCTTGTCAGCATTGGCTCTCCGTGCATTTGCTTTCTCACGAATTCTTTTTGCCATGTGTCTTCACTCCTTTACTTTCCACCGGAGCTCTTCTCGGATCCAGCATGACCCCGGAAGGTCCGTGTTGGAGCGAACTCACCCAGCTTATGTCCAACCATCTCTTCAACAATATAGACAGGCACATGCTTGCGGCCGTCATAGACAGCAATGGTGTGACCTACCATTTCCGGGAAAATTGTCGATGCACGGGACCAGGTCTTGAGCACGCTCTTTTTCCCTGTCTCATTCATCGCTACGACCCTCTTGAGCAGCTTCTCTGCTACATAAGGGCCCTTTTTGACCGATCTGCTCATTGATGAGTCCTCCTAATTACTTCTTGCCAGCACGCTTCACGATCTTGCGATCCGAATACTTGTTGTGCTTACGGGTCTTGAGGCCAAGTGCCGGTTTGCCCCACGGCGTAACAGGTGCCGGAAGACCGACAGGGCTCTTGCCCTCACCGCCGCCATGCGGATGATCGCAGGGGTTCATGACAACACCGCGGACAGTAGGACGGATACCCATGTGACGGGTGCGGCCGGCTTTACCGATGCGGACGTTACTGTGATCCGAATTGCCTACGGTACCAATGGTCGCCTTGGCATCAATGGAGATCATGCGGACCTCACCGGAAGGAAGACGAACCTGAGCAAACTTGCCTTCCTTAGCCATCAGCTGTGCGGAATCGCCGGCGCTGCGAACCATCTGGCCGCCACGGCCGGGGATGATTTCCACGTTGTGAATCAGTGTGCCGAGAGGAATCAGGCGAAGCGGCAGTGCGTTGCCGGGCTTGATATCAGCACCATCGCCGCTCAGAACGGTATCACCGACCTTGAGGTCAAGCGGCGCAAGAATGTAACGCTTCTCGCCGTCTGCGTAGTACAGAAGAGCGATGTTCGCGGTACGGTTCGGATCGTATTCAATACCTGCAACTTTGGCCGGGATGCCGTCCTTGTTGCGCTTGAAGTCGATCTGACGGTATTTCACCTTGTTTCCGCCACCCTGGTGACGAACGGTGATCTTCCCCTGATTATTGCGGCCCGCGCGATTTTTCTTAATCTCTACGAGGCTTTTCTCAGGGGTTTTCTTGGTGACTTCCTCGAAAGTGAGAACAGACATGAAACGTCTTGCCGGGGAAGTCGGCTTATAAACACGAATGGCCATTTCTTACCCTCCCTGTTACTGCTCGCCGTCAAAGAAGTCGATGGTCTTGGAATCCGGCTTCAGCGTCACATATGCCTTCTTGATCTCGGGGGTGCGACCGGAGTAGCGACCCTGGCGCTTAATCTTGCCAAGTGTACGCAGCGTATTTACGCTGTCAACTTTTACATCAAAGACGGCCTCAACAGCCTTCCTGATTTCGATTTTGTTTGCATCCTTCGCCACTTCGAAAACGTAGCGCTTGTCATTAACGCTGCCGAATGCTTTCTCGCTGACGACGGGGCGGAGAATGATGTCATGAGGATTTTTCATTATGCGTAAACCTCCTCAACCAGTTTCACCGCTTCCTCGGTGATGATGAACTTCTCATTGGCGAGGATGTCATACACATTGATGGTGTTGACATAGGCGGTCTTCAGTCCAGGGATATTTGCGCTGGCACGGGTCACAGACTCATTCGGGCCGGCAAGAACCAGCAGCGCGGTCTTCTCAATTCCGAGATTCTTGAGAATCTTGGCGACCTCACGGGTCTTCGGCTGAGTAAGAGCGATTTTATCAAGCACGATCATTTCGTTTCCGGTGACCTTGGATGTCAGGACACCCTTCATAGCCAGGCGCTTGATCTTCTTGGGAACCTTGATCACATAATCACGCGGCTTCGGAGCGAATACCACGCCGCCGTGTGTGAACTGCGGTGCGCGGTTGCCATGGTGACGTGCATTGCCGGTACCCTTCTGACGGTAGATTTTCCGTCCGCCTCCGCGAACCTCGCCGCGGGTCTTGGCAGACTGGGTTCCCTGCCGCTTTGCAGCCAGCTGGCTGCGGACAACCAGGTGAATGGCGCTCTCGTTGATCTCGCTGGCAAAGACTGATTCGTTCAGTTCAATCTCGCTAACCTTTGCGCCGTCCTGATTCAATACAGCAATCTTAGGCATTGAAACAGTTCCTCCTTATCAGGCTTTTACGGAATCGCGGATCACAAGCGTTCCGCCATTCGGTCCCGGCACGGCGCCTCTGACAAGCAGAAGGTTGCGTTCCTTATCCACACGAACCACACCCACGTTGAGAGTGGTGACACGCTCGACACCGTACTGTCCGGGCATCTTCTTGTTCTTGAACACACGGGACGGATCGGAGTTAGCGCTCATGGAGCCAACACCGCGATGATACTTGGAACCGTGTGCCATAGGGCCGGTATGGTGATTCCAGCGCTGAATGACACCGCTGTATCCATGACCTTTGGTGATACCGGTGATATCCACGCGGTCACCAGCCGCGAATACATCCACCAGAACATTGTCGCCAACATTATAGGCGCTGCAGTCCTCAAGACGAAGTTCGCGCAGATTCCGGCAGGGGGCCACACCTGCTTTTTTGTAATGACCGGCCATCGGCTTGTTTACCAGCTTCTTAGCGCGGTTCTCGGCATACTCGTCAAATCCAACCTGGATTGCCTCATAGCCGTCCTTTTCGACCGTCTTCTTCTGCACAACAGGGCAGGGACCGGCTTGGATAACCGTGACCGGGATCAGACGGCCGTCTTCTGCGAAGATCTGAGTCATACCGATCTTCTTCCCGACGATACCTTTCTTCATTTTCATCTACCTCCTGATCACAGTTTAATCTCGATTTCAACGCCAGCCGGCAGATCGAGCTTTTCCATCGCATCAAATGTGGCACGGGTCGGATTCTGAACATCGATCAGACGCTTGTGGGTGCGCTGTTCGAACTGCTCGCGGGAATCCTTATACTTGTGCGGCGCACGAAGGATGGTGATGATTTCCTTCTCCGTCGGAAGCGGAATCGGGCCGGAGACCTTGGAGCCGGTACGGCGTGCAGTCTCAACAATACGCTCAGCAGCCTGATCAACAAGGCTGTGCTCATAGGCCCAGAGCTTGATACGGATCTTTTTATTGGCCATTTCTTTTCCTCCTTATTCGTACTCAAGTACGACTTGCTTGGCTTTTGCCCTGCATGACGGATCTTGAGCCGTCGTCCGATTAGCGGACATGGTCCGTAACAGTTACCTCACTGGCCAGTGAGCAATCTGTTACTTCATCCCTTTGCAGACATCTGCGGTATTATATGCGTTTTATTTCTCAAATGCAACCCCTTTTTTTCGATTTTTTCAAATTTTTTATTCTTTTTTCCCGCCCTGCATTCCCCTTTAGCGCCCTGACTTTCCTTTATTCTGGGGGAGTTCATCCGTGCCTGCCCCAAACCATTGTCCACTCACCCGTGCGTTTCATATTCAGGCATCTTTTCCACGCACCCGTGCGTTTCATTGTAAGGTTTGGTTTTCCCCCTCCCGTTTCCCTCCTGTCCCTGTCCGCGACAATGGACCAGAATTCCTTCCCTCAGTCAGACTGCACATCAGCCGGTCTGCGGCGGACCCCCTCCTGATGACTCTCTTTTATCCGTTTTCTGTTTTTCCTGGTGACTATATAAATAGGAAGAAACAGGTCCAGATCCCTCTCTGTCTTCCGTTTTCCGCAGGTCAATATAGGAAGAAACAGCCTTAACTCCTGAACCTGAGCTCCCTCGATCCGGCGCTTCCACCCCTTCGATTCAGAAGAGGGAGAGAAGGCCAGACTGCCGCTGACTTTCTCTCCCCCTTCTGGGTTTTTCATTTTCTATATTGGCATTGGCCGGGTCCCTTTCAGCCGTGCCGCCGCATCCCGATCTCTTCACCGGTTTCAAGCCGCCGCACTTGATCAAGGAGGACCACCTGGTTTTTCCAGAGCGCCTCATCCAGGTGAAAGTGTCCGAAGTACCAGCGCCGGTACGACGTTCTCTCCCGCACCCACTCCAGATAGGACAGCAGCGGATACTCCTCTCTCACCTGGTTGGTGATGCCCAGCCCTAACCGGGAAAGATACTCGACGGTGTCGTACGGCGCGGTATGACTGACAATGAAATCCACCTCAAAGTTCTGCTGTTCCAGATGGCGGGTGGCATTCTGGTACTCGGCCTCATCCGGCATCTCCTGCGGCCACCAGCTTTCCCCCGGAACGCGGGAGGCCCGATCAAGGGATCTTCCCCCACCCATCACAAAGACCCGGCTGCCCTCCATGTCATAGATCTCACCCCGCATGAGATGAATCAGATTCTTCCGGATAAAATGCACCCGGCCTCCGTGCCATTCTGCCACATCAGCCCCGTTCAGCCGATCAAAATTCTCGTGGTTTCCATCGCAGAACAGGATGGTATAATCCCGCGCAGCCAGATCATCAAAGTACTCCTCTTCCCGTCCTCCCGGACCATCAAAAAAGCCAATCCCGAAATCTCCGGCAACAAGAAGCGCATCCCCCGGATTCAGAAAGGCCAAGCTCTGATCAAGAAGCCTCTGACTGCCATGTGTATCCCCGGTAACCGCAATCACGATCTGTTTCCCCCTCTGTGAACCGTTCCTTGGCATCGGTTCTTTTCCGGCCGGCCGATTTTCTCATCTTTCCGTTCTGTGCAGTTTGGCAGAATGTTGGCGGGTCAGTTATTTACTCCGTGATTTGACGTGTTCAGATGAATCGTTTCACACAGCTGTCGCCGTTCATCATTCTCATTTCTGACTACATACCGCTTTCGCTCTTTCACCAGCTTCAGTCCCCGGAGCGCAAACAGTACATCCTCCGCCGACAGATGATGCGGCTTCAGGGTGGCCTGAATGTCATGAACAATCATTTCCGCAATCTGCATGATGAATCCCATCCCTTGCAGATTGCCGTTGTCCCTCCGGCATCGTGCAAGGAAATCAGGATTGCAGTCCATGTTCCTGCAGAAGGTTTCCACATCTCCGAGAGACTGATAATCGCGGAATACGTCTTCTGCCGTTTTATTCATGTCATTTGTTTCCAGCAGGAACAGGCCAAAGTCCTTTTCCGCCGCTGCAAGCCCTTCCTCCGAATATCCCTCTGCCCCGGCCTGCATTTTCTGGACATACATCTGCCTCTCTGCGGATTGTCTGGCCGTGTCAAGAAACACATGATAATCAACGGGATACCCTTCAATCTCGTAAGTATTATAGTAGATCAGACTTG
>JAGAHV010000037.1:0-12647 GCA_017626895.1 Clostridia bacterium | reverse complement strand
CATTGATCCGCTCAAGTTCATAGGAATCCTCAATGGCCTCAGCTGCTTTTTTGAGCTTTTCATTTTCAGGCGCCGCTATACTGACATATTGGGAAAGCACTTTTTCCGAAAGAATGCCGGAATAATAGGAAAACTGTGACTTATCCTTCTTCCAGAGTCTTTCAAGCACGTCCCGGCCAAAAGCGGGAAGGCTCTCAAACATTTGTCCTTTCCAGCAGAACCCTTTAAGCTCCGGGCTGATCCGGTACAGGAGACGCCAGAAAATGATATCGTCCTTCCCGTTTTCCCTTCCGGCCTGCTCCTCTGCTGCCTGGCACATGTCGGCCAGTTTCGGATTCCAGGTCCTGAAATGATTGGTCACCATCCCTCTGAACAGCAGCTTTTTCCCTTCATTCCAGTTTTCTGCAAAGGCCGTCACCAGCAATGCCGGATCCGTATATTCCTCCCCCATGAACCGGAAAGCGGGCATCGTTTTTTCCACGTTTCCGCTTCCATCACCGGGGATCACAAGAGGCTCGCCATCCAGCCACTTTCTGACCTCCTCATACGTCCATCTCCGGTTCGGATTGTTTTTGTCATTGCGGTTGGTGATGTCATAATAGGTCAGCGCTGAGACGAAATCCTGCAGACGCGGCGACATGTTTTCCGGACACGGCACCCGCTGAATGGAAACATACTGTTCAATCTCCTCGGGCGGCAGATTGGCATAGGGCGGAGACCCGCAGAACAGCTCAATCAGCGTGATTCCAAACGAGTAGTAGTCCGATTCCCTCAGGAACAGATTCTTGAAGGTTTCCGGTGCGGAATATTCCGGAGACATCCCGGTCTTGGTCACCAACACCGTGCTGTCCTTATCGATCATGGAGCTGATCCCAAAGTCCGTGATGGCCACCGTTTTCCCATCATTGTTCAGCATGATGTTGGAGGGCTTCAGATCCTTGTGAATAATCCCGGCCTCATGCAGCACATGGAGGCCTTCGTTGATATTCGGAATAATCCGTTCAATCAGTTCCTCCTCGGTGAAGGTCTTCCCCTGCAGACTGCCGTTTTCATAAAAGGGGAGAATTTCCACCGGAAAGCCGTTCAGTGTGCCGCTTTGATACAGACGGGCAACGTAAGGGGAATCAATCGTCAGCAGGGCATCAATGACCTCCTGCTTAATGGCAAACTGCCGCTTATAGACTTTTGCCACAAACTGCTCCGCCCCATCCGTGCAAAGATACAGATCCGCTTCGCCGGATGACACTTCCATCTGCTTGATGACCCTGTACCGGTCACAGATGATCGTGCCCTCTGAAATAGTGACACTGCTGTCCGTCTCAGGCCCGCTCCCCGCCTCTGCGATCTCCCGATTAATCACCGTAACCGAAGACGGCTGAACGGCCGGATTGATAACTGTATGCTCTGCCATGTTTCACCTCGACTAATGCAGCGCCCGGAAACGCATCATTCTTCCCTGAGAAAAGCCACTTCTTTGTTCAGCAGATCCGCCAGGGCAATCAGCTCATCCTCTGTCAGCGTGATCCCTTTTCCCATCTTTGTATGATCCGCAGACCAGGAACGCACATCGTACTTTGGTTCATTCCCGTACCAGCTGACCCGGTTCAGTTCAAAATTCCATCCATTTGCGGATGTTGAAATGACACCGATGTGGTTGATAATTTCAAATTTCAGTTCCTGTTTTTCATCCGCCATGTCTGTTCTCCTTATTTTATTTAACCATGATGCGCCAGGCCGGAACATTGTTTGTCGCAATGGCACCGCGCTTTTCAAGCTTCCCGGAAACATTGTATTCAGCAGCGATTTTCTCGAAAGCGTCCTTCTTTTCAGGCGCATACAGGACCCACAGAATCGAGGATGACGCGCGATTGTCAATCGTCCTCAGGCCTGCTTTGTGAAGCACCCGGATGAGGGGATCCTCACTTTCCTCTCTTTCTCCGGTCTCTTCCGTTTTCCGTGCAATGTCCGCTTTTTCAGGTTCAGCCTCTTTGGGCCCTTCTTCCATCCGGATAGGCTGCCTGTCTTCCTCCTCCGCAGCTTTAGCCTTTATGGGTTCAGGTTTCTGCTCTGCCTCTTTCCTCCGGATGTGCTGCCCGTCTTCCTCCGCGGCTTCCGCCCTGTCTGATTCAGGAGCCTCTTTCTGAGCAATAGGCAGCGCTTTTTCCTCTTCCGGTTCTGCCCGGCCGGTCTCTTCGCTCCGCTTCTGTTCCTCCAGGAGCCTGACCTTTTCATCACAGGCCTGAACCGCATCGCGCAGGAAGGCGATCAGTTTTTCGCCCTCTACCTCCGGATTTTTCGCCCATTCCGCTGACCAGACCCGGTAAAGGTTCCAGCCCATATTGGTCAGGACAACGCTTCTGAGCCGGTCCCGGTCCCTCGCCGTTCTGGCCGAGGCATAGGAATACCCGTCGCACTCAATTCCGGCAACATACTGCTCCACCAGCTTCGACGGATGCCGAACGGCAATATCGATCTTATACCCGGAACAGCCGACATACTGCCGGACCTCAAATCCCTGATCCCGGATAAACTGCGCAACCGCATCCGCGAACTCATCCGTTCGGACGTTTCTCTGCGCTTTGGCCAGCGTCGCCTCCCCGTTCATCGCAAACTCGATGTAGGAGCGGAGCATCCGGACGCCCGCGGATTCTGTTCTGGACAGATCCATATCCGAGGGCAGAATGGAACTGACCAGTTTCACATTGATTTTTGCCCGGGTAATGGCAACGTTGAGCCGCCGTTCACCGCCGGACATGCCCAGCGGGCCGAATCGCATAGCCATTGGTTTTCCATTGGCTTTCTGTTCTTTTGTCCGGGCATACCCGATGCTGAAAAAGATGGTATCCCGTTCATCTCCCTGGACATTTTCAAGATTCTTGACAAAGAACTCATCCGCCCGTCCCTCGGCAAAGAACGCCTCGTATTCGGGATGTTTTTCCCGGAACCGCTGGAGCTCAAGGTCAATGGCCTGCTGCTGTTTCTCGCTGAACGCAATCACGCCCAGGGACCGGTCCGGATGCTTCTCAATGTGTTCCCTCACCAGCGCAACAATCCGCTGTGCCTCGGGGATATTCACGTTTTTGGGAGCGGGATCATACACACCCTCTTCCACATAGACAAATTCAACGCCCGTGTCCGGTTCGTTTTCATTGCTGCTGGGGAAGGTGATCAGCTCATTATGGTAGATCTCCTGGTTTGAAAAGGCAATCAGGTGTTCATGCCGGCTCCTGTAATGCCACAGCAGCGTCCGGTTCGGGAGGATATTCGCCGTCTCCTCCAGAATGGAGTCGTACATCTCCTCCCCGGCTTCCTCATCCCCGTCATAGCTGTCGCTGCTGTTGCTGGTATTGGCCGCACAGAAATTGGTGGGCGGCAGCTGCCGGGTATCCCCGGCAATGATGACCTGCCGGGCCCGGAAAATCGCCCCAATGGCGTCCTGCGGGAAGATCTGGGAGGCCTCATCAAAGATGACCATGTCAAACTGATACGACCCGGCATCCAGGAAATACGCCACGGACAGGGGGGACATCATCAGGCAGGGCTTGAGGGTCAAAAGCAGTCCCGGAATGCTCCGGAAAAGCTTGCGAAGGGGCATAATGCGCCGCTTCTTTTCCATCTCATGCCGGAGAATCCCCAGCTCGGATCCCGCTTTTTTGACCCGGTTCAGGTCCGGATACGTCCTTATAATCTTTTCCCGGATGCGCTTTCGCGCAATGTCAAACTGCCGGACATCCAGTTCAACAAACCGCTCCCGTCGCTGCTCATGCACCCGCCTGCGGAAGCTCTGCACGGCAGGAACATGATTCAGCTGACCTCTGAGCCAGCCGGTATAAAATCCTTTCTCAAAGGCTGCCTGCACCTGGTCGACGGTATTGTCCAGCTCGGCAATCCGTGAGGTAAATGCGGACAGGCCCTGCCGGTCACATTCCTCCCGCGTTTCCACATAGTCAAGCCATTTGTTGAGTTCGCCGAACCCGTTCATGCAGGCCTCATAGCGATCTGCTACTTCACCCAGGTCCTGCTGCGCAAAGTCCGTCTCCCGGAACTGCGCGGAAAAGTATTCAAGCTTCGGCTCCGTCTCTGCCACAAGCGCGGAAAGCGTCGACGCCTCTCGCTGAACATTCCCCACCGGTTCACAGGCCATCCGGACAAGGGGTTCCGGCACGGGTCCGCCGACGAGCGCCGTGAGGCGTTCCACCGTGGAAAGCCCCAGCAGAATGCCCTCCCAGTCACTCTCCGGGCCCTGATACGCCTCCAGGAACAGTTCCCGGAGGACAGAGTCCTGCTCCGCAAACCATTTTTGTTCATCCTGTATCGCGGACAGATTGGAAAGAAGGGTGCGCAGATCCTCAATACGCAGGTCTGCATTCTTTCGGGCCGCCGCAAATTCGGCCACCGCCTGAGTCTGGGCCTCACAGCTTGTAAGAAACGCATCGATTTGCGGCAGAATATCCTGCGAAAGATTGCTGTCCTCTGACAGTTCCCGGATAAACGAACATTTCCTGATTTCCTCTCTGAGCCTGGTCAGGTGTTCCTCCGAGAGCTGCCCGGCCAACTGACAGGCCTCCCCGGTGAGCTGCAGGCTGTGTGTCACGTTCAGGATGGCGGAAACGGTTTCCTCCGGTATTGTCGCAGCCGGAAATGCCCGCGTGATTTCAAGTGCCCGGGTCCTTCTTTCGCGGATCTCTACCCAGTCCGTTTCCTCTCCCCGGTACTGACTGCCGGCCAAATCCGAAAGTTCCCCTGCATGCTCCGCAAACCAGGCTTTTTCTGCCTTCAGCTCTCTCAGTTTCTGCAGAAACGAAACCGCCACGGAATCATCCAGGTGCCCGCCGACTGCCTTTAAATGCAGACGGAGGGTCTTCATGTCCTGCCGGTATCCGGGGTTAAAGAAATGGAAAAGCCCCATATACTCCGTCTTGAACCGGCCAAGCATCCCCTCCGCATCCAGGTTCAGTGCCGAGGGCTCCCAGTCCCGCAGGATCTCCCCGGACAGGGCACGTACATTGGCACGATGACGGACCGCTTCATTAAGGAGCGGAACATCTGCGTTGCTGCGGGCATCCAGCCAGGACGCCTCAAGGAACGGCGTCTGGCCGATCAGGTCCAGCACCCGCCGAAGCGTCCGGATATTGGCCAGGGTATCCGGAAACTGAGCATTGATCAGGCGCTGCCCTGCGTGACAGACGGACAGTATCACCTCGATCCGCTGGCGAAGGCTTTCCGCCATGGCTTTATGGCCTGCCAGGGCCTTCTCGGCGGTTTCATTCCCTCCGGCACTTATCCACGAAAAGTCCGCACCGAACTGTGTCCATAAACTGTCGGGATCCATCTCAAGCACTGATTCATCCCATCCAGACAAAACCGCATGCCTGCTCTGACGGAATTGTGCGGCATGCTGCCGGGCCTGGGCGGCCATTTCCCGTCCCCTGGCCGGCGCATTTGCAAACCAGCCGCCGCAGATCCGGGGCGGCTTTGTGCAAAGAATATCGGCGATGGTGACCCATCTGCGTGCCGCGGAAAAGCTGTTCGTTTCCTCCATCCCAAACCGCGCAGCCATTAGGCGGGTTATGGTCTGCATCTGCCGCAGTGCCCCGGAAAGGCCATCCGTCTCACGCAGCAGCTCCATTTTATAATCCTGCCCGGAACTGACCGCTTTGGTCCTGAACCAGGGATTTTCGCTCAGCCGTCCGCCCATGTCACTCAGTGCCTTTTCAAAGGCCGCGACACAGGTAAGGAGGACGGTAAACTGCTCTTTGGTGATCTCCTCCGGCTGTTCCACCGAGGCGTTCAGCCAGGGGACCTTTTGGAGTTTCGCGAGCCAGCCGAAAACGCTGTACACGCTCTGATGCAGCGGCTCAATGGGCTGATGCAGTTCCCCCGCATATTCATTGAGGAAAGAACGGTCATAGAACAGTTCTGCCAGTTCACTCAGGTCAGAACGGTCCGTGTATTCCTCTTCGAGATTCAGGTTTGCCCCAATGCTGTCAATGATTTCTTTCTTGTTGGCCTTATAGTCGTGTAGGGAGAGGCAGAAATCATCCAGACCCGCCTCACTGAGGCGCCTCAGAACCACCTCAAGCGCCGCCGCCTTTTCCGAGACAAACAGGACTTTCTTCCCGTCCGCCAGCGCCTCGGCGATGATATTGGTAATGGTCTGGCTTTTGCCCGTTCCCGGCGGGCCCTGCATGACAAAACTGGCCCCCAGCCTGGAAAGAAGAATCGCCTCTTTCTGGCTGGAGTCCGAGTCGACAATTTCATGCCACTCTTCCGGCTTTCCCGCATCGAAATCTGCCTGTTCCGCTCCGTCCGGAAGATCCGCAAGCGCCTCCCGGTCACCCGCCATTGCCCTCAGGACCGGGTGACGGAGGATTCGCTCCTGGTTGTCATTGAGGTCATGGTACATGCTGATCTTCAGGAAGGAAAACAGCCCGAGACTGACCTCGCGGACAATCCGCCAGCCGTGCCTGTCCGCCAGTTCCTCGACCTTTGCCAGGTACTCCTCAATGGATTTCCGGTTCTTCAGTTCAAAGGGCGGCAGCTCGACATGATACAGCGCATTAAACAGATAGCTCAGCGTGGGGTTTACTTCAATTTCATCTTCATTGTGGCTCAGGGTATACGGGGAACTGAAGGACTTGCGTCCCAGCGTCACGGGCATCATGAGCAGCGGCGCTTTGAGCCAGGGCGAACTTTCCCGGTTCTGTTCACGCCAGCAGATGAACCCGAAACAGACATAAAGGATGTTTGTTCCCTGCTCTTCCTGCGCCAGTTTTGCCTTGGCCCGGAGATTCTTCAGGGTCTTTTCCCGCTCGATGATCGTCCCGGCGGTTTTGATGTCGCCCACCAGCACATCCAGCGGATAGTTAAGCGTCTCCATGAGTGCAATCATGGCATACGTGCGGAAATCCGTATCCTTATTGACCGGTTTCTGGAACGTCAGCGGCTTTTCTGAAAACGCCAGGCGGTTGAACAGTTCCGTCATCTCCGGTTCCAGAATCTGCAGCGTCGAGCGTCTGGTCTCCCTGAAGTTGATCATCTTGTTGCGCTTGCCGGTATCAAGGAGTTCCTGTTTCCAGTGTTCAATTTTCCGTTCAAGTTCCTCATCCGGCCCCTTTACGGGGCCGGATGATTCGTGCAGAGTCTCCGGAGACCATGAATCGTCCATCGCGTTATCTCCTCGCCGTCGGTCTTTTTGCCTGACCGGTTTTGTACCGGCCCGGATCTGACAATCTGTCGCTGTGCCGGGCCTGATACAATTTGCGGTCCTTTGACACGGCTGCTGTTCCGGCACTCAAATCGGGCAAATTACAGCAGCGGTGCCACAAATTTCAGAATGTGTCCGGTGATCTTTGTGGAAAGCTTTTCATTCCGGATGGTTTCTTTTGTCACTGTGCGGCATTTGGAAAGGGTATTCTGGTAATCCCGCTCCACATCGGCGACACTGTCCGTCTCATACATATAGGTTGCACACTCGTAATGATGGTACAGGCTGCGATAGTCCAGATTAATGGTTCCGACAACCGCCTTCTTATCATCGCTGACAAACACTTTTGCATGAACGAATCCGGGAGTATATTCATAGATCTTGACCCCGGCATCCGTAAGCGCCGAATAATGTGTTTTGCTCAGCGCGTAGATGGCCTTTTTATCCGGGATTCCCGGAAGAATGAGTTTCACATCCACACCGCGCTGCGCCGCGTATTTGATTGCCGTCTCCAGCTCACCGTCCAGAATCAGGTACGGCGTCATGATGTGTACATAATCCGTTGCCCGGTTCAGTATATCCATATAGACGGTCTCACCCACCTTGTCCTCATCCAGCGGGCAGTCCCCATACGGAATGACATAACCGGCTGCCGGTTTCTCACTGACCGGCACATGGCAGGCCGAAAAGTCCGGTTTTTCCTCATCCAGATTCCACATCTGCAGGAACATGAGCGTAAAGCTCTGGACGGCAGGTCCACGAAGCCTCAGCGCCGTGTCCTTCCAGTGACCGAAGGGCGAGTTAATGTTGATATATTCATCCGACAGGTTGACGCCGCCGTTAAAGGCAACCTGACCATCTATCACCAGAATCTTCCGGTGATCGCGATAATTATAGTGGGAGGAAACGATCGGAATCAGGGGCGAGAAAACCTTGGCCTTGATTCCTTTTGCTGCCAGCAGCTCACAGTAATTATCCGGCAGCAGCGTAAGCCCGCTGGTTCCGTCGTACATGACGCGTACATCGACACCGGCCTGTGCTTTACGGATCAGGATATCCAGAATCTGTCCCCACATCTCGCCTTCTGCAACGATGAAATACTCCATGTAGATAAAGTGTTCCGCCTTCTCCAGTTCTTCCAGCATGGCGGCAAACTTATCTTCGCCCAGGGGGTAATAGTCCACCTGTGTCCCTGCATACACCGGGAAACAGCCGCTTCGATTCAGATATTTCGCGAGATCATCCGTTCCGGAACCCTCTTTCGCCAGCGTCGCCAGCACGTCGCTGTTTTCCGCCAGCTCTGTTTTGGTGGAACTGATGATTTCCTTTACCCGTTCCTTATTTTTTCTGTTTCCCCAGTTGCTCTGTGTAAAGGCCAGGAAAAGCGTTCCCGGGATCGGTGCAAGGGAAATGATCCACATCCAGGTGAGCTTCGCCGAGGAATCCATCCGGTTGTTGAACAGGAAAATAATCATGACAGCTGAAAAGATATACTGAATAACGGCAAAGTACGGAAAATACTTGCTTAACCAGGAATAGATGGAACCATAAATCATCACCTGCAGAATCAGAAGAAAGACGATCACCGGGATACGGCTGAACAGAATTCGCTGCAGCCCGCTTTTGACAGGTTCAGCAAGTCGGACAACGTTGCGTTTTTGTTCCATGTTGAATCTCCTTTTTAGATATCAATCCTTTCAATCAGCAAACATTCCGGCTTTCCTCTTTTATGGGCCTCTATGCTGGTCTTTCGCCGGAGCAGCATTGCATGAGACCTGGATCTGACTTAACTGTCGCTGCATGACAGTTTGACAGTTCTGAGTCAGAACAACATCGCTCCGGCAAAAGATCCGCATCGATCTGAAAAGAGGGAATCCGTTTCCTGTTTGTGATTGGCATTCTGCATTATGAAGTGAAAAAAGGAAGCTGTCAATAAGCAGAATGATTAATCCGCACTTTATTTGAACCCGTAAAAGCTTTATTCAACAAATCATCTGAATTCGGCCGCATTCATCTGATCAAATGAACCGGACCATCGAAATTTCGGAGGGAGTCAGGCGGGATATGAAACAGCTTGACCACAGTGCCCGGATTCAGGTCTTCAGGGGGATCCGGAAAGTCGCATGGAATCCCGTTTCCATCTGCCAGGGCAGCTGCCTGAGGCCCCCTGGAAACCACAATGGCAGCGACCTGAGCGGCCTGTTCAGGATCAACTTCCGCAAATTCGGACTTCGCGTCATCTGCAAGACGAAAATGGTCGGATCTCGAATGAAGATCATGGTGGTATCTGCCCGTTCAGACGGCCAGATGTACCATAAAGCCGCCAGGCAGCGATCCAAGGTCGACCTGTACCCTTCCAAAGCACCATTCACCGGGTGCTTTTTTATCCCCTCGAAAGCAAAATAAAACCGCTAACCCCGAGAGGGTCTTCCCCTTCAGAATCCGGCAGTTATCCATCCGGCCATTCTTATTGGAGTCCAAAAGCTCTCATTTACCTGAATCCCCGCTTGCCCTTTCATGTGCTTCTTCCTTCAAGCACAATCCACACCAAAGAAAAAGCGTCTCCTCTGTTAAGAAGAGACGCTTTATAACTCCTGTACCTTCTTCCTGATGAACCATCCGAGAGTCTCAATTCACAATCTGACCCGCAGAACCCTTAAACATTTTTCCAGGCTGTGCATTTGCCGGCATCTTTAGCAAAACGTCAGTTTCATTTTCCATTCCCGGAAGGCTTCCCCATCTGTACCATCCGCAGGAAGAGCGCAAACAAGCATCTGTGCCGAAAAAAACGCCGGACCGTTCATAATGATTCGTGGAATCTGCGCTCTGCGAATCAGCTGATGTGTTTCCTGAATCAGATGATCCCCCACATTATTTAAACAGCGGTTCCAGTGTTTCCTTGTTCTCCTCCAGTGCACGCAGCACCCATACGCTCCAGTGACGGGCATCCTTTGAAGCAGAGCCAAACACATAATCCTCCTGGCCGTAGTCAATGACATCAAAGGCCGGCGTCGCCTTGCTGGCACCTTTCGTACGATAATTGCGCATGACATCCGACATAGTGAAGGAAACCGTTCCATCCTCCCCACGGGTGACCCAGCTGCTCAGATCCGTTCCGGAGGCAGATTCGGAGGTGCCATTCGCCGTCTGTTTTACTGCCGCTGCTTTTTCAACCGCGGCAGCGCCGTCCACATACCGGCCAAACATCTGATCCACATAAAGGGCCAGCGAATTGCCAAGGGTTTCACTGGGCACATGTCCGCCGTCCCACTGCCATTCAATGACCGCATCCGTTCCGTGATTCAGCCAGGCAATCTCCATATTCAGGGAGTTGAACATGGCAATGTCGCCCTCTGCCGCGCCGCAGACAATCCTCGCCCAGACCGGGGTCTCCGTCCCCTCTGCTCCGATATAGTTCAGCGGGTTATACAGATCCACCAGGTTCCGTCCATACGCATCGCCTGCCCGGATCTCTTCAATATCTGCCTGATAGGCCGCCAGCATTTCCTCATAGGAACCATAGTTGGAGGAATTGGCCGTGCTGCTGGCAGACTGGGTGGATCCGGCATCCGGCGTGCCGACGATCATCTCATCGCCGCTCCCCTCGGTTCCGGCGGCGCCTGTCATCCCGGAGGGGACTTCACCCGGAAGTGCACCATTCATTTCTGCCGTCATTTCCGGAGCGGCATCCGGGCCTCCCGGGAAAGCTCCGTCCATTCCCTGCGGCATCATTCCGCCATGGCCGCCAGGACCGCCCATGCCGCGGCCACCCATTCCAGGGCCGCCCCTGCCGGTAGACGCTTTGGTATACCGTCCTTCAATAAAGGCTGCTGTCTTTTCCGCGGTGGTCATTGCCGCGACCGCCTCATCACTGAGGGCATTCCCATCCGCATCGAACCAGGTCCACCCCTCTGCATAGTCCAGGCTGTCCACATACCACTGCAGGTTGCTGACAAATTCCGCCAGATACAAATCCAGATAGGTGCCGCCGTATCCATTGGTATCCGCATACTTCTCCGTATCGTATTCAATCCTCAGCGCCACGTTGCCCTTTATCTCACCGTCGCCGTTCAGATCAAAACCAACCTTCTCCTCCTCCACGGTCAGGTTCTGTCCGTTGATATACTCCATGTATTCCCGGCTGAGGACACCGGCAAGCGCCTTCTGAAACTCCGTATTGAAGGCATAATCTGTATTCAGGGTATACTCAAAGGCCATTGCCATATCCGCCTCATACAGAGAGGTAATGGCGCTGTAGGCCACGCAGCCCCAGGCGCCGTCCGAAAGTTCCACTTCATCCCCGTTCACGTTCACGGTTGTCGTGTATGTCCCGTCCTCGTTCCTGTAAACGCCAACCGCACCGACAGCAATCTGGTAATCGTAAAAATCCGGGTGATTGGATGTCGCCGCGAACATAGCCGCATGTGCACCGCCGCCGCTGCCGCCGGTGGAAACCCAGTAATCCACACTGCCCGGCAGGTTGCCCAGCAGAATGTTGTATTTCACAAATCGTGCGGCCGCTTTCTGGTCTGCCAGACAGGACGGCGCATCACCGGTATAGACCGTATTGCCGCTGTCATCGGTATAACTGTCCTGTTTGCCGCGGTTCCCGCAGGCCACGTTGATATACCCCTCCGCCGCGTATTGGGCCGAGGCCGTCGTGTTGGTGGAACTGCCATAGCCCGCTGCACCGGTGTTCAGGATGACCGGAGCGGTTGCCGCGGTATACGTCTGACCGTTGGTGCTGGTCACCGCTGCCTCATAGTCAATCACCAGACTGCCTTTAACCGCCTCATTGCCGTTCCCGGCAGTAACATCTGCCGTACCGTCACCATCCGTATCGATCCCCTTCACATACGCACCCGGGACACAGACGGACACGCCTTCCTTATCCGGAATCACCGGCTGTGTCACCGCCGTTACAATGGACAGTGTCCACGCATCTGATGAATCACTGTAAGTCCATTCCTGATCCATGTTTTTCAGGTTCAACGCGTATTCGATCGCTTCCTTGTCAGAAACGGTTCCTGACTCCGCCATACAGGCACAGGATACCAGTGCCATAACAAGCATCAGCAAAACAGCAAATCCTTTTTTCATACTATTTCCTCCTCCGTTTGATCCTTGACCGGTATATTTCCGGTGCTCCTGCTGAGCAAACTGCCGCTGCGCGGCAGACCCGCTTCATGATCCGCAGCCTGAGCTTTCGGCACCGGTGCATTTCCGGTGCTCATTTTCATCAGACTGCCGCTGCGCGGCAGGCCCGATTTAGCAGGCAGATCCCCTGTTTCTCCCTCAGTATAACAGATCAACCTTAAAAATAGATTGAAAAATCCAAAAAAGCGGTCAAAAATACGATAGGGTAGAGGGAGGGTTTTGAAGCCCTCGCCCCTCCGCCTTGCACCGTACGTACGGATCTCGTATACGGCGCTACGTTGGT
>JAGAHV010000036.1:0-4455 GCA_017626895.1 Clostridia bacterium | reverse complement strand
TTTAGGGGTTGCAATTCACAAATGCCTGTGCTAAAATGCGTCCCGTCGATCAACAAAGTACAACTCAGGAGGGCAATTTCCTTATGAAATCTGCAAAATACAATCGCGTTCTGCTGGCTTATTCCGGCGGACTGGATACATCAATCATCATTCCCTGGCTGAAAGAGAACTACGGCTGTCAGGTCATTTGCTGCGCGGCGGATGTGGGACAGGGCGAGGAGCTCGAACCGCTTCATGAGAAAGCAAAGAAGACCGGTGCCGAGAAGCTCTATATTGAGGATCTCAAGAAGGAATTCGTTGAGGATTTCATCTGGCCGACGCTGAAGGCCGGTGCGGTATATGAGGGCAAGTATCTGCTGGGTACGTCCTTTGCCCGTCCGCTGATTGCCAAGCGTCTGGTGGAAATTGCCAAAGCAGAAAACTGCGATGCAATCTGCCATGGCTGCACCGGAAAAGGAAATGATCAGGTTCGTTTTGAACTGACGATCAAGGCGTTTGCACCGGACATGCCCATTATTGCCCCCTGGCGTGAGTGGGATATCAAGACCCGTGAGGAAGAAGTGGATTACGCGGAGGCCCGCGGCATTCCGGTTCCGGTCAAGAAGGACCGTCCGTATTCCATGGACCGCAACCTGTGGCACCTCTCCCATGAGGGCTGCGACCTCGAGGATCCGGCCAATGAGCCGCCGAAGGATCTGACCCTGATCTGTGTACATCCGGAAGAGGCGCCGGATATGCCGGAGATGGTGACCATCGACTTTGAAAAAGGCGTGCCGGTGGCGGTAAACGGTGAGCGGATGGATGCCGTCAAGCTGCTTGAAACCTGCAACGAAATCGCTGCCCGCAACGGTGTCGGCATTGCGGACATGGTCGAGAACCGTCTGGTGGGCATGAAGTCCCGCGGCGTGTATGAGACGCCGGGCGGAACCCTGCTGTATGCGGCACACAAGAACCTGGAGGAGATTACGGTAGACCGGGATACGGCACATTACAAGGAGCAGGTTGCTCTCAAGTTCGCCGATCTGGTGTACAATGGCCAGTGGTATACGCCGCTGCGTGAGGGCCTCTCGGCATTCGTCGATGTGACCCAGGAGCATGTGACCGGCACGGCCAAGCTGAAGCTCTACAAGGGCAACTGCATCGGCGCAGGCGTGACCTCTCCGTACAGCCTGTACATGGAGGATATCGCTACCTTCGGTGATTCGGGCGAGATGTACAGCCACAAGGATTCCGCCGGTTTCATCAATCTGTATGGTCTGCCGATGAAAGTGATGGCCATGATGAAGGAGAAGGCCGGGGAGCCGCTTCTCTGATACGTATTCAGCTGATATTGAACCTCTCTCAGGGACCGGGAAACCGGTCCTTTTTTATTGCCTTTCGCGCACAGCAGTCCGGTGCCGGGCGGACCTGCAAAGGGCGTTCCGGCCGACCGGCAAATCGAAATGACCGCGAATCCGTCATTTTTTAAGGAAAGGGAAAAACGGCATTTACAACATCTGTGGCTTGCGGCATAATGAGAAAAGCAAAACATCAAAGTCAGGGAGGCGGAGAAATTGTTTTATCTGAATCGTTTTTATTCAGGCCAGGGGGATGAAAGCGTTACGCCGCTTGAACTGGAGGGCAGAAGGCTCTCAAGGGTTGCGGCGGCATCCGGCATGGTACTGCTTGAAAATAACGGTATATTGCCGCTGAAGCCGGGCACAAAAGTGGGCCTTTTCGGGCTTGGCGCGCGGCACACCATCAAGGGCGGAACGGGAAGCGGCGATGTCAACAGCCGGCACGTGGTGAGCGTGGCAGAGGGACTCGAGCAGGCGGGAATAGAGCTTTCCAATACGGCGTATCTGGATGCGCTGGATACCGAATATGATCGTCTCTGGAACGAATGGATGAACCGGATTTATGAGGCGGCCGGACCGGAAAAGGATACGGAAAAGCTGTATGATGCGCATGTCCGGTATGCACTGGAAACACCGTCGATACCGATCCGCCCGGAGGATATGGACGGGGCGGATGTCCTGGTATATGTCATTTCCCGCATTTCCGGGGAAGGAGCGGACCGAAGGGAAGAGGCAGGGGATTATTACCTGACCGAGACGGAGAAAACGCAGATCCGGGTGCTGGCGGATTCCGGAAAGCCGCTGGTGCTTTTGCTGAATGTCGGCGGGGTAATGGATCTCTCCATTCTTGACAAATGCCCTGTTTCTGCCGTCCTCCTCATGGGACAGGCAGGCTGTGATTCGGGCAGTGCGGCGGCAGATATCCTCACCGGCGCGGTGAATCCCTCCGGCCGCCTGACGGATACCTGGGCAGTCAATTACCTGGATTATCCCTCCAGTGCCGCGTTCTCTTACCGGAACGGAAACGTCATAGAGGAGGAGTACACGGATGGCATCTATGTGGGTTACCGGTATTTTGACAGTTTTGGGGTAAAACCGCGATATCCCTTCGGCTATGGGCTCTCGTATACCACGTTCCGGGAGGACTGTGTGCAGGCGGAGCTTCGCGGAAATGCGGTAAATGTGGGCATTTCCGTCACCAATACAGGCACTGTCAGCGGCGCACGTGTCGTCCTTCTCTACGCTGCCTGCCCGATGGCGGAGCAGAAAAAGGAATTCAGGCGGCTGGTGGCTTTTGGCAAGACACGCATCCTTGAGCCCGGGGAATCGGAGACGGTGGAGCTCCGGGTCACCCTGGGACAGCTGACCTCATTCAGGGAGGGCCCGGCGGCCTATGTGCTGGAGAAGGGCCAATACCTGCTGATGCTCGGCACGGAGTGGAAGGGAATTCTGGCCCTCCGGGTGGAGGAAACGCACCTGCTCCGGCATGTCCGCAGAATCTGCGAACAGCTCACTTCCATTCGTGAGATTGAGCCGGCGGAGGAGGAGATCAGCCGTCACGAGGCTTGGATCCGGCAGCAGATTGAGAAGGTTCAGACCATTCCGGTCAGCAGAGAGGCCATTGAGGCGAGCCGGGCGGAATTTGAACCGGTCTGCACGAATGCAGAGGATGAACTGGAACGGGAAGCCGAAAGACGCGTCGATACACTGACGGAAAAAGAGCAGATTGATCTGGTTGTCGGCGCGCTGGGCCCCTTCTCCGGCGAGATGATCGGGGATTCGGGGAAGAAAGTGCCGGGCGCGGCCGGGGAAACAGTGGAGTACAGGGAAAAAGGCATCCCCGGGATGACGATGGCGGATGGACCGGCCGGTCTGCGGCTGCAGATCCGTTATGAGATCGACCCGGCGGATGGCAGCGTGTATCGGCTGAACCGGTTCCGGATGCTGGAGAATCGCTTCTTCGGGAAACTGGAGCTCCATGATGAGGCCAAATCCATCTGGCAGTTTGCCACAGCCATTCCGGCCGGAACGCTGCTGGCACAGACCTTTGATCTCCTGCTCTTGAGGGAAATCGGTGCCCACATTGCCAGAGAAATGCAGCAGTTCCGGGTGGCACTCTGGCTGGCGCCGGGCATGAACATTCATCGCAATCCGCTCTGCGGCCGCAATTATGAATATTTCTCGGAGGATCCGTTCGTGTCCGGAATGGTGGCCGCGGCCATTACCCAGGGCGTCCAGGCCACAGAGGGCCTGGGGACAACCATCAAGCATTTTGCCTGCAACAATCAGGAAGAAAACCGGATGGGTGTCAGCGCGAATGTGACGGAGAGGACGCTTCGGGAACTGTATCTGAAAGGCTTTGAAATTGCCGTGAAATGCAGTCATCCCGTGGCGATGATGACCAGTTATAACCGGGTCAACGGCGTGCATACGGCCAACAGTCATGACCTTTGTACGACGCTGGCCCGGGAGGAATGGGGCTTTGACGGCCTGATCATGACTGACTGGACCACCACGAACACCGGGCACGGTTCCTCGGCTGCCAAGTGTATCCGGGCGGGAAATGACCTGATCATGCCGGGACGCGTGAGCGACCAGGCGGAGATCGAACGGGCGCTTCACGGCTGCGGAAACTGCGATCTTTCTCCGGAGGAGCTGCGCCGCAGCTGCATCCGCATTGTGAAGGCGGCACTGCGTTCAAAACGCGCAATCGTTGACGAACAGAAATAAGGAACAGAATCTGTACCTGAAAAGGCTGGTTATGCTGAAACTGTTTTCGGTATAGCCAGTCCGTTTTTGGCATGTTCCAAATTCGGTTGAAAATAGAGACCATAGATTGGCAGTGGTCTCAGATGTGTGGGAAACAGGACCTGAAAATAGTCTTTTCGCAAAAATGAACACAATCTGCACAGGGATTCGTGCCGTGCATGCATCCCTGTGTTTTTTTCTCATCAGGTCTTTACAGGAACGCGGAGCAACCGTATGATAGGACATGTGATGGTATTATTCTAGATCGGATGTAGAAGCTGAAAACGATGGATAAAAGCTGGTTTGACATGTGTGTGACGGCGGGAGAGTTTCTGTATGGGGAGTACCCGGCTGAAGTACTGAAAGCCCT
>JAGAHV010000035.1:0-12521 GCA_017626895.1 Clostridia bacterium | reverse complement strand
TCATTTCGGCTTCCCCTTCCACGGGAGTCCCGCCTATCTTGAGCAGGTACTGGATGCGCATCCGGAAGTGGAATTCGTGCAGATTCAGCTCAATTACGCCGACTGGAACAACCCGGTCGTCTGCTCCGGCCAGCTGTATGAGATCCTGAACAGGCGCGGCATCCCCATGGTTATCATGGAGCCGGTCAAGGGCGGGACCCTTGCCGCGCTGCGTCCAGACCTTGAAAAAATGCTGAAGGAAAAACAGCCCGACCGCTCCATCGCCTCCTGGGCCCTGCGCTTTGTCGGCTCCCTGCCGGGGGTCATGACCATTCTCTCCGGCATGAGCACCGCGGAGCAGATGGATGACAACATCGGCACTTTCACCCATTTCACGCCTCTCACCGATGACGAGAAGGAACTCCTCCTCCGCGTCCGGGATATCATGCTGGATGTCCCGCAGATCGGCTGCACCGCCTGCCGCTACTGTACGGATGGCTGCCCGATGAACATCGCCATTCCGGATGTCTTCCGGGCGGTCAATACCATGAAGCTGTATAACGAGGAATTCCGCCCGAAGAATTTCTACAAGGGCCTTCTCGCACAACATGGACGCGCATCTGACTGTATCGGCTGCGGTCAGTGCGAAAGCGTCTGTCCCCAGCATCTGCCCATTATCAACCTTCTGAAAGAGGCAAGTGTAAAACTGGATGCCTGACAGCTGAGCGGTTCCAAGCGGAACCGCTTTTTTGACTCATGCCAGTCTTTTGACAGAAAACAGTGTTCACGGTATAATGGTTCTAAAAAATCACGTTCGGGAGGAAATGCACTATGGAAAAGAAACGTGCCCAGTGGAGCAGCAAACTGGGTTTCATCCTTGCCGCAGCCGGCTCCGCCGTCGGCCTGGGCAACATCTGGAAATTTCCCGGCCGGGCCTATGAAGGCGGCGGAGGCTCATTTCTGCTGATTTATCTGTTTATCGTGGTTCTCCTGGGCATCCCCCTGATGCTGACCGAACTGGCACTGGGCCGCGCTAGCCAGACCAATATCGTCAATACCTTCAAGAAGCTTGGCTATAAGCAGCATTCCTGGGTGGGCTGGATCGGAGTTATCGGGGCCTTCATCATCACCTGCTATTACAGCCATGTGGGCGGCTGGGTTCTGCGCTATGTCTTCAGTTACGCCTTTGAGGCACCGGCCATCTACCGGGATTCTCTGGGGTATTTTTACAACATGCTGGGGCTGCACGCGGATGGCACCACCTCCATTCCCTGGACCGCGCTCTTTTTTGCAGCACTGTTCATGCTCCTCAATGCGGTGATCATCATCCGCGGCGTGGAGGGCGGAATTGAGAAGTTCAACAAGTTCGGAATGCCGGCCCTGTTCCTCCTCCTCATTATTCTCCTGGTCCGCTCCGTTACCCTCCCCGGCGCCGAGGCAGGTGTCAAATACATGCTTTCCCTCGACCTGGGAAAAGTCACCGTCAACACCTTCTTCTCGGCTCTCGGGCAGGCCTTTTATTCCCTGTCCATCGGCATGGCCATCCTGGTCACCTACGGCTCGTACCTTTCCAAATCCGAGGACATGATCAAGAATACCGCGGTCGTCTGCGGCATGGATACCCTGGTGGCTATTCTTGCCGGATTCATCATCGTCCCGGCAGTCTTTGCCACGCTGGGCAGCGGCGAGGTGGGAAAAGGCGGCGGATTTGCCTTCGTTTCCCTGGCAGGTGTCTTTGCGGAGATGCCCGGCGGCCGGATCTTCGGCGTCCTCTTTTATCTCCTTCTGCTGTTTGCCGCGCTGACCTCCAGCATCTCGCTGATTGAGAGTATCGTCGCGTTCCTGACGGAGGAGTTTGGATGGACACGGAAGCGGACCACCATCATTCTCTGCCTGATTCTGTTCCTGATCGGCTGCCTCTACACCTGTTCACAGGCCGCCATTCCCCTCAAAGGCATCTGGTATGACGGTGTCAACGGGATTACCCACCCGGCACTGTGTGATTTCATGGAATACCTGACCGACCGGATCATGATTCCGCTGTGTGCCCTGGGCTGCTGTATTTTCGTCGGATGGGTCTGGAAGCCGGAGAGCATTATTGCAGAGGTTGAGCAGAGCGGATTCCGGTTCCGTCTGGCAAAGGCGTACACGGTTCTCATCCGTTTTGTGGCACCGGCCGCCATTCTCGCCATCCTCATTCTCAGCATCTTCTCCGGCGTAACGCTCAGTTAAACACAGAGACAAACGGATTCAGATCGAGTTCGGCAACAGGTGGAATTATGCCAAAAGAACCCAAAGGAAAACGAAAGAACCCCGGTGAAACCGCTTTGGAATCCACATCCTCATCGGGGGAGCGGATTCATCCGTCTGAGGATGAAATCATCCAGTCTCAGCGTATGATCATCGAAAAGCTTTCAGCGGAACACGAGCATTTGCTCGATATTATCCGTAAGATTCGTGACCTGACGATCTGCCGTCAGATAACTGACGGCGGAGGGAATAAAGAAAGAGCATCTGCTTTTATGCAGATGCTCACACTGTTTGGCCTGATGATTCAGTTTTAATGACCTTTTGATGAGGGCTTCGGCCCTCTTTTTGTTATCATGATGCAGGAGTCCGGTCTTCCTTCACAATCCTGCATCCGTTTTTCCCTTGTTCCTTCTTCCGCGAGACAGAAGCCGGATTTCATCTCTTTTCCGGCATTTCGCTGACAATGGCCGACCCGATAATCAGCACGGCACCGATCAGATTCAGCGGACTGAGCGGCTCCCGCAGCAGGACCGCCGAAAACAGCAGGGCGGACACCGGATCAATATAGCTCAGCACCGCAATCGACTGAACACTCAGGCCTTCCATGCTGCCAAAATACAGGACATAGGCAATTCCCGTGTGCACACTGCCCACCACCAGGAGCAGGACAACCTGCATCGGGTTCAGCGCCACTCCCCCGAATCCGCCGGTCACCAGCAGATACGGAACCATCGCCAGCCCTGCCGAGAGCAGCTGAATCGTTGTCCGCTGATACGCAGAGTTCCCCCGGATCGTTTTATTCAGAATCACCACACCAGCATAAATACACGCTGCCCCCAGGCCCAAGAGGATGCCGAGAAAATGTCCGGGCCCCGGCCTTTCCCCGACCACGCTGGAAACCAGCACCATGCCCAGAATGGACAGCGCGGCACAAACGGCTTTTTTGCCGGTCAGTTTCTCCCGGAAAATGAGCGGGGAAAGGAGGACCACGATGGTTGGCTGCATATAGTAGCAAAGCGTCGCAACCGCCACCGTCGTATGGTTGTAGGCCTCAAACAGCAGGATCCAGTTAATCCCGATCATCACCCCCGTCACGGCAAGTCCCACAAAGGTCTGCCCGGGCACACGTTCCCCTGTTCCCTTTCCCCGGAGACGGATAAACGCCAGCAGAAACAGGCCGCCCAGCAAACCACGGACACAGGCCAGGAGGGCGGAGGGAAGCGGAATAAAGCGTCTGAAAATGCCAATCGTTCCAAAGATCAGCATGGAAGAAATATACATGAGCAGGGATCTGCTGTTTTGAGAATTGGTCATCTACTTGTCTCCCATGGTCCGGACCCTGGCCCGGATTTTTTGTTTCTGCAGGCTGCAAGGTCAGTTATCCATCCTTCCGGAATGTGACCGTTCGTCACCCTGCGGCAATGATCTCTGTTTCCGTTTCGTCCGGAAAAACACGGCCGAAATCAACGGAATTCTACCCGCCACCTGACACTCTGTCAAGGCCCGACATTCCCATCCGGATTGTCCCTGAATCTGTGTCCGGGATAAAAAACCGCATTCCGTTCGTTTTCATCATTGAAAGCGGTCATCCGCGGGCAGAGACTCAAATGGGGACTGCCCATATCCGGTCCATTGCATCCGGATGATCTCTCACTCTGAATTACAGAAAGGAAGACTTTTCATGATGAAACGATTCATTCTTATCCTGACGCTCATTCTGGCACTGACCTCCGCCATGGCTCTGGCAGAGCCGGTCATTACTGTCAGCGGAACCGGCGAAACACAGGTCAGCGCAGATACCGCTGTCATCTCCCTGGGGGTCAGCGCACAGAACAAGGAAGTGCTCACTGCCCAGCAGGAAGTCAATGAAAGCATCGCCGCCATCCGGCAGGCACTGCTCGACAGCGGAATCGAGAGCGAAAACATCAATACCGACTACATGAACATCTATGCCATCTACGATCATACCAGCAGCGAGGAGCAGGTAACCGCATACAATGCCAATTCCACTCTGGCCGTGAAAGTAACGGATATGGACAAAGTTGGCGCCCTCATCGACGCTGCCTTTGCCGCCGGCGCCAATACCCTGAACGGAATTGCCTTCTCCGCCTCCGATACGGAAAGTGCCCAGGCGGAATCTCTCCGCATCGCTGTCGCCGATGCCAAAGCGAAAGCAGAGGTTCTGGCCGAGGCCGCCGGGCTCAAGATTACCGGCATCCAGGCGATCTCTGACAGCAACGTCTACAGTTACACCAACAACATCGGGAACTTTTCCGCCCGGTCCATGGACGCCGCGGCCGGAAAAGCGGAAACCGTTGTCCAGGCGGCCAAGCTCATCGTCTCCGCCACGGTCAGTATTACGTACACCGCGGAATAATGCCTGTCCCGCTGCTCAGAACAAGGTTTTCAGGAATAAGCAATCCCCGCAGCCTTGCTGCGGGGACTTAGACATTATTTCGGTCTGCGACCCGTTCCGGGGCCGGTTGTCGTTTTTCGCTGGCTGGTTGTGGTGTGCCTGCCCGCTCCGGATCCAACTCCGGGTGCGCGGACCGGCGGCCTCGGGACCGGCGGTTTATCATCCTTTGACCCGCCCGCGGATTTTGCCCGCTCCGGGGCACGGCCAGTGGTCGTTTTCCGGCCCGTTCCTGTTGTGCGCGGAGATGACGAGGTCTTTGGCCTCGCAGCACCTCTCGGCGGTTCATTCGGATGAATCAGGTCAAAAAGAGACCCCAGCGCAAACTGAAGCGGCGTCTCCCGCCTGACCGGCGGCCGGAACAGGAAGTCGAGCAGGTTCGGCTGTGACCAGCGGATGATGCGGTCCACCTGGTTTTCTTTCGTCAGCGTGCGCAAGATGGCGGATGCCCCGGCCAGCATTGTTCCCCTTGAACTGAAAACCGGCTTCAGTTCAGACGGACCAAAGTTCACATACGCATTCCTTCTGTCGCACACGGACGCGTTCATTCCGTAATCCGTCAGTACCTCAGAAACCATCATCGCCTGGGAACGGGTCAGATTCTGTGCCACCACAACCGGCATGGCATCAATCAGGGCACCGGCATCCGCCAGCGTATAACCCATCAGGTCCCGCAGGACATCCTTGGTCAGCGCTTTTGTGCAGTCCCCTTTATCCGCCAGAATCACCCGGTACTGTGCCTCCCCGGGAATGGCCGGTTCAGGCATCGGGACTGTTTTCCCTGCTGTTTTCAGAGGCGTCCCGCATGAGGGGCAGAAGTTTTCTGTCCCGGTAATCTGAACACCACAGTTGGAACAAAACGGCATAACGAAACCTCCACTTCAGTCATTTGTCGCAGGACAACAAACATCTTTTTTGGGGCATCTTTGTTCACAGAAGCCTCCCCGGAATCACGGAAAAGCTTCTGCACAGCGAATGATTACTTTTTATCGAGATAGGCCACAGCGGAAAGCGCTGCAATATTGCCCTCGCCGGCTGCCTTGATGTACTGGAACGGCTGTCCCACCACATCACCGCAGGCAAAGCATCCGGGAATATTGGTGGCCATGAGGCGGTCCACCTTAATGAAGGATCCGTCCCTCAGCTCAAGTCCGGGAACCAGCTGGCCGGGGGAGATGCTCTCGCGAAGGACAAATACGCCATCCACCGGATAGGCATTTTCGCGGGTCACGACGCGGCGCTTTCCTTCCTGCTCATCAATGGACATGACGGCTTCACGAATCACGCGGACAGACTCCGGCAGCTCCGGATCATCCCGATACATGGGGAAATACAGCACCTCGCTGCAGACCTCGGAAAGGAACCGCGCCTCCGCTTCCTCGCTGCGGCTGTATCCGACAACGGCCGTCGCCTTGTTTTTGTACAGCGGCGCATCGCAGGTCGCACAGTAGCTGACGCCGCGTCCCAGCAGCTGCTCCTCGCCCGGCAGAGGCTTGCCGGCCACGACACCGCTTCCGATAATCACAGTGGTGGACTCATAGATTTCCTTGCCGCCCTGCAGGGCAAAATAATCGCCCATCGCATAGATGCTGGCAATGCGGTCCTCTGTAATGGCAATCTCCATGCTGTCAAGATGCGCCTTCAGCGCTTTTCCCAGGTCCTGACCGGAAATACCGGGGAATCCGGGATAATTGAAAATGGCATGTGCCTTTGTCATTTTGGAACTGAGATCCGCGCTGCCGATGAGCAGAACGGATTTATTGCGAATCTTGGAGGTGATGGCAGCAGAAACACCGCCGGGGCCGGTGCCAATAATGGCTATATCATATCTGGGCATAATGTAAACTCCTTTTTAGATGTATCGGTCAATACAATTAACTTCCTGATCATTTTAAACGAACAGGCAGACTACGGTCAAGCAGAAAATCATCATAAAACGGTATCGTGGTATAGAGGAGGAAAGAAAATGTGGTTCTGGTTAGCGCTGGGTTCAGCTGTTTTTGCCGCCTTGACCTCCATCCTGGCAAAAATCGGGATTGAGGGTGTCGGTTCCAATCTGGCGACCGCCATTCGCACAACGGTCGTTCTCATCATGGCCTGGGGAATGGTCTTCCTTACCCATCAGCAGGAGGGAATCAAATCGATCAGTCAAAGAAGCTGGATTTTCCTGATTCTCTCCGGACTGGCAACAGGTGCCTCGTGGCTTTGCTACTATAAGGCACTGCAGTCCGGCAGCGCCTCAAAAGTTGTTCCGATTGATAAACTGTCCGTGGTGATCACCCTTGTCCTGGCTTTTGTTTTCCTACATGAGGAAGTGACCCTGAAATCGGCCCTTGGCTGCTTACTGATTGGCGCCGGCACCCTGCTGATGGTCCTGTAACAGGCCAGGCCTTTGGACGGTCGGTGCTCTTCAGCAGATCGTCAAAAAGGAATCTTCCCGTTTTGTAAATTTTGCAAAATTTCCCACTTGACAAACAATTAGCTGCCGTGTTAAAGTATGCTCATCAAACCGCTGAGGGAAGAGGAGTAGACGGATTGATCCTGTTTTAGAGAGCCGCCGGTGCTGGAAATGCGGTACAGGAGATCAGTTGAATGGGCTTCCTGAGGGCTCTGTCAACAGGCGATGCCTTATTAGACGGAGACGGGACGCAGACCCGTTATCCAGCTGCACCGTATGTCAGTACGGGATAAGCGGGCTTCGGCCAATATGAGTGGCACCACGGAAAGATTTTTCCGCCTCATGTTCTTTTGGGAACATGGGGCGTTTTTCTTTTCCCCCACCCCAGGACGCTTACCCGTATACTTCCCCCATTTTTATTTATTAACAGGAGGTATACCCATGAAACGCACGATCACTGTATTGCTCACGCTCGCTCTCGTACTCCTCGCCGTTTTCGCATCGGCAGAATCCTTTACCGTCGGCATTGGCCAGTTCGCCGAACACGGTTCCCTTGATAACTGCCGCACCGGCTTCATTGAGGGACTCGCCTCTGAGGGAATCGTTGAGGGACAGAACCTGACCGTTCTGTATGAAAACGCACAGGCGGATATGGGAATTACCCAGCAGATCGCCGCGCAGTTTGCCGCAAAGCCCGTGGATCTCATGGTCGGCATTGCCACGCCTATGGCGCAGGCCTGCTTCAATGCGGCAGACGGCAAGATCCCGGTCATCTTCAACGCCGTTTCGGATCCCATTGCCAGCGGCTTTGTCAGCGCTGACGGCAAAAACGCCGGAAACGTCACCGGTGTCTCGGATGCCCTGCCGGTAGCCGCTCAGCTGGCCACCATCCGCGCCATGATGCCGGATGCCAAGAACATCGGCATTCTTTACACTACCTCTGAAACCAATTCCGTTTCCACCATTGAAACATACAAGTCTCTGGCCGGCGACTATGGATTCACCATCGTTGAGATGGGCATTTCCACCTCGGCTGACATCCCCCTGGCGCTGGATGCCCTCCTGCCCAAGGTCGACTGCCTCTCCAACCTCACCGACAACACCGTGGTCCAGGGTCTCGCCCTCGTCCTTGACAAGGCCACCGCTGCCGGCAAGCCGGTTTTCGGTTCCGAGGTTGAGCAGGTCAAAAACGGCTGCATCGCCGCAGAAGGCCTTGACTATATCCAACTTGGCAAGCAGTGCGGCATCATGGCGGCAAAGGTTCTCAAGGGCGAAACCACGGCAGATGCCATCCCCTATGAGATCATTACCGAGCCCAGCCTGTACGTCAACAAGGCGGTTCTTGAAAGCTTCGGCATTACCCTGAGCGATGAGCTTGCCGCACGTGCCAGCTCGGTCGAGTAATTGCCACATTGCCATCGGCTAATAACAGGGGCAGCTTGCCCCTGTTTTACGCGTTCAGATCATTTTTCTGGGAGGAACAGTTCCATGGCTCAGGTAATCGGTGTGCTTGAACAGGGTTTCATCTACGCCATTCTGGCTCTCGGTGTCTACATTACATTTCGTATTCTGGATTTCCCGGACATGTCCGTGGATGCCACCTTTCCCCTCGGCGCGGCCGTTACGGCGGTCATGATTTCCAACGGGTTTCACCCGTGGCTGGCCCTTCCGGTCTCGCTTTTGTGCGGCGCGGCGGCCGGCGCCATCACCGGCCTCATTCACGTCCGGCTTCATGTGCGTGACCTGCTCTCCGGCATCATTGTCATGACAGGTCTGTATTCTATCAACCTGCACATCGCCGGCAGGGCCAATGTTCCTCTTTTCACCTTTGATACCATGTTCAAAAACAGCTTTGTTTCCGGCCTCTCGCCGCAGCTGCAGACCTATTTTTCCGTCATTCTCCTGTTCCTTCTGGCCGTTTTTTGCAAGATTGTCATGGATCTGTACCTGTCCACCCGTTCCGGTTTTCTGCTCAAGGCCACCGGCGACAACCCGACCCTGGTGGCCTCGCTGGCCGAGGACAGCGGAAAGGTCAAAATTCTCGGACTGTCCATTGCCAATGCGCTGGTCGCCCTTTCCGGGAGCATCATGTGCCAGTATCAGCGGTATTTTGACATCTCCATGGGAACAGGCACCCTGGTTCTGGCCGTTGCCTCCGTTATCCTTGGCATGCAGCTTCTGCGCGGTCTGCGCCGTCTGCGCGCCACGACAGCGGTCATCATCGGTTCCGTGCTCTATAAGGCCTGTGTAGCCCTCGCCCTCTCTCTGGGTCTTTCTCCCTTTGATCTCAAGCTCATTACGGCCGCACTGCTCCTTATCATTATCGTCATCGGCGGAAAGAACAGGAAGGTGAAAACACATGCTTGAACTCAGCGGCATCGTCAAGATTTATCAGGGCGGAACGGTCAATGAGACCTGCCTGTTCGATGATTTCTCCCTCACCGTTCCTGACCATCAGTTTGTGTGTGTCGTCGGATCCAACGGGTCTGGGAAAACTTCTCTCCTCAATATCATCTGTGGCTCCATTCCGGTCGACGGCGGTTTCGTGAAGATCGGCGGAAAAAATGTCACCCGTCTGCCGGAATACAAACGCCACCGGATCATCGGCCGGGTATATCAGGACCCCGCCAAGGGGACCTGCCCGTCCATGACGATTCTTGAGAATATGTCCATGGCCGACAATAAGGGAAATCCCTTTGATCTCCACCGCTGTGTCAACCGGAAAAAGAGTAACCAGTATCGTGCCATGCTGGCAGAACTTGGTCTGGGACTTGAGGATAAAATGGGCGTAAAGGTCGGGAACCTTTCCGGCGGACAGCGGCAGGCGCTGGCCATGGTCATGACCACCATGACCCCGATCGAGTTTCTGATTCTCGACGAACACACCGCCGCCCTGGATCCCAAAACCGCAGAAATCATCATGCAGCTCACCGGACGCATCGTCCAGGAAAAGAAGCTGACAACCATCATGGTCACGCATAACCTGCGTTATGCCGTTGAGTATGGTGACCGTCTCATCATGATGCACCAGGGACACTGTGAAATGGATCTGGTGGGAGAGGCACGTCAGAATCTTCGCGTAGAGGGACTTCTGACTAAATTCAATGAGATTTCCATTGAATGCGGAAACTGACGCACCCCCGGATCATAACATCGGCAGCCATGCTGCAAACGAGAAAGCGACGCGAAGACGTCGCTTTCTCAGATATGACCGCCGGAAAAGCCGCGGTAACAAAAGCGACGAAAGGAGCCTTTCATGACTATACATCTTCCCCTTCTGAAAAGAATCCTGCCCCTGCTGCTTGTTTCACTGCTCGGTTGCCTGCTCTTGACTGCAAATGCCGAGGGCAGCCTGCCCGTTTTGCGCCTTGAGGCAGAAGTTCCGCTTGAAACCGCTTCCCTCCCGCAGGAACGAGCGAAAGTATGGGAGGAATACTGCGAGAGCGTTCTCTCAGACCCGCTCACGCAGCAGGAAATCAAGGCGCAGGCGCTGTCCCTCGGAGAGGTCACCATGCGCTATTCGGTCTCCGTCATCGGGGAGAAGCCGCAGAGCGGTTATCCCCTGTACATCGCCATGCACGGCGGCGGCAGCTCGGATACGCCGGATTCCAACAATGCCCAGTGGGATATGATGAAATCCTATTACCGTGATTCGCTTGACTGCGGCGTCTACGTCGCGGTCCGGGGTGTCCGTGATACCTGGGATACGCATTTCAATCCGGAATCCTATCCGCTCTATGACCGTCTTATCCGCAACATGATCCTCACCATGGAAGTCGATCCCAATCGGGTCTACCTGCTGGGCTTTTCCGCCGGCGGGGACGGCGTATACGCCATTGCGCCCCGCATGGCCGACCGCTTTGCCGCCGCGAACATGAGCTCTGGCCATCCGAACGGCATCAGCCTGCTGAATCTGTACAACCTTCCCATCCAGCTCCAGGCAGGGGAATTCGATGACGCCTATGACCGGAACACCGTTACGGCCGATTACGGGATGAAACTGGATGCGCTTCAGGCAGAATATGGCGGATACCTGCACCGTACCCTGATCCATGTTGACTGCGGCCATAACTTTGAGGACTGGGACAGGGAACCCATTCCCGTCATGCGTGACCCGGCAGCGTGGCGCCGGAGCGGTGACCGCTCCACCATTGAGGTGGACAGTTTCCCGCCTGACTACATGGATGAATTTGTACGCAGCCCCATTCCGCCCCGTGTCATCTGGGATCTTGGCACACGGGCCAGTACGCGCAGTACGGAGAGTTTCTACTATCTGCGTGCCCCCTATTCAACCGATGCCGGCCTTCTGACCGCGGCCCTTGACCGTGCAGGGAACGCTGTCCGGATTGAATGTCAGGACCTGAACGGCCCGTTCAGTCTGCTGCTCAGCGAGGACATGGTCGACTTTTCCCGGCCGGTACTTGTCACCGTAAACGGAGAGAGCAGTCCGGTTTCCATCACGCCGGACCGCCGCGTTCTGGTGGAAACAACCCATGACCGCGGAGATCCGTTCTATCAGTTTGAGGCAGAAATTCCGTTCGACGCCGACGGGCATATTGCCGTATCCGCAAACTGACCATCCGGCATTTTCGTTCGTATAAACAGGTAAAAGACAACAGACAATCCGCATTCAGCCGGATGACAAAGATGCAGACTACAGGAGGTATCCCATGAACGAGGAACTCAAAAATGTGCAGAAAATTGATGATACTGGCATTAACGGGGTTGCCGGCGGTGCCGGCCGGGCCCGCTGGATTCAGTACACCATCAAGCGCGGGGACACCCTGACCAAGATTGCCAGCCTTTTCGGTGTTCCCATTTCCCAGCTCTGCCTGTGGAACAACATTACCGACCCGGATAACATCGCCGTCGGTCATCGTCTCTCCATCTACATCAATCGTTAAACGAGCCTGGCCGCTTTTCCGGGCTGAGCACCGAAAAACGGAGACGCCGCAAACAGAAATTTTCAGATTTTCCTGCCAGCACCTTTTCCGGTTCGTATAAACAGGTGTAAGACAACAAACAATCCACATGAACGCTGAATAACAACAGAAAAGAATACAGGAGGTTCACCATGAACGAGGAACTCAAAAACGTACAGGCTCTTAACGATAACGAGATGAATGAGGCCACCGGCGGCGCCGGCCAGGCTCGCTGGATTCAGTACACCATCAAGCGCGGCGACACCCTGATCAAGATCGCCAACCGCTTCGGCGTTTCCGTTGCCAACCTCTGCCAGTGGAACGGCATCTCCGACCCGGACTACATCGTGGCCGGACATCGCCTCTCCATCTACACCAACCGGTAATAATCGGGCAGAAAGCTTTTAAGCTTCACTGCCAGTCGGCATTTTCATTCGTATAAACAGACGACAAACAACATTACAGGAGGTTCACCATGAACGAGGAACTCAAAAACGTACAGGCTCTTAACGATAACGAGATGAATGAGGCCACCGGCGGCGCCGGCCAGGCTCGCTGG
>JAGAHV010000329.1:0-10276 GCA_017626895.1 Clostridia bacterium | reverse complement strand
TCATTGATCAGAAGAAGCTCAAAATCAGAAAAAGACTGTTCCCGAATCGAACGAATACAGGCCGGCAGATAGGTTTCCCCGTTTCTGCACGGCACAATGATACTGATTTCTGTCACTTTCCAATCCGCCCTTCAATCAGTGCCGCCGCGCCCTCCAGGTCCCCGGCAAGCCAGCGTCTGGCAAACACCCGTCCCCGGATCTGCGTGGCAAATCCCTTCCCGGTATTCAGTGTATAGGCAAGCAGGGGCATCGGGGAAGCCAGAGCCCGCAGGATTTTCTGCATTTCAGGATTGTTCCTGTACGTTTCCATTGCCTCCCGGACATCTTTGGCGGAGGGATCATACCGGATTCCCTTACAGATCAGCTTGTCATAACAAAGGACCGGAAGGACATTGCGCAGTTCCCGTCCATGGCCTGTCTCCTGTGCATAGGCACACAGGCGCACCGACAGTTCCATCAGCCGGGCCGCCAGCCGGGGTTTGGGCTGCCCCATCAGGGAATCTCCCCGCTGCAGATAGTCAATATACGGTTTGGACAGGGCAGTGAGCCGTCTGGCATGCATCAGTGTCATGGCGGAAAAGAGCGTGTCCTCTGCAAAAACATCCTTGTTCAGGGCAAAGCGAAGGTGATTTTCCTCAATCAGGCTCCTCCTGTAAATCCGGCTCCACGCCTCCTGTCCATGCACATACGGCATCCAGTATTTGTAGAAATAGCGCTCAAGCGGGTAAATATCAAAGTCAAACTGTTCATCCCGGATGGAAAGGGACGGCGCGGAGATCTGTCCGTCTTCCACTTTACAGTAATTGTAGAGAACCAGATCCGCCCTGTCCCGGTCAGCGGCTGCCATGACCTCCCTGAGCCAGTCCGGTCTGGCCGTATCATCCGAGTCTAGAAAGGCCACATATTCCCCCCGGGCCACATCAAGCCCCGCATTCCGGGCAGAGGACAGTCCCCCGTTTTCCTTATGGATAATCCGGATGCGGGAATCTTTTTTCTGATACGTCTCCATGATGGCCACAGATCCGTCCTTTGTTCCATCATCCACCAGAATCAGTTCAAAATCCTGAAAGGACTGCAAAAGAAGGCTGTCAAGACAGCCTGGCAGCCATTGTTCCACCTGATAAACCGGCACAATAACGCTTACTCGGGACATCTTAACAAGCCTTCTTTCACAAGTATTCCATTTTCGGTCAGTTGGAGCCCGCCTCTGTTTTTGCCTCTTCCTCCGCAGGCGCTTCCTCTGAATCCGGATCCGTTGTTTCCTCACTCAGTTCCGCGGTCTTATCTTCCTCATTCTCGGTTTCGGGCTCACTCTTGTTTTCATCCGTTGCTCCGCTTTCCCCGGTCTTCTGGCTCTCTTTGCCTTTGGCCAGCGCGGCATCCAGTTCTGCTGTTGCGTTGGCCTCCTCAGCAGCCTTTTTCTCTGCCTTGATTGCCTCTGCCACTTGCTTTTCCGCCTCAAGCGTCGACTCGCCGGTCAGGATGCGCACCGCCGTCTGCAGCTGATTATCCTGGTCATGCGGAAGATTATTGTACCCGTATTTCGTAACCGCTTCCTTGTTCAGTTCGATATCCACATCCGGTTCAATGCCAACCTCATGGATGCACTCCCCATTGGGGGTATAATATCTGGCCACGGTCACTTTCATTCCCGTGCCGTCTGTAAACTGAAGCTCTGCCTGGATGACTCCTTTGCCAAAGGTCTTTGTTCCCACAAGAATTCCGGCATGATAATCACGGATGGCACCGGCCAGAATTTCAGAGGCGCTGGCCGAGTATTCGTTTACCAGAACCGCCATGGGGAACTCGTAGTGTTCCGCGTCAATCGTCATCTTTTCCTCGGTCCCCTCTTTATCGCGGGTAGAGACCACCACGCCCTCGGGGAGGATCAGGTCGGCAATATTGACGGCAATATCCACAATGCCGCCGCCATTGTTGCGCAGGTCGATGATAACGCCCTTCACATCGGCTTCCTTGAATTTTTCCAGCGCTTCCTTAAATCCTTCCGCGGCATCTCCATAGAAATCGTACAGGATGATATAACCGATGTTCTCCGGAAGAATCTCATATTCCACATAATTAATATTGACTTCGCGGCGTACCGGCTCAAAATCAAGGGTTTCAAGATCCCGAAGGACCGTAATCTTGACCGGTTCTCCCACGTGACCGCGCATCACGGAGACGGCATCTTCCATCTCACGGGCAGAATAGTACACATCATTGACATAGACGATCTTATCACCCGTGCGAATTCCGACCTCCTCCGCCGGGCTTCCCTTAAAGACGCGGGTCACTGTAATGAGCATCGTCTCCGGGTCTGCCAGCAGCTGGCAGCCGACACCGGCATAGACGCCTGTCGATTCCTCATTAATGGCATCCATCTGCTCTTTTGTATAGTAGCAGCTGTAGACATCCCCGATTCCGTTCATCAGGCCCGTCGCGGCGCCATCCAGCATCTTCTCCACATCGACTTCATCATAATAGTAAGCCTTCGTCAGCTGGAGAAGCAGATCCAGTTTGGAAAACATCTGATAGCGTTCATATTCATCTTTTGAAATCGTCACCGTATCCTCTGAACGGATAAATGGCTTGAAATCCTCGGCACATCCAGTGACAGAAAGCATCAGCAGAACCGAAATCAGAAACAAAAGCGCATTTCTTTTCATCGTATTTCCTCCATTTCAGGCAATTCCCTGCGCATTGGACAATCCTTCGCGTTGAAACAGGGCTGATTTTATTCTCCATTTTGGTCATTTGCCGCCACTTTGTCAAGGCCAAAATTTGACCAGATCTGCAAAACCATGAAAAAACCGGCCAGAGGCCGGTTTGTTATCAGTACACTGGACGCGGCTTATCCTGTCCGCTCTTGCCCAAAAGCATCATCATTTTAAACGTAACCGCGTCATCAAATTTCCGCAGATCCAGTCCTGTCTGGCGCTGTACCTTGTCGAGACGATATACCAGCGTATTTCTGTGAATATACAGCTGTCTGGCCGTATCGGAAAGGTTCAGATCCTTGGCAAAAAACATTTCGATCGTATGGAGCATTTCCTCATTGAAAAGACGGGAGGTTTTTCTGTTGAAGAGAATGCTGTGATAACGGACGCCCATTTCACGGGGAATATCCATCAGGAAACGTTCCAGCACAAGGCTGCGATACATGTAAATGTGCTGATCCGCGAGGAAAATCCGGCCTACTTCCACTGCCCTGCGGGACTCGCGGTAGCTTTCACCGATTTCCTGAATGGTCTTTTTCGGTTCACCAATACCAATGACACAGCCCTTTCCCGTTTCATCCAGCAGTGTCTGCTCGATTGCCTCGGAAAGCTGATACAGTTCCTCGATATTTTCAATGTTTTCCATGCTCTTCAGCATGACAACTGTATGACGGTCCATCTCCACGAGAATGTCCGTGCTGATTCGCGGAACAACCGTATCCAGCATGCTGAACGCGGTTTCCTGTTCGGTCTGCAGAATCTGAATCGTAATCACCGTACGCTCCAGATTCATATCAATCTGGTGCTCATGCGTCAGTGCTTCCAGTTCGGAGCCTGTCAGTTCTTCACGCAGAACCCTGCGGTAAACATCATACCGGCTCTGAATCGGCGCCTCTCCCCTGCCCATATAGCGGATCATTTCACCGGCCAGCATAATGCAGTTGTGTGCCTCGGCTCCACGGTCATGGATGCAGAGAATCAGTTCCGGTGTAATGCCGATTTTGAGGAATGTCTTGTTATCGTAAGAAACAGACATCCCGGGATCTATGAATTCCGGCAGGTTAATCTTCTTCCCTTCTTCTTCGGAAGGAAGAAGAATATTGCCCTCAACATCCAGCAAATAAATTTTCTGAGTTATGAGGTGCGAGAAGGCCTGCTCAATCTGGTTCAGGAAACGTTTCTCTGGTACCATTCTTCTCACCCTTTCAAATAATAAAGCACATGTATTTAGCGATGGCGTATTATAACTGAACGAGAAGAATAAATCTATACTTTATATAATTTTTCATAAATATACTTTCAATCGTGCAGGAGTTTTTGTTAAAAAGAGACAAAAAAATGCCGCACTTTCGTGCGGCAAATTGTTGAGTGATCAACGATTCAGAATCGTAAGCTCGGAATCCTTATCAAAGAAGTGGAGACGGCTGGTCTCAAAGGCAACCTTAATGGTGTCGCCGGTATGAGACTTGCTGCGCGGGTCGACGCGGGCGATGACGTTCCCCTCTTTGCCGGTGGTCTGCAGATAGAGATACGTCTCAGAGCCCATCAGCTCGACAACTTCAACATTGGCTTCGACCAGGTTGTCATCCGCAACAGACAGGAAACGATCCTCATCATGGATGTTCTCAGGACGGATGCCCATGACAACTTCCTTGCCGATATAGGACTCGTCCTTGAACTTGCGAACCTTGGAATCCGGGATCTTGATGCTGTTCTTGCCAAAGTCAGCCCATACAGCATTGTTCCGGTTAACCAGCTTGACATTGAAGAAGTTCATCTGCGGGCTGCCAATGAAGGAGCCGACGAACAGGTTTGCCGGATAGTCGTACAGATTCTGCGGCGTGTCAACCTGCTGGATGAAACCATCCTTCATGACGACGATGCGGGTACCCATTGTCATAGCTTCGGTCTGGTCATGGGTAACATAGATGAAGGTCGTCTGCAGGCGCTGATGCAGCTTGGTGATCTCGGTACGCATCTGAACACGGAGCTTGGCATCGAGGTTGGACAGCGGTTCGTCCATCAGGAAGACCTTCGGCTCACGAACGATAGCACGGCCCAGAGCAACACGCTGACGCTGACCACCGGAAAGAGCCTTCGGCTTACGGTTGAGCAGCTGCTCGATAGAAAGGATCTTGGCCGCCTCACGAACGCGGGCATCAATCTCCTCCTTGGGTTTCTTGCGCAGCTTCAGACCGAATGCCATGTTGTCATAAACGGTCATGTGCGGATACAGAGCGTAGTTCTGGAAAACCATCGCGATATCGCGGTCCTTCGGAGCAACATCGTTTACCAGACGATCGCCGATGTACAGTTCACCTTCTGAAATCTCTTCAAGTCCTGCAACCATACGGAGGGTAGTCGACTTTCCACATCCGGAAGGTCCGACCAGAACAATGAACTCCTTATCCTCGATCTCCAGGCAGAAATCAGATACGGCGGTCACGTTACCGGAGTAGATCTTATAGATGTGATTCAGTTTCAAGCTTGCCATAAAAAAGTCCTCCTAGCATTTTCGCTACTTCCTTACGCCCGTCAACGACGTTCAGCGTTTATGGGCGTATTATATCCGAGGCCCCCTGGAGTTTGCAATTGAATAAAATCACAAATATTTCACGGAATTTATGGCATTTAGAATTCAGTCATTTTTAAAGACCTTGCGTTATTTCGCTATTCTTTAAATATACCTCTACACGTTTCATTATGTTGCCTTCAAAATTTCTGTGAATATTCCACAAATGATTTTATATATAAAACATAATCAAAAACATACACTTTGTATAATATTTTCTTTACGTCCACACAAATCTTATGAATTTTGCCATTTTGGACATATTTGAGCCCTCAAGAAATAGAAAAAAGCGAAAATTTGTGCAGATTGACTATGTCTTTTTTTCGACACATTCTGACAAATTCCGCTTTTCATCAAAGACGATCGATTCGCTGACGTTTCCCGATTCTTATCTGTTCTGATTCCTGTCGTAGATAATCCGAAGGCCTGTAAGGGTCAGATCCGGATTGATTTCATCAATTACATCTGAATTATCACGAATCAGGTAAGCCATCCCGCCTGTCGCAATCACGCGGGTCTCCCTGCCAATTTCCTTTTTCATCTGATTGACAATTTTCTCAATCATGCCGATAAAGCCGACCAGAATTCCCGACTGAATATTGGTAATCGTTGTCCTGCCAATCGTCGACTGGGGCATCTGAAGCTCAATTTCCGGGAGTTTTGCCGTTCCGGTCGCCAGAGCCCTGTTCATCATGCGAAGCCCGGGACCGATGGCGCCGCCCAGGAAATCCCGGTCCTCCGAAACCACACCGAATGTCGACGCGGTTCCGAAATCAATAAAGATGCAGGGACCGCCATACAGCTCTGCCGTCGCTACCGCATTGGCAATACGGTCACTGCCCAGTTCTCTTGGATTCTCATAACGGATATTGATGCCCGTCTTCATTCCCGGTCCGAGCATCCTGGGCTCATGATGAAAATAGTCCCGGCACATATGCTCGATGGTGTAATTGATGGCAGGCACAACCGATGAAATCATGATGCCTTCAATGTTCTTTGGGTCCAGCTGATGATACCGGAACAGATCCATCATGATAATTCCGTACTGATCGGATGTCATGGAGGGATCGGTCGAACATCTCCACCGTTTCACCAGTTTCTTTCCATCAAAGACAGCTGCCTTTATATTCGTATTTCCAACATCCATCACAAGAATCATGAAATACATCCCTTCTGCGGATTCCGCGGTTCATCCCGATCCGTTTCCGGACCTGTTCTGCCCGGATCACCTTTTCCCAATCGATTTGTCCAGTGCTGCAACAATAATCGGCGCAATGACCATGGCAACCAGCATTTCAGGCACCCCGTTGGTAACCCCAAGAACGGCAATGCCCGTTCCCACGCCATGCTGTGCAATGCTGTCCGGCACGCCCAGACCCTCTGTCAGCATTGTCTGAATCCGGCCGCCGTAAAGAATGAAGATCATTCCCATCACCATCGTGGTATGTGCTGCCGTTCCAATGGCGCTGGAGAGAATGCAGGAGAGGAATCTTCCCTGTCTGAAAGAGGAAAACAGCCGTTCAAACACTTTGGACAGTCCGTAAATAATCAGCGGAAACAGGACCCTGGGCAGGATGGATACCAGCGGATTGACAAAAAACGGGGCGAAAAACGTTCCACCCTGAAGGTTGCTGATCAGGCTGTGGATGCCAAATGTCAGTCCGCAGATCATTCCCGATTCCCATCCCAGGAAAAGGGTTGCGATAATTACAGGAATATGCAGCGTTGTTGCTCTTAAAAACGGCATGGCAATCAGGCCCAGGGGCGTGTTGCCAAGCACCAGGACGACAGCGATCATCATCGCCGTTCCTGTCATCCAGCGAATGTCAAATTTTGACGCAGTTACTTTCTTTTCCATTTTTTTGCCTCCGTTCGAGTTCATCTGATACCCGACATTGCTCGGTCTCTGTTCTGTTTTCAAGTCCGCTCCGCGGCGGGCAGCGGCTCAAAAACGCCTGCATGTCTGTGCCTCTGCACAAACGCTGATATCATAACAGTTCATCCTTTACAAGTCAATCAAAAATATCCGCATCTTTGTCCGTGTCCGCTGTGTCCGCTGACCTCATAATTAAGAGGAGGCCCATCTGAAACAGATGGGCCTCCCGATCCTTTTCATATGAATTTCGGCATACAGTTGATGTGTTTTTTAAAAAAAGACCGGACTATCCGGTCTTTTCAAGAAATTTGGCAACGGTTGAGTCAGACTGAACCGTTGGGAAGGCTTTCTATTCACTGTTTTTGCTTTGAAACTCCAGTCTGGCGTTGGTGAGCTCCGCCCAGCTGTATTCTTTCATGTATTCCCCGTGGTAAGCGTTCACGGCGTCCATGTCCCCCTCCAGCATCCGGAAATAGTCGCAGTCGATCATGTCTGTCTGGATAGCCAGCACCCGGTGTTCCCGGATCAGTGCCTCCTCCATGCCGATTTTCTTCAGTGTGCTCCGCAAATCGCTGAGCAGTACCCGCAGGCGATTGTGCTCCGCTTTCTCCGTTCCCTCTGTTTCCCATAAAGCCAAGGCAATTTCATTTGCCGTGCATGCGGCACCTCTGCGGTCAATGAGATAGGCCAGGAGCTCCTTGCTCTGCTTGCGGCCGAAAATGACCGGCTTGCCCCGCCAATACACATCGAAATAGCCAAAGCAACGAACTATGAGCTTATCCTGTGAGGTTTTGCGCATTTCCGGAACATAGTCCAGTTCATCCCGCAGTGACTGTATGGTCAATGGTTTCATCAGGTATCCATGTGCCTTGATCCGAAACGCCTCCACCGCATACTGCTCGTATCCGGTGGTAAAGACAATGCGGGTTTCCGGAGAAATCGTTTTCAGCCTCACCGCAAACTCCAGCCCGGAAATGCCCGGCATCTCGATATCTGAAAATACCACGTCAGGTCTGTCGCCCTCCCGGATTGCGTCGAGTGCTGCCGCTGCCCGATGGAAGCTTCGAATCTCAGCACCTTCTGAAGCCTCACGCATCAGTTCTGTGGTTTCCTGCAGTATATGTTCCTCATCGTCAATTACAAATACCCGCATGATGCTTCTCCTCTTTTTCGATCGTAACCTAGTCATTGGGCACTGGACGGACTGCCTCTATTGCGGCAGGCATGATCCTTTCGGAAGCAGGAACGTCACAATCGTACCCTTCCCGAGTATCGAATCAATGACAAGCTGCCCGCCGGAGATCCGCTGCAGGCGCTCCCGCACATTCCGGATTCCGGTATGGGAGCGCTCTTCGTTCCCGGGAGTCGGATTCTGGGTAAATCCCGGACCGTCGTCCTCAACAATCAGTTCGATATGATCACTGCACTCCCTGGAGCGAATCGTCACCGTTCCGGTTCCGCTTTCACTTTTCCGGACACCATAGGTCACCGCATTTTCCACGATCGGCTGTACCGTCAGCGACGGAATGCAGAAATCCATGAACGGCAGATCATAGACAATCTGAAGCTCCTCTCCGAAACGCATTTTCTGCAGATCCAGATAGTTTTGCACATGCTTAAGCTCTTTCTGAAACGGAATGGGTTTATCAACGGTCAGCGAATCCATATTGTGACGCAGAAAAGCCGCAAAGTCCCCGACCGCCTTCCCGGCCATTTCCGGATTCTTCCTGCACAGATGCTGAATGGTGGTCAGTGAATTGAACATAAAATGCGGCTGAATCTGGGCCAGAAGGATGTCCACCTTCAGCTGCGCATTCTCTTCCACGCTTCTGATATAGCGTTCCATCTGATCCGAGACGATCTGGTTGTACAGAACAAGCGTCCCGACAACAATGGTCAGTGCAATCAGGTGCACGCCAAACAGGACAGACTGAATCAGCATGCCCAGAATCGGAACGACCGCATAGCAGGTAAATGCAATTTGCAGCTTCCATGAAAGGCGTTTTCGTCTCTGCCACAGGATCATAATGTAGATCAGCATGATCAGCAGCGGCAGTGTCATTTGTGCCCAGAACCATGGTCCTCTGGTATAGCGGTTCTGATCATCCACACGGAAAATGAATCCCGTGAACTGATTACCGATCAGCAGACAAACATAAACCATCCACAGCAGGAACGCCGCTCGCAGCAGCGGTGACCTGTAAGGCACAGCTTCTCTGCTCTGATATAATAAAAAGACGATAATCAGAACAGTCAGAAAAGAAGAAAGAAATGCCTGGGAGAAGAAAACCACGCGGGACACCATCGCATAAACATATCCGGTCCTGTCCCGGATCAGTTCCCGGAGCAGAATACAAAAACAATATCCATTGACAATGCCAAAGACCATAAGAAAGAATCTGCGTACTTCCTTTTCCAAATAGCTGAGGTTAAAAAGCCGGATCAGGCTGATCAGGGATAATGTCATCCCTGATACAGCAATGATAATGTCTGCATCTCGAACCACGGACATATCTGTTATTCTCCATTTTTAGTACCAAACAGGCAACAGCATCCTCACCCGTCAGATCAGTTCCTGTCTCACCGGAAACTCAGATGCCGCGGATCCGTATCAGGCATAGCGGTCAGACGCTCTGATGTTCTATGGCCGCTGCTGCACAGAGGCTGAACATTTCCATGAAGACAAGATGGAACACACAAGCAGGAAGGGCCCCTGTCTTGTCAGTTATACTCCGTTTTTCTCATTGTAAACGGTTGAATCGCGTGAGGGATTTTTCGAAACATGTCTGACTGCATGCCTTTTTGTTTGCCTGTCAGCAAAGTTTCAGATCATGAAACCACTTTGCACGACCAACAGGATACCGTCAAGACAACATCGGGCAAATAGGGAGTTGCAATGCGTTACAAAAGCTTCCGGCCGAATCACCGATGGTCCATCTGATGGGTCGGCAGCTGCGGTTCACGCCATTGTCCGGGGATTGTTTCAATGTGTTTCCCATTTACTGTATAAACGCCGCTCAGGTGTCACTGATGGCCTTGCCAAACGAATTTTCCCGGCAGGAACTGCTCCGCCCGAACCCGGTCCGGCAATCGTCAGTGGTGAACTCACCG
>JAGAHV010000328.1:0-23839 GCA_017626895.1 Clostridia bacterium | reverse complement strand
CATCACGGCGTCCCGGCGCATGTCCTGTCTGCGGTAGACATGAACCGGTTCTGCGAGCCATATACCTGCCGGGATGCGATTCGTTATCTGGAGCAGGGGGATGTGGTGATTTTTGCCTGCGGCACCGGAAATCCCTTCTTCTCGACCGATACAGCTGCCGCACTTCGTTCGGTTGAAATCGGCGCAGATGCCATTCTGCTGGCCAAGAATGTGGACGGGGTGTATGACAGCGATCCGCGTCTGAATCCGGATGCGAAGTTCCTGCCGGATCTGACTTATCAGGACGTGATTGAGCGGGATCTGAAGGTGATGGACTCAGCGGCTATCATTATCTGCCGTGACAATCAGGTCCCCTCGATCCGCGTATTTGCCCTGGATCATCCGGAAAATATTCTGAAAGTTATTGATGGCGATCCGATGGGAACCACCGTGCATCCCTGACAGAATTGTCATATTCCCGGAACCTCTGGGTTCCGGGACTTGTTGTTTCAGAGCTGCCCTGCCATTTGCCGGCAGATCCGGGTCAGGCCGGGGGCACAGGGCATTGACCGGGGAAAAACAGAGGAGACGGAACGGCCGGATGGAGCCGGTTCAGGCATCCGGCAAAAAACAAAAGGCTTGTCAAGAAATGAAGCATGTTGTACAATAGGAAGCAAGTAACGGAGCGATAAGCCGAAGAGGCTGTCTCTAATGACCTGATTATCCGAATAAGGATGCTTTATTATAAGGAGGGACCTGTATGCCGATAACCCAAATCATGGATAACGCAAAAGAAAAGATGGAGAAGACCAAGAATGTTCTCCGTGCAGATCTGATGGCCATTCGTGCCGGACGTGCCAATCCGCAGCTCCTGGACCGGATTACGGTGGATTATTACGGTTCCCAGACGCCGCTGAAGAATGTGTCGAACATTTCGGCACCTGAACCCCGTGTTCTGCAGATTAATCCGTGGGATGCCAAGATGGTAAAGGAAATCTGCCGCGCGATTCAGGCCAGTGATCTCGGACTGAATCCGTCCACGGATGGCAAGGTGATCCGTCTGGTGCTGCCTGAGCTCAATGAGGAACGGCGTAAGGAACTGACAAAGGTGGTCCGCAAGACCGCAGAGGAGAGCAAGGTTGCCATCCGGTCCATTCGCCGTGATGCGGTTGAACAGGTTAAGAAGATGAAGAAGAACAGCGAGATCACGGAGGATGACCAGAAGAAGGCAGAGGAGGATATCCAGAAGCTGACAGATGGCAACATCAAGGATATCGACAAGATTACTGCCGAAAAGGAAAAGGAGATCATGGACGTCCACTGATGGAGTGCTTGCTGGGACGCAGGGTGGAGGACGCGCTTGCATTGCTGGCAGGCCGGGAAATTCATCCTGAAATCGAAAAAACCGGCCCGGATCTCTCTGAGGAGGGAACTGTTCGCGTCGTTCAGGTATGCAGCGGGGGCGCGGTTCTCCGGGTTTCGGTGTTTCCAACCGGAAAGAATTAAAAAAGGCGGGGCATATCGCCTCGCCTTCTTTACAAAAAGCCAGCCAAAGGAGCGAACCGGCCGTGCAGAGCCAGGTTTCAGACAAAATCGCTCCGGCAATTGAGTAAAATGAGGAGTGGCTCTGTCGCGCAGCGACAGTTAAGTCAAATTCAGGCCTCATGCAATGCTGCTCCGGCAAATGATTAACAGTGAGGCCTGCAAAGGAGGAACGGTCTGAGATGGCGGAAATGACGCTGAATCCGGAAAAACTTCCGGCACATGTGGCCATTATCATGGATGGAAATGGCCGCTGGGCGAAAAAGAAGGGGAAACCCAGATCGTTCGGTCATAAAGCCGGCGTGGAAGCACTGAGAGAAATCATCAAAATGTCGGATGAGCTGGGCATCAAGGCCCTGACGGTGTATGCGTTTTCAACAGAAAACTGGAAACGCTCCGCGGAGGAAGTCGGTGCGCTGATGGGCCTTCTTCTGGAATATTTCCGGCGGGAACTGGAAGAACTGAACCGGAAAAATGTCCGTATCCGCATTCTGGGCGATATCGACGGAATGCCGAAAGGGACCGAGAAGCAAAAGGCAGCGTTGCACCAGGCGATTGAAAAGACGCAGACCAATACTGGGCTTATCCTGAATATTGCCATCAATTACGGAGGGCAGCAGGAAATCGTACGGGCCGCACAAAGCCTGGCACGGAAAGTAGCTCAGGGGCTGATCCGGCCGGAGGAGATTACGACGGAGCACATGGAGGCGGAAATGTATACCGCCGGTGAACCGAAGGTCGATCTCATCATCCGGACCAGCGGGGAACTGCGGCTCAGTAATTTTCTGCTCTGGCAGTGTGCCTACGCCGAGTTTTATATTACCGATACGCTCTGGCCGGATTTTGACAGAAAACAGTATGCACTGGCACTGGAGGCGTATGCAGGCAGAAACCGCAGATTCGGGGGAGTCTGATCTTCCATACGGGGATTACCAACAGGAAAATGGAGCTTGAGGACAATGAGAAAGCGGATTATCACGGCGGCGATCGGAATTCCATTTCTGATTTACTGTCTGTACATACGGGGCTGGTTTGCAGAGACCGTACTGGCTCTTTTGACACTGACTGGCGTGATTGAATGTTACCGTGCCCTTGACGCGGGCAAATATCATACGTTTCCATGGGGCGGATATCTCGGCCCGGTGATCATGATTGTGTTTGCCTGGGTGTTTCAGATCCGAAATCCGCTGCTTCTTATTGCCACCTGCATGGGGATTACCATGGCCGGGTGTCTTCTGGGACAGAATCCGAATTTTCCGGATACGGCCGCATCCATTTACCCGATTTTTACCTGCCTGATGCCGCTGTCCATGATCATGATGATGCTCAACTCCACCTATGGAAAGGTTCAGGGAGTGGCGCTGATTACAATGGCGTTCGGCATCGCGTTTGGCGGTGACGCGGCGGCATACTTTGGCGGCAGGGCATTTGGGCAGCATAAGCTCTGTCCGACCGTTAGTCCCAAAAAAACCGTTGAAGGCGCACTTTTCTATTTTGTGGGAAGCGTGCTGTTGGCTCTGCTGGTCCGGCTGTTTTTTACGCAGGTATTTCACTGGGCCATGCCCGGCATTCCGGCAGCCATTGCCCTTGGGGTTATCGGCGGCTTCGCCGGACAGATCGGCGATCTTTCCGCCTCGTTGCTCAAACGTTATTCGGGAATCAAGGACTATGGCCACATTTTCCCGGGGCACGGCGGAATCATGGACAGGTTCGACAGCGTGATGTTTACGGTCATCGTGCTGTACTGTTACACGTTAGTACTGAAATAAAGAGGTCATTATGCGTAGTATTGCGATTCTGGGGTCAACCGGATCGATTGGAACTCAGGCACTGGATGTGATTGCGCGGCATCCGGACCGTTTTAAGGTGGAGGCGCTTGCCGCCAATACCTCCTCGGAGAAACTGTTTGAGCAGGTTCGGCGCTTCCATCCGGCGGTGGCCGCCCTCCGGCATGAGCCGGCGGAGTTGCCCGCGGATGTGCGAAAAGGAACCGAATGGATCTTTGGCGAGGATATTCTTACCCGGATTCCGGCCGAGACAAAGGCGGAGAGCGTTCTGGTAAGCGTTGTTGGAATTGCGGGGCTTTCGGCCGTGATGACCGCCATTGCCCATGACAAACGGGTGCTCCTGGCCAACAAGGAACCGCTTGTGGCCGGCGGTGAGCTGGTGACAAAGGCGGCGCAGTCAGCCTGTGTTCCGTTGCTTCCGGTGGACAGTGAACACAGCGCGATTTTTCAGTGTCTGCAGGGGGCGGGGCCAAACCGGCCGGTCCGTCTTCTCCTGACGGCCAGCGGCGGTCCTTTCAGGACAGCCGGAATACAGGAAATCGAAAATGCCACAAAGGAACAGGCCCTTCGCCATCCCAACTGGAACATGGGCAGAAAGATCACGATTGATTCGGCAACCATGATCAACAAGGCGCTGGAGGTCATTGAAGCCAGATGGCTTTTTGACATGCCGCCGGAGAAAATCGATGTGGTGGTTCATCCTCAGAGCGTGATCCATTCCATGGTGGAATACGAGGACGGGGCGGTGGTGGCACAGCTCGGAACACCGGATATGCGGATTCCCATTCTGTATGCCATGGCCTATCCGGATCGGCTTTCGACGGGCGGAACAAGACTGGACTTTTCGGCACTGGCAGATCTGCGCTTTGAAAAGCCGGACCTCATCCGTTTTCCGGGCCTGCGCCTGGGGTATGATGCCCTGCGTACAGGCGGGACGATGACCGCTATACTGAACGGTGCCAATGAGATTGCCGTGGCGGCATTTCTTGAGGACCGGATTCGTTTTGGCGGAATCGCACGGCTGGTAGAGGATACCATGCAGCGGGTTTCGCCGGAAATGCATCCGGATCTGGATGCCGTTTTCGAGGCGGACCGGAAGGCACGGGAAATCGCTCAACAGCTCCTATCTACTGGCAGGTACTGAGCCTGCCATTTTTTATCGGAGGCATTTCATGTACATCATTCTGGCATTGCTCCTTCTCAATCTCATGGTCGTCGTTCATGAGGGAGGACATTTTCTTGCCGCGCGGCTCTGTGGCATTGAGGTTGTTGAATATGCCGTCGGGATGGGCCCGCTGCTACTGCAGCGGAAAACCAGGCGCAATACACTCATTTCGCTGAGGCTTTTTCCCATCGGCGGATACTGCATGTTCTATGATGAGGAAGAAGGAAAAGACCCCCGGGCACTGAATAATCAGGCGCCGTGGAAAAGGGCGCTGACCATTGCGGCAGGACCGCTCATGAATTTCCTGACGGCCTATCTGGCGGTGGTGATCTTCCTGAGCGCGCTCGGACTCAATACACCGGTCAGTGTGGTAGGCGCAACGGAGGCAAATTCTGCCTCAGCCGGACTGGCCGTGGGCGATAAAATTGTCGCGGTGAACGGGACAGAGGTTGCCAGTCCGGCAGAGATTTCAACGGAAATCTCCGCATCAGAAGGGCACAGGGTGAATCTGACCGTTGAACGCGGCGGGGAAAAGAAGGACATTTCCATTGACCCGTTCTATGATGAGGCAGCGGGGCGGTGGCGCGTTGGCTTTTCCTTCGCACAGCAGAGACAGCGGATTCCGCTGATGGAAAGCATTCCGTTTTCCTTCCGGTACAACGTGGAATCAGCGATGCTGATTGTCAGGACGCTGAAGGGACTGATTACCAGAGGTCAGGGCGCAGAAGGGGTGACAGGGCCGGTTGGAACGGTGTACGCCATTTCCGAGATGACAAGGACCGGCGGAATCGACATGGTATTTGAACTCCTGGCCGTGATCAGTGTCAACCTGGGCATCATGAATCTCCTTCCGATACCGGGACTTGACGGATCCAGGCTGCTGTTCCTGCTGGTGGAGGTCATCCGGCGCAAGCCGATCAGTCCGGAAATCGAGTCGCGTATTCATCTGGCAGGCTTTGTCCTGCTGATCGGACTCATGCTGCTGCTGACCTATAAGGACATTCTCGGCATTGCGACCGGGACGCTTCTGTAGTCAGGGATCAACGAAACGAAAACAGATCGGAGAGTAGAAAAATGAAAAAAACAAGACAGGTGATGGTTGGCAATGTGCCGGTCGGCGGCGGTGCTCCGGTCAGTGTACAGTCGATGACGAATACGGATACGGCAGATGTGGAGGCGACGCTGTCCCAGATTCGCGCCCTGGCGGTTGCCGGTGCGGACATTGTCAGGGTCTCCGTGTATAACAGGGCCTGTGCGGAGGCGGTGCGGGAACTGGCAGCAAAGAGTCCTGTTCCCCTGGTGGCGGATATTCATTTTGATCATACGCTGGCCATTGCGGCGGTGGAAAACGGCATCCAGAAGCTGCGGATCAATCCGGGCAATATCGGCGGCGAGGAGAAGGTGCGGCGTCTGGCGGACTGTGTCAAAATGCACCATGTACCGGTCCGGATCGGGGTCAATTCAGGTTCCGTGGAAGCGGATATTCTGAAAAAGTATGGCGGTCCGACGCCGGAGGGCATGGTGGAAAGCGCGCTGCGCCATGCCCGGATGCTGGAGGACTGCGGGTATTATGATCTGGTCCTGTCGATGAAAGCCAGCAACGTACGGGATACGGTGGCGGCATACCGGATTGCCAGTGAGCGCTGCGATTACCCGCTGCACGTGGGCGTCACGGAGGCAGGCCTGCCTGAGCAGGGAAAGATCAAAAGCGCCATTGGCATCGGGACACTGCTGCTGGAGGGCATTGGCGATACGATTCGGGTCAGTCTCACCGGCGATCCGGCACTTGAACCGCCGGCGGGAATTGAAATCCTGCGGGATATCGGCCTGCGGAAGGATGCGGCTGAATTTGTCAGCTGTCCCACCTGCGGCAGGACCTGTATCGATGTGGCCGGAATCATGAAGCAGGTTCAGGAAACCCTGGCGGATGTCAAGCGTCCCATGAAAGTCGCCGTGATGGGATGCGTGGTAAACGGTCCGGGGGAAGCGCGGGAGGCGGACATCGGGATCTGCGGCGGCGGAAACGGAACCGGGCTCCTGATCCGGAAAGGACAGGCACCGAGAAAAGTTACGGGAGATCTTGGCGGAATTCTTGTTGCCGAGATACGCAAAATGCTGAATGAATCTGGAGGAATGGAATGAATTCCTGGGAGCAGATTATTGATGAGGCCATCCCTGAACTGAAAGGCCATCTCAGTCTTGAACGCGTGGAAACCAACATGACGGGGTCCGCCATTGGAATCTATCTGGCCTCCGACGTGCTGATTGAGGAGAAACCGTTCAGGGCCGTTCGCAGTGCCATGCGGCGAAAGTTTGATCCGATTCAGGTCTCACTTTTTATCCGTTCGCCGGCACTTGCACAGGATTTTCTCTCTGATCCCGAAAAATACAAGTCGTTTATTGTGCGCTGTATCCAGCGGCACTATCAGTCCTGTATTCCGTTTTTTCAGAATGCACGGTTTGAGTTCAACGGAAATGTGCTGAGTCTGCTGTTTGAAAATGACCTTGCCCCAAGGTATGTGATTGAGCAGCAGGTGGACCGGTACATTACCCGGCTGGCCAGGGATGTGTTTGACTGTGACATCCGTGTGACCTGTCAGGCGGTCAAACTGCGGGCGGAACAGATTGAGGAAATCCGGGAACGCCGGAAGTTTGAGGAGGAGGAGGCGCTGAAGCAGCTGATCATGGATCAGAAAATCAAGGCGTCTCAGGATAAAGAGGTTAAAAAGCCGAATGTCATTCTGGGGAGACCGATTGTGGGTGAACCGATTGACATGGTGGATCTGAATGAAGAGGGAAATAAGATTGTCATTGCCGGTGAGGTCGTCTCGGCGGAAACGAAAGATCTGCGTGGCGGTGAAATGGTCCTCCTGTCCTTCTTCGTGACGGACTATACCAGCACCATGAAGTGCAAGGCGTTTCTTCATTATCATAAAGGCAGCGGACGCCGGGCAAAGACGGATGAACCGCTTCCGCCGCCAACCAAGGAGGAAATCGAGGCGGTCAAACAGGTCGTTGACAGCGTGAAGCCGGGGAAATGGGTGATTGCCCGCGGCGATCTGAAAATGGATTCCTTCGATCACGCCCTGGTGCTCATGACCAATGACATTGCCCCGCGGGAGGCTCCCCAGCGTCTGGATGAATGCGAGGAAAAGCGCATTGAGCTGCATATGCACACCAACATGTCCGAGATGGACGGCATTGCCAGTGCATCCGACCTGATTGCCCGTGCGGCCAAATGGGGACATCCGGCCGTGGCTATTACGGATCACGGCGTGGTGCAGGCGTTCCCGGAAGCCTTTGGTGCGGCGAAGAAAAACAAGATTAAGCTGATTCCGGGAATGGAAGGGTATCTGACGGATATCAAGCCGGTTGTGATGCGTCCGGATGACCGCCTCCTCACCGGGGATATTGTGGTGGTTGACTTTGAAACCACCGGCCTTAATACCAAGCGGCACCGGGTGATGGAAATCGGCGCGGTCCGGATTCGCAATGGGCAGATCATTGAAGAGTTCTCCCGCTTTGTCAATCCCTGCATGCCGATTCCACCGGAAGTATCGGCGCTGACCGGGATTACGGACAACATGGTCAGAGATGCGGAGACTGCCGAAAAGGAGATCCCGCGTCTGCTGGAGTTTATCGGCGATGCGCCCTTTGCCGCGCACAACGCCAAGTTTGACTACGGAATGCTGACAGCGGAATGCAAGCGGCTGGGCATCGAGATTTCCATGCCGGTCATAGATACCCTGGAATTTGCCAGACGTCTGTATCCGGATATGCGTAGCCATAAACTGGGGGCGGTGTGCAAGCATCTTGGCGTGTCGCTGAAAAATGCGCACCGGGCCGTGCATGATGCGCACGCGACCGCCCTGTGCCTGAACCGGATGCTGAGTGACTGTGCGGAAAAGGATATTCTGCATCTGGATGAGATCAACAAGGCCATTGATGCAGGTGCCATCGGGGAATCCTTCCACATCACGCTCCTTGCAGCGGAACAGGACGGCATTACGAACCTGAACCGGATCGTCACGGAGGGACATCTGCATTATTTCAGCAGAAGACCGCATACCCCGCGGCATATTCTGCAGAAATACCGCAAGGGCCTGATCGTCGGCTCGGCCTGTGAGGCGGGTGAGGTATTCAGGGCGGTGGTGGATGAGGTGGATGATAAGGAACTCCGCCACATCGCCAGGTTCTATGACTATCTGGAAATCCAGCCCATCGGCAACAATGCCTTCATGATCCGTGAGGGAACCGCCAGGGATGAGGAACAGCTCCGGGAGTATAACCGGCGTATTGTGAAGCTGGGCGAGGAGCTGGGCATTCCGGTATGCGCCACGGGCGACGTGCATTTCCTGGATCCGAAGGACGCGGTGTTCAGAACCATTATCCAGAATATGCAGGGATTCAAGGATGCGGATCAGCAGGCGCCCCTTTATTTCAAGACAACACAGGAAATGCTGGATGAGTTTGCTTACCTCGGGCCGGAAAAGGCGCATGAGGTGGTCATTGAGAATCCGGCGAAAATTGCTGCCCGGGTAGGCGATATTTCCCTTTATCCCAAGCATCCGGAGGGAAAGGATACGTTTCAGCCCTTCTGGCCGGACGCGGCGGATAATATCCGGAATCTGTGTGAATCGAAAATTCTGGAACTGTACGGAGAGAACCCGCCGGAGATTGTGGTGGCAAGAAAGGAGAAGGAACTCAAGTCGATTCTGGGATACGGCTATGGCACACTGTACAATATCGCGGAGAAACTGGTGAAAAAATCCAACTCCGACGGTTACCTGGTTGGCTCACGCGGCAGCGTCGGTTCTTCCTATGTGGCCCATCTGGTCGGCATTTCGGAGGTAAATGCCCTGCCGCCGCATTACCGGTGTCCCAACTGCAAGCACACGGATTTTGATATCGACAAGTCCAAATACAAGGTCGGTGTGGACCTTCCGCCCATGGATTGTCCGGAATGCGGAACGCCGTATGTACGGGAGGGATTTGACATTCCTTTCGAGGTCTTCCTGGGCTTCAAGGGGGACAAGGTTCCGGATATTGATCTGAATTTCTCTGGTGTGTATCAGCCGAAGGCCCATGCGTACATTGAGGAACTGTTCGGAAAAGGGTACTGCTACCGGGCAGGAACCATCGGCACGCTGGCGGAGAAAACGGCTTACGGCTATGTCAAGCGGTACTGCGAGGACCGTGAGAAAACGCTGCCGGACGCGGAAATGAACCGTCTGGCCTCCGGGTGCGTCGGCGTCAAGCGGACCACCGGCCAGCATCCGGCCGGCATGGTGGTTTTGCCGAAGGAGTATGAGATCTGTCAGTTCGTGGCCATCCAGCATCCGGCAAATGATCTCAATTCGCCGACCATTACCACGCATTACGACTTCGGCTCCATGCATGATGTACTGGTGAAGCTGGATGTTCTGGGACATGATGACCCGACCATGATCCGCATGCTGGAGGATCTGACCGGCATCGATGCCAAAACCGTGCCGCTGACCGATCCGGGGGTGATCTCCCTCTTTTCCGGAACGGAGGCACTGGGCGTGACGCCGGAACAGATCGGTTCCAATACCGGAACGTACGGTGTTCCGGAGTTTGGAACGCGCTTTGTCCGGCAGATGCTGGAGGAGACGCGTCCGAGTTCCATGGAGGAACTGATTCGAATTTCCGGCCTCTCCCATGGTACGGATGTCTGGATCGGAAACGCGCAGGACATTATCAAGGAAGGACTTGCGCCCCTTTCCTCCTGTATCTGCTGTCGTGATGACATCATGAACGCCCTGATGGATTACGGCGTTGAACCGAAGATGTCCTTTGATACGATGGAATCGGTTCGAAAAGGAAAAGGACTCAAGCCTGAAATGGAACAGGCGATGATTGAGCATAATGTGCCGGAATGGTTTATCGGGTCATGCAAGAAAATCAAGTACATGTTCCCGAAAGGACACGCGGTGGCCTACGTCACGATGGCGCTGCGCATTGCCTGGTATAAGGTGTACAGACCTGCGGCCTATTACTGCGCGTACTATACGGTCAGAGCGGACTGCTTTGATGCGGTGATCCTCGGCGGCTCCCTTGAATCGATCCGGGCCAAGTATCACGAGATGGAGGAAAACAGCAAGGAGACGTCGGCAAAGGATAAGGAACTGATGGTGATTATGGAGCTGGTGATTGAGATGCTCTGCCGGGGCATTCGTCTGGTTCCTGTTGACATCGAAAAATCAGATGCCACCCGCTTCCAGCTCCTTTCCGATACGGAAATCCTGATGCCCTTCAACGCGATGCCGGGCATGGGCGAAAGTGCCGCCCAGAGCATCGTGGAGGCAAGAAATGAATCCCCCTTCATCTCGGTGGAGGACTTTACCAAGAGGACCAAGGTTTCGCAGACCATCTGCGATATGATGAAAGATGCAGGCTGTTTTTCCGGTCTGCCGGATACCAATCAGCTGGATCTTTTCTCCCTGTGACAAGGGAGCGGACCGAGTGCAGGACTGTCCTTGCGCAAAATCAGAATGGAGGTGAGTGAGATGCCTTTTATCAACTCGAAAATATCGACCAGGGTACCGGATGAAACCCGGGAAGCGATCCGGGTGCAGTTGGGAAAAGACATTGCAGTGCTGGGAAAAGACGAGAAGTGGCTGATGACCGGCTTTGAGGATAACTATGATCTGGGGATGGCCGGAGATTCACAGTTGCCGGCGGCCTTTGTCTCCGTTTCGCTCTTTGGATCGGCCGATTCGGCGGCCTGCGAACAGCTGACGGCAAAAATCTGCGCCCTGTATTCCGACATGCTGGGCATTCCCGGGAACAGGATTTATGTGAAGTATGAGTTTGTTCGCGAATGGGGCTGGAACGGCCGGAATTTTTGAGAACAACCGATAGGATCGATTCCTTTTGAACGGCCCGTCACCGGGCCGTTCTTTTGCGTTGTTGCCTTGATTTTCACGGATAACTGTGTTAAGATTGCTGCTGAAAATCATCACGGAACGAAAGAATGCAGGGAGAAAGCATGAAACGGTTTTTGGGTTTTCTTGCGTTGATTGTCCTTCTTGCGGGCCTTCCGGCTTTTTATCCGCGGGGCTGTGCGGAGACGCCGGTTACGGAAAAGCCGGAACGATCCGAAAATACCGCGGACACGGCCGGCACCGCTTCCCCGGCGGAACCGGAAACTGAGTCCGCCGGGGAAGCGGTGCTGGTACACGATTATAAGGCCTTTTCCATTGGCTTTCAGGGACTGTCCATGGATGAGGTTTACGGAAATGTCCTGCTGTTTTCCTTTACGAATCAGATGGATGAACCGCTCATGATCTCCGTCGATTACCTGCTCATGGACGGCGTGATGGCAGAACCGTTTTTTGCGGACCGGATTGAGCCGGGAGAGACGAGAACCTCACAGATCGTGGTGGAATCGACCGCCCAATATATGAAAAACTGGGAACTCACGGAGGTTGTGGTGGATCTGTGGGTCTATCTGCCGGAAAAACTGTATGAGGGTGATCTGTTTCACGATGAGGTCCGGTTTTTGCCAAAAGGCGAAAGCGGTGCACGGAAATGGCAGAGGGAAAAGCGGGAAAGCGATATTCTGCTCCTGGATAATTCCTTTGTCCGGATGCAGGTGGTCAATGCCGAACGGGGCAATGGAAACGACCTGCGGCTGATTCTGTTTACCGAGGGGAAAAATGACCGGGATCTTCTTGTCCGGATTGAACGGATCTGGCTGAACGGGAAAGCGTTTGAGACGTATTACGCCGGGAAATGCAAAGGAATATCCAGCGCGTTTTCATCCGTGGTGATTCCCGGCGGCCTGATGGAACTGATCGGGCGCCCCGGAATGAATCAGCTCCGGATGGCCATTGAATATATGGAGCGGGACGGACAGAAAGTCCGGACACTGAAACGGGAAACAGTCACCTTCAGCATGTGATGGCTGAGGAAAACAGATTTGCGGAAAGGCCGGAATTGCAGATGGAAAACAGAAATGTGAAGGAAACCCTTCGTGCATTTGCTGCACAGGAGGCAGGTGCGGCAGAACTGCTGCGTGCTTTGGAACGGGAGTACCTGTATGTGCCCATTGAGAGGGTCAGCATCGGAAAAGCCGCCGTCGATCTTCCGGTCTATGTGAATCTGTCGGACGGAAGCCGCTGTATTGCCGTTTTTTCATCGGATACAGTGATTGATTCGGCTTTCTATCAGAAACATACCTGGAAGCGGATGGGCTATCTTGAACTGGAGAAATTTGTCCTCGGCCAGTCTGAGCGCCATAACGTGATTCTGGATCCGTATTCGGACAGTCCCGTGATGCTTCGCGCAGACCGGATGGAACAGATTGCCGGCAGCCGTGCATCTGAAAAAAGCACCGACAGAGATGCCACCCTGGATACCGAGATTGGTGAATACGGGGAGGCGGTGAATAAGGCGAAAGTCCTTTTCCCGATTCATCGGGCGGTCCGGCGCGTCTATGCACTGGTGTATCAGACGGGCGAGGAAAAGTCACTTTGTCTGTTGGTCGACGCGGATGCGAAAAAAGATCAGGTGGCAGAGGCTCTGACAGCACTGTTTCAAGACCTGTACCGGCTGCTGGGCCCGCAGGTTCCCCTGATGATTCTCTCTTATTCGGAGCTTCGAAATGAAATAAGGCAGCTGGGTGCATCGCCGTGTTACGAGAGAAAGGAATGAACCGTTTCAGATAGGCTTTTGCGTAAAACAAAGCTGACCGGGCCAATGACCCACATTGAGCTTTGAGAAAGGGGAAAACAATGCGTCCTGAGAAGAGCCATTATTATATGAATATTGCGGCAGAGGTGGCAAAACGTTCAACCTGTCTGCGCAGACAGTATGGCGCGGTCATCGTGAAAGATGATGTGATTGTTTCGACCGGTTACAACGGAGCCTGCCGCGGGGAGGCCAATTGCTGTGATCTTGGAATCTGCGAACGGCAGCGTCTCGGCGTGCCGCATGGGGAGCGATATGAGCTCTGCAAAGCCGTTCATGCCGAACAGAACGCGATTATTAACGGCAACCGTTCGGATATGATCGGGGCAGACCTGTATGTATTCGGCTGGCAGGACGGAAAGCCGATTGATACGGAGTGCTGCCTGATGTGTCAGCGGATCATTCGGAACGCACGGATCGGAAGGGTACTGAAAAATCAGCCGTCAACCGGGACAATTGCGGAGGTAGTCCTTCCGTAATCAGGCTCACTTTGTCAGGAAAGAAACCGGGAATTTTTAAAAACTTTTCAGCTTAATCTAAAAATTCCGTTATTACGATGTTTTACAGGCAGCGCGGCCGTCAAAAAAAGGTTGACAGACAGAGAAATGTGCGATATAATACGTACGTTGCGTAGGGGCATGGTGTAATGGTAACACGTGGGTCTCCAAAACCTTTGTTGAGGGTTCGAATCCTTCTGCCCCTGCCATGAAAGCACTTATGTACAGCATAAGTGCTTTTGTTTTTGGGCCGGTTTTTTAGGGTTGTCAGACAAAGGAAAATCAGATATAATACGCGGCAGGCGATGAATGAGAACATGCCCGGGCTGAATACCAGAAAGAGAAAATGAAACGCGGCTGAAAGTTCATTATGTGTATTCCGGGAAATTCACTCAGGAGCTTTTTCCCTGAAAAACAGTAGGGGAAGACGGGGAGCCCGTTACAGCCATTGAGATCACAGAATGTTTCTGTGGTGAAATTGGGTGGTAACACGGGCCAGGCTCGTCCCTTGAGGGGACGTGCTTTTCTTTTTTTGGGCGGATATCCACCGAAGCAGATGAAAAATAGTTCAGGCTGAAAAAGCCTGAAGAGGAGGAAAAACATATGGAGATGCAGGAAGAACTCCGGCGCATTCAGCAGGAAGCGGCAGGGGAACTGGAAAAGATCGCCGATAAATCCGGGCTGGAAGATATCCGTCTTCGGATGCTGGGGAAAAAAGGCCAGCTGACGCAGCTGCTCCGTTCGATGGCGAAGCTGCCCCCGGAGGAGCGGCCAAAGGCAGGTCAGATGATCAACGCGGTCCGTCAGAAACTGACGGAGCAGATGGATGAGCTTGAGGCCAGTCTTCGCCGCAAGGAACAGGAACGGGCGCTTGAACGTGAGATTATTGACATCACGGAGCCCAGGGAGCACACGCATTACGGCACCAAGCACCCGCTGTCGCTCATTGAGGACAAAATGATTTCCATCTTTACCAGCATGGGATTCGATGTGGTGGAAGGACCGGAAGTCGAACTGGACCTGTTTAACTTTGAACTGCTGAATATCCCGAAGAATCATCCTGCCAGAGATGCACAGGATACCTTCTATATTGAGGACAATATTGTTCTGCGCACGCAGACAAGCGGTGTGCAGGCACATACGATGCTGGAGCGGAAGCCGCCGATCCGGATCATCTGTCCCGGCCGTGTCTATCGGGCAGATGAGGTGGATGCCACGCATTCACCGGTATTCCATCAGCTGGAAGGTCTGGTGATCGACAAGGACGTGACGATGGCAGACCTTAAGGGAACACTGGATATTTTTGCCCAGTCTCTGTTCGGCAAGGATGTCACGACGCGTTTCCGTCCCTCTTTCTTCCCCTTTACCGAACCCTCTGCGGAGGTGGATCTGACCTGCATGGCCTGCCATGGAAAGGGATGCCGTGTGTGTAAGGGAACCGGCTGGATTGAGGTGCTCGGTGCAGGAATGGTCAATCCCAAAGTGCTTGAGATGTGCGGAATCGACAGCTCTGTCTATGGCGGCTTTGCGTTCGGAATCGGTATTGAACGGATTGCCATGCTGCATTACGGGATTACGGACATGCGTCTTCTCTATGAGGGGGATGTACGTTTCCTGTCTCAGTTCCGTGAGGATTGATTGGAGGATGAAGAAATGAAAGTACCAATGCAATGGATCAAATCCTATACGGCGATTCCCATGGATGCACAGGCATTTCAGGATGCCATGATTATGCACGGAACCGGCGTTGAAGGGGTTGAGGACCAGACAAAAGAAGTCAGCAACGTGGTTGTCGGAAAGATTCTGTCGGTTGTCCCGCACGCCAATTCAGATCATATGGTCATCTGTCAGGTGGATGTGGGACAGGGCGAACCGGTGCAGATCGTGACCGGCGCGCCGAATGTTCATGAAGGGGACGAGGTGCCGGTGGCACTGGTGGGTGCTGAGCTGCCCGGCGGCGTCAGGATTAAAAAGGGAAAACTGCGCGGCGTGGAGTCAGATGGCATGTGCTGCTCAGGTCCCGAACTGGGCGTTCCTGAGTACCTGTATCCCTCCGTGGGCGACAAGGGACTCCTTGTGTTCCATGAGGAATATGCGCCCGGGACCGATGTGCGCAGCATTCTCGGAATTGATGACCAGATCATCGACTTTGAAATTCTGGCTAACCGGCCGGACTGTTTGTCTGTGTGGGGCGTGGCCAGAGAGGCTGCCGTAACGGTGGGGACATCGTTCAATAAGCCGGACATTACCTTTAAGACCGTTCCGGGAAAGATGAGTGACTATGTCAATATCGAGGTAAAGGACACGGACCTCTGCCCCCGGTATGTGGGACGCATTGTGCGCAATGTGAAAATCGGCCCGTCGCCCATGTGGCTGCGCAAGGCCCTGTTTGGTGCCGGCGTACGGTCCATCAATAACATTGTGGACATCACCAATTATGTCATGCTTGAGACCGGACATCCCATGCATGCCTTTGACCTTGACAAGGTCAAAAACGGACACATAATTGTCCGCCGGGCATTCCCGGATGAGACAATCACCACGCTGGACGGAAAAGAGCGGGCACTGTCACCGGATATGCTGATGATTGCGGATGAGACCAATGCAACCGGCATTGCCGGCGTCATGGGCGGTGAGGAGTCTGAAATCACCGAGGAGACGCATACCGTTCTGTTTGAGGCGGCTGCATTTGACAGGGCCAGCATCCGGCTGACCACCCGGGCACTTGGCCTCCGGACAGAGGCATCCGGCCGTTTTGAGCGCGGTGTCTGCGCGGCCACCTGCCGTGAGGCAGCGGATCGCGCCTGTCAGCTGGTGGATCAGCTTTGCGCCGGCGAGATCATCGAGGATGTCTATGACTGCTATCCGAATCCGAGGCCGCAGACCTGGATTGAGGCGTCGGTTGAGCGGATCAACCGGAAAATCGGCATGGATATTCCGGGCGATGAAATGAAGGACATTCTGACCCGCCTGGATATGCAGGTTGAACTGAACGGTGATGTCCTGCGCGTCCTTCCTCCGGTTTACCGGGAGGATGTGGAGAATGAGGCGGACCTCTCGGAGGAAGTCCTTCGGATCCACGGATATGAGTATATCGGTTCGACGCTGCTTCGCGGTGAGACGGCGCCGGGTTCAAGAAATGCCAATATGCGCATCACGGACCGGGTGGGAAGATTCCTGGCCTCAAAGGGCTTCTATGAGATCCGGAATTTCTCTTTCATCAGCCCGAAGAGCATTGATAAGCTGAATCTTGACAGCAATGATCCGCGCCGCACCCTGATGACCCTTCGCAATCCGCTGGGCGAGGATACCAGCGTCATGCGGACGACGCTGATTCCCAGCATGCTCGGAACGGTTTCACTGAATCAGAGCCGGAACAATGACCGGGCAATGCTTTACGAAATGGCACCGGTCTTTGATGAGTACAACCGGAAGGCCGGGGAACTGCCGCAGGAGATTCAGACGCTGGCCATCGGTGCGTATGGCGAGGGCGTGGATTTCTTCCTCGTTCGTGATACGGTGCAGGATCTGTTGGGGGCCTTTGGCATTGAGACGGAGATTGTCCGCGGAAAAGAAAACTATCTGCATCCGGGACGCACGGCATTCCTGAATGCCGGCGGAGAGCGGATTGCCGTCATCGGCGAACTGCATCCCGATGTCATGAAGGCCTTTGAGATCACGAAAAGAACGGTGGTGGCAGAGGTCAGTCTGAGAATGGTATGCGCGCTCCAGAAAGAGGTCTCGCATGTAAAACCGCTTCCGAAATTCCCGGCCGTGACACGCGATCTGGCGCTGGTCATGTCGGAGAAGACGATGGTGGGCACCGTTCTTGAGGTGATCAGGAAGGTAGGCAAGCCGATTCTGTCCGATGTGAAAGTCTTTGATATCTATCGCGGAGCGCCGATGATGCCCGGAACAAAATCGGTTGCCTTCTCGCTGCAGTTCAGAAATCCGGAGAGAACGCTCTCGGATGAGGATGTCAATCCGGTCATGCAGACGATCATGGATGCCTGCAAGACCAACTGCAATGCGGTTCTGCGACTGTAATTCCCATGGAAATTGTCAGAACAATCGGGCCTCAGACAGAGCGCTATGCGGTGCTGGGGGAGCGTCTGGGTCATACCTGGTCACCCTATATTCACAATACGCTTTTTAAGGCAGCAGGGATGGACGCGGTCTATCTTCCGGTAACCATAGACCGCGAACATCTTGCCTCTGTTGTCGATGTCCTTCGCTATTCCTTTTCCGGGTTTAATGTCACGATTCCGTACAAGGAACGGATTCTTCCGTTCCTTGACGAGCTGGATGCCCGGGCAGAGGCCATGCTGGCGGTCAATACGGTGGAAATCCGTGATGGCCGCCTGATCGGCCACATTACGGATGGCCTTGGCATGATGCGGGCGATCATGGAAAAAGGAATCGGTGTAGACGGCATATCTGCCCTGATCCTGGGCGGCGGAGGCGCCGCCCGGGTTGCCGGGTATGAGATTCTGGAACGCGGCGGAAAGGTCATGTTTGCGCTTCGGAGCCCTGAAAAAGGACCACTGCTGGTCCGCAGCTTTTTACGCGAATTTCCGGATGCGGCCGGCCGGATTGACTATACCATCCTGAATGGAATCAAGGGATCGTTTGATCTGGTGATCAACTGTACGCCGGTGGGCATGTATCCTGACACGGAAAGATCACCGGTTGACAGACAGGTACTGGAACGTTGCGGGGCAGTCTTTGATGCAGTTTATAATCCCAGAGTCACGCGGCTCCTTCAGATGGCAGGAGAATGCGGAATCCCGGCCGTTGAAGGATTCGGCATGCTGTATTATCAGGCAGTCGAAGCAGAGCGGTTCTGGAATCCCGGCCGGGTGCCGGAGAAATCGGTTCTGAGGGAGATTTATCAGAGCCTTCTGTGTCAGCTTTGACCGGATGAATGCTCTGTAGCCGGACTGAATGGCCTGCGGGCAGTCTGCCGGGCCTGTGCCTGATAAAGAAAAATGACCGGCCAATTGTGTCGGTTGTCAGGGTTGAGTACGTAAAATGCGGCCGCGCGGGCAGACCGGGCGGCTGATGAAGAGGAGTATTTGAAATGGTGCCGCTGATTGGGGTATGTGCCTCACATGATACGGAAAAGAAAACCTATTTTGTCCGTGCAAATTACATGGATTCGATTCTGAGAGCCGGAGGACTTCCGGTGCTGCTTCCCATGACGACAGATCCGGATGCGATTATGGATATGGCCTCAAGACTGGACGGCCTGTTTCTCGCGGGCGGCGGAGATGTCGATCCGGCAAGGTACGGGGAAAAACAGATTGAGCAGTGCGGTGAACCGGATCCGCTTCGTGATGCGTTTGAACTGAAACTGACGGAAAATGTGCTGGCCATCGGAGAAGTTCCGATATTCGGTGTGTGCCGGGGCATTCAGGTGCTGAATGTGGCCCTGGGCGGGACACTGTACCAGGATATTCCCGTACAGACCGGGGTGAAGGAACAGCATATGCAGCAGCCGCCCTATGATGAACCGACCCACGAGATTGAGGTCAGGGACGGAAGTCTGCTGCGGAAAATCCTTGGAACGGATCGCTTTATGGTGAATTCAACCCATCATCAGGCCATTTGCCGGCCAGCGCCCTCCCTTGTGGTGGATGCCACCTCTCCGGAGGGGATTATCGAAGCAGTTCATTCGGCGGAGGATGAACGGATCTTTGGCGTGCAGTTCCATCCGGAACACTTTGCATACAAATCCGAAGGGGCACAGGCCTTGTTCAATTACTTTGTCAAATGTGCCGGGACGATCTGAGCGGAACGCATTCGGAAACGGGCACTTTTGGCATCCTCCGTCGGTTTGAAACAGATGATGAACGGCACGGCTCGAAAGAGCAGTGACCGGGCAACGCGTGAGAGGAGAAAGGTACATGGACAGATCCATTCGGGCAGTCATCCTGACGGTGCTGCTGATCCTGATTCTTCCGGCAATCGGATTAACGGATGCGAAGACAGGAAATGTTCAGGTTTATCTGAGACGGATTGTTTCAGATTATCCCCTTGAAATCGACATGAACGGCGCCTTTACGGCCGGGGACGGGGCCATGTGGTTTGCCAGCGGGACCCACCTGATGGCGGCCGTTCAGGAGGGGAATATCTATCTGTACGGACGCGACTTTACCCTGAATGCGGGCGAGCGCGTGACCTTTCTGCGTACAGAGACTGGAGAGGACAGCTATCTCCTTCTGGCCGGCGGAACCAACCAGTATGCAGGCGATCTGACGCTGACCATCCAGGATGGCCGGATCCGTCCGGTGCTGAGCATCAATATCGAGGAATATGTCCGGGGTGTGGTGCCGTATGAACTGGGGGATTCGTTCCCGCTTGAAGCCCTTAAGGCACAGGCGGTCGCGGCCCGGACATACGCACTGGCCAGAGCCGGGAAAAATGTGGATTATGATGTCGATGATACCACCAATGATCAGGTATTCAGGGGAAGATCGGCGTTAAGTCCGCTTTCGGACCGGGCGGTCAAAGAGACAGAAGGGATGATTGCCGTCAGAGACGGAAAGCCGGCGGTATGCTATTACACAGCCAGCAATGGCGGATGGATCGAAGACGGTCAGAATGTATGGCCGGTGGAGGATCCGGAGGCGTACACGTATATGCCGGCGCATGAGGACCCGTATGACCTGAGAAATACCAGCAGCCCGGTGAGGCGGTATATTTTGCCTGCTGTTCCCGGCGAGGACGGGCTGAATACGGAGATTCGGACGGTCTTGCAGACCGCTGCTGCCGGTGCGCTTTCAAAGCCCTCGGCAGAGGTGATTCCGGAGCAGATCAGGGTCGATGAGATTACGAAGGTGACTCTTGGTGAACCCATGTTTGCGGACTCCAAAATCATCAAGAATGTGAATTTTGCGGTCAGATATTCCATCCGGAAAGTCCTTGAGAAAAAAGAAGTGCCCGTGGTGACAATTGAACCGACGAACATGGTCCCGACCCCGGCGCCGGATGCCGCGGGTGAATCCCCGCAGGAGGAGCCGGTCCGGACAGAAACGCAGTATGTCTTTTCGGATTATGAAAAGGCAGCGGATGAACTGTCACTCAGCGTGCCCTTTTTCGGCGCTCTTGAACGGGGAATGGGATTGTCCATCAATGCCACGGAGAACGAAGTGCTGAACCTGTATCAGGTCGACGAAGGGTTTGCGTTTGAGACCCGCCGTTTCGGGCATGGCGCAGGAATGAGCCAGCGAGGCGCGGAACAGATGGCACGGCACTCGGGGAAAAACTATCAGGATATTCTTTCCTTCTACTATCCCGGACTGACGCTGACCAAACTTGATTATACGCCTGAAGCAAGAGAAATGGAGCATGCGTTCATGGCGGTTCAGCCGACACCCCGTCCCAGCCCGACACCGCGGCCCACGCTGATGCCGCTGACGGAGACGAAAACACAAAAGGGCTGGTATGTGGCAGAGGTGACCAATATCGACGAGGACTCTTCACTGAACCTTCGGGATGCGCCGTCATATTCGGGAGAGGTTCGCCGCCGTCTTTATAAGTATCAGAGACTGATGGTCGAGAGTGAAACGGCAGATGGCTGGGCGAAGGTTCATACGGATGTCATTGAGGGATATGTACGGACAGAGTTCCTGCAGGCAGTACACTGAGGGATTTACAAGGAGAAAGGGTATGAATAAAGCAAATAATCCGGCCATGATGATGGATCTGTATGAACTGACGATGGCTAACGGTTATTTTCTGAATGATGAGATGAAGAACACACGGGTGGCGTTTGATGTATTCTATCGGCGCAATCCGGATGGCGGCGGATTTGCGGTTTTTGCCGGTCTTGAACAGATTGTATCCTATATCACCAGCATGCACTTTTCCGACGAGGATGTCGACTATATCCGCAGCCTGAATCTGTATGATGAGCGTTTTCTTGAGTATCTGAAGACCTTTCGTTTCCATGGGGATGTCTATGCCTTTCCCGAGGGAACGATCATCTATCCCAATGAGCCGGTTCTGACCGTTGTTGCGGATATTGTGGAAGCGCAGATCGTTGAAACGGAGATTCTGGCACAGTTCAATCACCAGAGCCTGATTGCCACCAAGGCAAGGCGGATTGTCCGGGCCGCTAAGGGGAGGCCGGTTTCTGACTTTGGCGCACGGCGCGCCCACGGCAATGATGCGGCGGTCTATGGCGCAAGAGCATGTGCCATTGGCGGCGTATCCTCTACCGCCACGGTGCTGGCCGGCGAAAAGTTCGGAATCCCGGTCAGCGGGACGATGGCGCACAGCTGGGTGATGATGTTCGATGATGAACTCAGTGCATTCCGGACCTTTGCCGAACGGTATCCGGACAACTGTACGCTGCTGGTGGATACCTACGATGTCGTCGAATCCGGCGTGCCCAATGCCATAAAGGTTTTCAGTGAATTCCGGGATGCCGGGAAGCCCCTGAGCCGTTTTGGAATCCGCATTGACAGCGGTGACCTTGCCTATCTGACCAAAAAATCCCGGGCAATGCTGGATGAGGCCGGATTTACGGATGCCAAGATTGTGATTTCCAACAGTCTGGATGAGGTGACCATTCGCTCGATCCTGGCACAGGGCGGCTGTGTGGATGCCTTTGGCGTCGGTGAGCGGATGATCACGGCAAAGTCTGAACCGGTATTTGGCGGCGTGTATAAACTGTGTGCCGTCAATGACGGGGGCAAATGGAAACCGCGCATTAAGATCTCGGATACCGTTGAGAAGACGACCAATCCGGGACTGAAAAGCGTCTATCGGATCTATGATAAAAACGGAATGGCCGTCGCCGATCTGCTAACCAAAGCCGGAGAACCGGTCGATGTAACCGGAAAGTATCGCTTCGTCGATCCGGAGCGGCCGTGGAAGCTTCTGTTCTTTGAGAACTGTACGGCCAAACCCCTTCAGGAACAGGTGGTCAGAAACGGCGAGAAATGTGCTGAGTCCGGTTCTGTCATGGAGATTGCGGAGTATGTAAAGCATCAGCTGAGCCATGAGATCTGGCCGGAAGAGCAGCGGTTTGAAAATCCGCATCCGCATTATCTGGATATGAGTCCGGAATACTATGAAATGAAGATGCAGATGCTGAGCCATAACGGGAGGTTGCCGGAATGAGTTTTGATGCTGTGGCTGTTCGTGACCGGCTGGTGGAGCAGATCAGGAAGATCGCACACGAGCAGGGATTTAAGCGGGTCGTGATTGGAATGTCAGGAGGGAAGGACTCGACGGTGACAGCGGCCCTCTGTGCAAGAGCGCTGGGCGCGGAAAATGTGTTTGGCGTCATGCTGCCGGATGGAACGCAGGCAGATCTTGAGGACAGCAAAGCGGTCTGCCGGGCGCTTCAGATTCCGCATAAGATCATGAACATCGGGAACATGCATGCCTCGCTGAAAGAGGAAACTCTTTCGCAGAATGAAGGGGAGTTTTCGGTTCCTTTTTCAAGGGAAAGCGATATCAATGTGGGGCCGAGACTCCGGATGACCATGCTCAGGTATGTGACGCAGGCGGTCGGAGGACGGCTGGCGGGAACCGGAAATCTTTCCGAGAGAACGGTCGGATACTGTACCAAAGACGGCGATACGTCCTGTGACTTCGGTGTTCTGGGCCTTCTGACCAGCGTTGAGGTGGTGGAAGTCGGCCTGACCATGCCGGAACTGCCGGCAGGACTGGTCAAAAAAACGCCGACGGACGGGCTTTCCGGGATGAGCGATGAGGAAAAGATGGGCATTTCCTACCAGGATATTCATCGCTATATCCGGGAGGGAAGCTGCGGAAAACCGGATGTCGATGAAAAGATCGCAGGAATGGAGCGCAGAAGCCGCCATAAGCAGATGATGCCGCCGATTCTGAATCCGTTTGAATAAGGCCGGGACCGGGTTCCGGTCAAATGCCTGGGGGATAAAGATGAGTGGATTGGTTTTTGCGGGCGCGTTTAATCCGCCGACGGTTGCACATACCCGTCTGGCCAAGATGGCGCTTGAACAGACCGGGAGCGAATATGTGACATTTGTTCCGTCCAAACAGTCCTATATTCGGGACAGTCAGAAAAAAAGTTTCGCGATCTCAGATGAACAGCGGCTGGGCTTCCTTCATCGTCTGGCCGATAGCAGACCGTGGATGCGGGTGTCGGATGTGGAAAT
>JAGAHV010000327.1:0-6789 GCA_017626895.1 Clostridia bacterium | reverse complement strand
TTTTGTCACTATGAACGGCGTCAACCATGGCAGCTACGGCGGGAGAACGAAAGAGCTGTGCGACGACATCCGCAAATGGAAAGAGAGCGGCTGGCGCGTCATGATCTTCTCCGGCGGCATCGCCAGAGGCGAGCGCATGCGGCAGTCCTTTGAGGATGAGGGCATTGAGGTTCAGTTTGATGAACACTGCATGCGGGCACCGGAGACAGGGAAGTGTGTGATCTATCCCACCTCACTGTCCGGCGGATTTCTGTATCCGGACATGAAGCTGGCGGTGATCATCGAGAGCGACGTTTACGGAAACAAGACGGCCAAGGCCAAGGCAAAGCGCCAGGAAAAGGGCAGACTGAATTCCTTTACCGACCTTGAGGTCGGCGATTATGTGGTGCATGAGACGCACGGCATCGGACGGTACCTGGGCATTAAGCGCCTAATGGCGGACAATACCTCACGGGACTTCCTGCAGATTGAGTATCTGGGCGGCGACAAGCTGTACATTCCGGTGGACCATTTCGACCGGATCCAGAAATACATCGGCGCGGGGGAAAGCGTGGCGCCGGCCCTGTCGGATCTTGGGGGCAAGAAATGGCAGAAGCAGAAAAACAAAGCCCGTGAAAGCCTGAAAGAACTGGCATTCAGCCTGGTTCAGCTGTATGCGCAGCGCCAGAAGCGGGTCGGCCATGCCTTTTCGCCGGATACCCCCTGGCAGCAGGAGTTTGAGGAGAATTTCCCCTATGAGGAGACACCGGATCAGCTGATTGCCGCGGAGGAAATCAAGCATGATATGGAAAAGCCGGAGCCCATGGACCGCCTGCTGTGCGGCGACGTGGGATACGGAAAGACCGAGGTAGCCCTCCGGGCGGCCTTTAAGGCGATCATGGATGGCTATCAGGTGGCGATTCTGGCGCCGACCACGATTCTGGTGCAGCAGCATTATCAGACCATCCTGCGGCGCTTTGAAGGCTTTCCGATTCACGCGGACTATCTCAGCCGCTTTAAAACCGCCAAAGAACAGAGAAAGACGCTGCTGGCCCTGCAGAACGGGGAGATTGACCTGGTTGTGGGCACCCACCGGATTCTCAATAAGGGCATCCAGTTCAAAAAGCTGGGCCTGCTGATCATCGACGAGGAACAGCGGTTCGGCGTCGGACATAAGGAAACCATCAAGAATTACAAAAACAGCATCGACGTGCTGACCCTGTCTGCCACGCCGATTCCCCGGACACTGCACATGTCCATGGTGGGCATCCGGGACATGAGCCTGCTGGAAACACCGCCCCAGGCGCGCTATCCGGTTCAGACCTATGTGCTTGAGTATCAGGACGCGGTCATCCGGGATGCGATTCTCCGTGAAATAGGACGCGGCGGACAGGTCTTCTTTCTGTATAACCGGGTGGAAACCATTGATCAGTGCTATGAAAAGCTGCAGAAGCTGGTGCCAGAGGCGCGCATCGTGATTGCCCACGGACAGATGAAGGAGGATGTGCTGGAGGATGTAATGATGGACTTTTCCCAGCAGAAGTATGATATTCTGCTGTGCACGACCATCATCGAATCCGGTCTGGACATCCCCTCGGTCAATACCCTCATCGTCTATGACGCGGAACGCTTCGGACTGGGACAGCTTTACCAGATCCGCGGCCGTGTGGGCCGGTCCAACCGGATGGCCTATGCGTACCTGACCATCCGTCCGGGCAAGGTCGTCACGGAAAACGCGCAGAAGCGGCTGGATACCATCCGGGAATTTACCGAGTTCGGTTCCGGATTCCGCATTGCCATGCGCGACCTTGAAATCCGGGGCGCGGGGAACATTCTGGGACCGCAGCAGAGCGGTCACCTGGCGGATATCGGCTATGATCTGTACTGCAAACTGCTTGATCAGGCTGTTCAGGAAGTGCAGGGCATTTCGCTCAATACGAACAAGGAAATCGAGACGCGGATGGATGTGAAGGTCAATGCGTATCTGCCGGCTGAGTATGTCACCGGTGATAAGCAGCGGCTGGATGTTTACCGCAGGATTGCCAAGATTACCAACGCGACCCAGCGGGATGACGTGGAGGAGGAACTGGTTGACCGCTTCGGGGATGAACCGCAGCCGGTTGCCAACCTGGTGGCCGTGGCCTATCTCAAGGCGATGTGCGGCAGCCTGGGCATTGACCGGGTTCGTCAGGATGACGGACTCATCCAGATGTATTTCTCGCCGGTTTCCGAAACGGACGGTGTGCTGCTCCTCCGGTCCCTCAATAATCTGGATCCGCGTCTGACCATTTCTCTGAGCAAGCCCAATCATCTTCTGTTCCAGGATAAGTCGAAGAACCGGGAGGAACTGCTGTTTGAGTGTGTGAAGGCCATGGAGCGGCTTACCGGCAGAATGGCCATGCAGATGTCGAAGAAAGACGAAAAATCAGTGGAAATCGCCAAATAACCATATATGTATTTGGCTAAATTACATATTGCCTCATTTTGACAGAACAGGTAAAATACGTCCTGTAGGGTGCGATGACGGATGGACCTCATGCAATGCGGGTGTGTGAACCTTGTCAGGGCCGGAAGGCAGCAGCAATAAGCATTGCTTCGTGTGTGCCGTGAGAGCTTCTGCCCCGAGTATCCTACTTCAGGAGGATGCAAAGCGTTTCGTTTCAGACGAAACGCTTTTTTCTTTTCCTTGAAACTGCCGGGTACTTGTGTTATATTGAGCCTGTTCACTGATTCTGGAATACTGAGGATAAAGCGCTGGTTACGCCTGCATTCATCAATGAAATCTATATGCTGGCCGAGCAGAGCGGGTCCTGCCTTGAGCCCGAACAACAATTTCCGGAACCGGCGTTCCTGGAAGAGGTATGCAGGGAAGCTCCTGTATGCAAGCACCATGCGGGAGGAGGGGAGATATTCCACCTTCAGGGTATGCTTCATCGAGCCGGATTCGGCGTATCTCATCCCGTACATCTATTCGCATGCGGTGCTTCTGGATGAGCCTGTTCCTTTCAGTACGAAGGAAATCCATCGCCTGGCACCGGCGATCAGCCCGGATATCAGCTATCTGATCCTGAACAGAATCGACGGTCATCCCTGGATTACAGGAATGATTGTGGGACATACCACATGGAATCAGATCATTTCGGGGGAAACCCCGAGCGGTATCCACATGCCCCGAATTGCCAATCTTCTGGTCAGCGGTCCGGGCGAACTGGTGGCCTGTCTGGGCGAATCGCCGCTGGTTTCCCTGAAATGGGGAAATCTCGTGCATTTTCGAAAGAATACCTTTACCTCGACCCTTGTGGCACAGGTGCTGAAAGAGGGCTCCGGTGTATCTGACGCAAACCGGGCGGTGTTCTTCTCACGGATTCTGATCAACATGATGCAGACGGGAAGCGGCGGTCATCTCTTTATTGTTCCGGAGGAGAGTAAGTACAGAAAGCATGTCCGGATCAAATACAAGCTCCCTGTCAGCTTCATGTTCTGCGGGGATGGAAACGATGATCTCCCGATAAAGACGGAGAAAGACCTGATTTCCTATGCGGATATGGTTTCAAAGCTGACCGCCGTAGATGGCGGCGTGGTCCTCAATAAGAATCTGGATCTTCTGGGATTTGGCGTGGAGACGCTGATGGATTCGATTGACAGGCCGGAACCGGACCTGTGTTTCATTAACGATGATGGTGTGCAGGTTACCGCAAAGCGTTACAATGACTACGGCATGCGGCACCGTTCCTGTTTCAAGTGCTGCAGTGCCGTTCAGGGGGCTGTCGCCCTGATCATTTCCCACGACGGCCTGATTAAGGCCTGCACCGGGCATGACGGGAAGGTGGTTGTCTATGACAATGTTTCGGTTTACAACCGATGAATCCCGGCAATGAACAAAGCTTTTTGTGTACAGGACAATGACGAATTACGTTTGAAAGGATGATGTTATGCGGTTCCTTCATATTGCTGACCTCCACCTGGGCAAGCAGATGAACGATGTTTCGCTGCTCCCGGACCAGGAATTTATCCTGCAGCAGATTGTCCACACGGCGGAAAGTGAGCGAATTGATGCGGTGCTGATTGCCGGGGATGTCTACCAGCGGTCATCGCCTCAGGCCGACGCGATGGAACTGTTTGACCATTTCGTATCGGAGTTGGTCAGCCTGGGCAAAAAGGTGTTCATCATCAGCGGGAATCACGATTCCGCGCAGCGGATCTCCTATTTTGGATCCCTGATCAAAACCTCCGGCGTCTATGTGACCGAATCCTTTGAGGGAAAACTGCAGAGCGTCATTTTGAGGGACCGTGCCGGCGACATCGTCATCTGGATGATGCCCTTTCTGCGGCCTTCCGCGGTCCGGCGCTGGCTGCCCGATGAGAAAATTGTCACGTATCAGGATGCCGTGGCGGCGGTCCTTCGCCAGAGCGTGATCGACACGAAAAAACGAAATATCCTGATCTGCCATCAGTTCATCACCGGCAGTGAAACCTCCGATTCCGAGGAGCGGGCAGTGGGCGGCCTTGACAACATCGATGCGTCGCTGTTTGACGCCTTTGATTATGTGGCCCTCGGGCATATCCACAAGCCCCAGAAGGTCCTCAGGGATACGCTCCGTTATGCCGGTTCACCGCTCAAATACTCTTTTTCCGAGGTCAATCACAAAAAGTCCGTGACGATTCTGGACATGGAATCAAAAGACGATATCACCGTCAGCACGGTTCCTCTCTATCCGCTGCGCGATGTCCGCCTGATGGAGGGGATGACGCAGGACCTGATGAACGAGCCCTATTCCGAGGATTATCTGTGGATCACCATTCATGATGAGCTGCCGTCCCCGGATGCACGCGTGACGCTGTCGACCAATTTTCCCAACATGCTGAAGTTTTCCGTGGTGAATTCCAGGACCAAAACGGACCTGGATGTGCTGGCCACCCAGAGCATGGAAAACAAGACGATCACGGAACTCTTCTCGGATTTCTACCGGCTGCAGAACAATGACCAGGACCTGACCACTGCTCACCGGAAAGTGATTGAAAAGGTGCTGAAGGAAATGGAGGAAAAACAATGAAACCTCTACTGTTGAAAATGTCCGCCTTCGGACCCTATGCGGGGGAAACCACCGTCGATTTTTCCCAGTTCGGGGAAAACGGACTTTTCCTCATCGCCGGGGACACCGGCGCGGGGAAAACCACCTTGTTTGATGCGATCAGCTTTGCCCTTTTCGGCGAGGCCTCCGGCGGGAAAGAACGGCGCAAAAGCAAAACGTTCCGCTCGGATTACGCGGATCTCCGGGCGGAAACCTATGTGGAACTGACCTTTCTGCACAAGGATCAGTCCTGGTGCATCCGGCGGAATCCGGAATACATCCGCGCCAAGCGGAACAGTGATGAAACCACCACCCAGTCCGCGAATGCCCGGCTGACCAACCTTGAAACCGGGCGGGTCATTGAAGGGCTGCGGGATGTCACGGAAAAGATCCAGGAGCTGCTGGGACTGACGCAGGACCAGTTCACCCGGACGGTGATGATTGCCCAGGGTGACTTCCTGAAGATCCTCAACGCCTCCTCGGATGAACGCAAGGGCCTTTTCCAGAAACTGTTCAATACCGCAATCTATGCCAATCTGCAGAAAAAGCTTCAGGAGCTGAACAGCCAGAGCATGAAGGAAAGGGAAAACCTGAACCAGCGGATCACCATTGCCGCCGCCAAGATCAGTCCGGAACCGGATTTCCCCGAGCGTGAACAGATCGCCGGGTATCAGAAGGATGCCGAATTTGCCGACCTGCTCACCGAATGTCTACTGCATCTGATTGCCCGCGAGAAAGAGACCGACAGCAGCCTCCGTCAGGCCAGGGATACGGCGGCGCAGGAGGAAAAGCGCCTGATCGCCCTCATGGAGCAGGCCCGGGCAGCCCTGGCGGATTTCACCGCGCTTGACAAGGCAGCAGCCGGGCTCCGGGAACTGAACGACCGCCAGTCTGCCATGGATGATCTGACGGCACAGCTGGCAAAAGCACGGAAAGCCCAGGGACTTGTGCCGGATGAGGCCGTGCTGACGGGAAACCGGGCGGATCTAAAGCAACAGGAAAAAGCAACGGCAGAGGCCCAGGCCGCCCTTGAAAAGGCAGAACTGTCGCTGCCTGCCGCCATGGAAGCAAAAGAAAAAGCCGACAGCCATGCGGGGGAGGCGGATGCCCTTCTTTCCTCTGCCAGACAGCTGGAAAACGTTATTCCGGTGATCAAGGATCTGGAAGTCCAGACACAAAAACGCGACAGACAGCAGAAAAAGATGCAGACCCTGATCGCGGCCAGCAGCCGCGCCGATGCGGCCTATACCGCTGCCAAGGAAGGGTATTACCGCAGTCAGGCGGGTCTGCTGGCCCAGGAACTGTCCGAGGGCGAGCCCTGTCCGGTGTGCGGCTCCACTGTGCACCCGCATCCCGCCGCGTTAACTGGGGAAGCGGTCACGAGGGAGGCAATGGAGGAGGCGGACCGGCGTCACCGTCAGGCAGCGGAAGAACTGCACGAGGCAGATACGGCCCTGTCCGCGCTTAAGGCTGCCGTGGAAGCCGGAAAGAATCGTCTGGCCGAGCTGAACATCGGCGAGCAGGAAACCAGGGAAAGCCTGGAACAACAGATTAGGGAAAAACAGGCCGGTGCCCGAAAACTCCGGGATGCCATTGCCGGAGCAGAGGAGAATCTCAAGAAACTGCAGATTACCATTGCTGAAAAAAAGACGGTGGTGGATCACGGATGCCAGCGTCTGAACGATCTCCGGGAAAGAGCGGTAACCCTGCAGAAGGTGTTTAATGAGCATCTGGCCGC
>JAGAHV010000326.1:0-22040 GCA_017626895.1 Clostridia bacterium | reverse complement strand
TTGACGGGTTCTTGGTGAAAAGCACACTTTTCTTTACATAACCGCGGATCAGCTTATTGTCAATGGACATCATATAGCTGTTCTTGGTCTTTGTCCCGTCATTGGAATACGCCTCAATCAGCACATAGCCATCTCCATCCGTATCCTCCTCCAGCACATGCACCCCCTGGCTCTGGCCATGGAGTTCACCCGTCGTGTTGGTTTCATACGGCGTCCGCTTGATTCCCGGCTGCGTGGTCGGATAGATGTGCTCCGTCTGTTCCACATCCAGCACGGTAATCGGCTGCATCATCAGGTCCCAGATCGCCTGCTGGTGCTCGGGATTCTTCAGATCATAGGCATCCGGATCCATATCCCAGAAGCTGGTGGCCACCGGTACGGATGATGCCGGAGCGGAAGGCACCATCTGGGCGGCGGGTATCGCTGCAGCCGGTATTGCTGCGGCCGGGGCGGGCTGGTCATGGGCAATCATTTCTGCCTCTGCATCCTCATTCCTGGCCAGTGCCTGCATTTCGGCCAGAGATAGGGATTCCGTCGCCGGCTCACCGGCACCACACTCAAGCTGGACTGTCACCGGGTTGCTTTCCTCGCCCCAGAAATTGCGCACCCGGACGGTGAGGTTATATGTTCCCTCCTCCAGGGCCCGTTCATCCGGCAGAATGCCATCCCAGAAAATCTGCCCCTGTCCCGCATCAATGGAAACAGCTCCAATGTCCGCGGCGTTTACACCGCTCTGATCCTGCAGCCGCATGGCCAGCATGCCGCCCTCCGAGGATTCATACCGGACGGCGTATCCATTTTCCTGTGCATCAAGCGCGACATTCGATAAGATGGGCTGCGCAGATACTGTGCAGCCCATCATCAGACACAGGGTTAACGTAAGTAAAAATCCGATTCGTTTCATTCCAGATATTTAGACCTTTCCTATGGAGTTCACCCGTTCTGCTGCCGGAATCTGTCAGCCCGGCAGATCAAGTATTTCACCCGGGGCAACCGTTGCCTCAACAATCGGCGTCACAGGCGACATTTCAAAGAGCACTTCCTGTGTTTTCGCACCGGCAATGCCGTCGACATCCAGTCCGTTCGCTTGCTGGAACTTACGGACAGCGGTCATGGTACCGGTTCCGTAAATGCCATCTGCGGCAGAGGTCAGCAGTCCCAGCTGGGCCAGTGCCTGCTGCAGCAGGACCACATCATTGCCCGTATCACCTTTCTTGAGAGTCGTATACGTCCGTTCAACCGGTTCCGGTGTCGGTTCAGGTGTCGGCGTGATTTCAATGGCCGGTATCGGCGTCATGATACGCGGTTCCGGCGTCGGTTCCTGTCCAAATATGACAATGCTGTTCTGCTGCACCTGCGGGGTTGGCACAGGGGTCATCCTTGCACTCTGGCCGCCGAACAGGCCGCCGCCTGTAAACATCGACCGGACAATCAGTGCCACAAAGATAATCAGCACCACGATAAGGCCGACAGCGATTATCACCGGTGCCAGATCTCTTTTCTTCTTTTTGCGGGGCTTTGTCCGCCCCACTCCGTGCATTCCGTTGCCGGCGGAATGAGTCTGCTTTTCAGCAGGCCGTGCATTTCCGTTTGCCTCCGGCTCATCACTGACCCCGTTCAGACTCGAAAAACACAGCGGGCAGACGTTTGAACCGTTGGGAATGTTATTATGACAGTGAGGACAAATCATCTTTTTTCCTCCTTTTCAGGTCTCAATGTTGGTCGTTTGCCGGAGCTGCTTTTGTCTGAGACCTGGATTTGACAAACTGTCGCTGCGCGACAGGGCCTCTCCTTATATGAGCAGTGACTTGGTCTTTGGGCACCGCTGTTTTCGGTGCTTCTATTTGACAAACTGCCGCTGTGGCGGCAGGCCCACTCCTTCTCAAAGCCGATCATTTTATCATCCGGCACCGCGGCCTGAAACGCACGGAGCCGAACGGCTGAAAATCCCCATCTCCATGCAGGCCTTATCTGCCTTTTCACTGGCAGAATCCGCCGGTCAAATATCCTCTTATGTCTCTCACAGATTTTCCAGTTCAAGTATACACCACTTGCCGACAGAATGCAAACACACCCTATCCGGCATGGGACTCACCGGGCAGCAGCCAGTAGGTCCGGATGGTGCAAAGAGCTGCCATAATGCTCAGACGCAGCGTCATCTCTTCTCTGGAATCCTTTGTCCAGTCCATCATCACCGTGCCCCTGGCGACAATTTCCTCCAGTTCCTCCAGATGACTGCGAAAAGAGTCATACCCGGTATGAACATCTGTTCTGCAGAGAATCTCCAGTATCGCGCCGATGCTTTCCATATTGAGCGCCTGCTTGAGCACATAAATCATCAGCAGGATAGCCAGGTGTTCCCGGTCATACTTTTTCCCGGCCGGACGCGGCAAAAGTCCTGCTTTCACATAGTTGTTGATCATCGACTTGGTCATCTCGCCCTTGGGCAGCTTGTCGGAAAATGACCGGTCCATGAGCAGCATCACCTGATCCATGTAAAGCCCGATATCCGGCAGTTCTTCCCATCTGGGCAGATGAATTCTCTTTTCACTTATCGAACACATATCCATCTCTGTACAGCTTAACGTTCAGCGATAATCTTCTTGAGGTTGGCAATCGTCTCTTTCATCTCCGATTCCTGCTCAAGCATCTTCCCGACTTTGTCACATGAATTCAGAATCGTGGAATGGTCCCGTCCAAACTCGTCGCCGATCCGGGGCAGACTCATCTCCGTCATCTCCCGTGTCAGATACACGGCCACATGTCTGGCCCGCGCAATTTCCTTTTTCCGGGAATCCCCCCGGATCTGCGCCGGATCCAGCTTGTAGTAGTCGGAAACGCAGTTGATAATCATCTCCGCATTGATCCGCTTGGGATCCCGCACCACCGTGATATCCTTCAGCGCACTGGCCACCACATTTTCATCAATGGGACAGTTATTGAGTTTGGCATAGGCACTGACGCGAATCAGTGAACCTTCCAGCTCACGAATATTGCTGTCCACACGGTTGGCAATCATCTCAAGCACCGCATCCGACACGGTAATGCTGTCCAGATCAGCCTTTTTGCGCAGTATGGCCACACGGGTGTCAAAATCCGGTTTCTGAATGTCGGCAATCAGTCCCCATTCAAAACGGGAACGGAGCCGTTCCTCAAGACGCGAGATATCCCTGGGCGGCTTATCTGAGGAGATGATAATCTGTTTACCGGCATTGTGAAGGGCGTTAAACGTATGGAAGAATTCTTCCTGTGTCGATTCACGTCCCGCAATAAACTGAATATCATCGATCATCAGCACATCCACATTGCGGAAACGATTCCGGAACTCATCCGTTTTCTTGTTTCCGATGGAGGCGACCAGCTCATTGGTAAAGGTTTCGCTCTGCAGATAGAGCATCCTCATGTTGGGAAAATGATCCTGAATGAAATGACCGATCGCGTACATGAGATGGGTCTTTCCAAGTCCGACACCACCGTAAAGGAACAGCGGATTATACGCCATGCCCGGTGTTTCGGCAACCGCCAGCGCCGCTGCATGAGCAAACCGGTTGGAGGAACCCACCACAAAGGTATCAAAGGTGGCGCGGGGATTGAAGAAAACAACATCGTTCTTCTTCTCCTCGTTCTTTTTCTCCTGTTCCTTCTGCCACTCAATGCGTTCCTTGACACTCATCAGACGAATCCGCATCTTCTGCCCGGCCGCCTGTGAAACTGCCTGCTCAATCTGTACCAGATAACGGGGTCTGACTGTCTTCTCAACGAAGTCACTGATCACCTCAATGGCCATTTCATCCCCGTCCACGTAGATCGGTTTCAGCGGCTGATCAATCCATGTTTCATAGGAAACCGACGGAAGATTCTCCATCAGAATCGCTTTTGCCTTCTCCCAAAGCGCTGTATGCTCGTCCATGTCACGCATCCTCTTTATATCCATGGTTATCCACAGGACCGCCGATTTCTGTGGAAAAGTGCGGTCCTGTGGATAACTCTGATTTTGCATAGTGTATCAAAAAAAGGCCTGAAATACAAGGCCTTTCCGCCGTTTTCCACCCCGGACGCGTCCGGTTTTCCACAGCTTTTCTTCACTTTGAAAACAGTTATCCACAACATAATGTGGTGGGACGTTCCCCTGCTCCACAACCACTGCGCATGACGGTCCGATTTTCTTCATTTTGAAGGATTTTGAAAATTCTTCCGGCGATTCCCTCTCTTACAGAAACCCGCCGTCCACCCCAATGACCTGTCCGGTGATAAACAACGCCTCACTGCCCAGCAGAAAACGGCAGATCCCGGCCACATCCTCCGGAGTTCCGATGCGCCCGAGGGAAGCCGTTTCGGCCAGTTCGGCCCGGTCTGCCTCTGAGTACGCCGCCATCATGGCCGTATCAATCACCCCCGGCGTCACACAGTTCACCCGGATGCCGGAAGGACCGTATTCCCTTGAGAGTGCCTTTCCCAGCCCGATCAGTCCCGCCTTGCTGGCCGAATACGCCGCCTCACAGGACGCGCCCGCCACCCCCCACATGCTGGAAATCAGCACAATGGAGCCTGACTGCCGGCGGATCATTTCCGGAAGAAATGCCCGGCAGAGATAAAACGCGCTTGAGAGATTGGTCGAGAGCACCCGGTCCCATTCCTCATCGGTCATATCCATCAGAAGACCGGTATGCGCGATGCCCGCGCAGTGAACCATCCCATACAGGCCGTGGTACAGCGAGAGGATTTCCTCCGCCATTTCCCGGACCTCCCCGCTCCTTGACAGGTCTGCCCGGACCGCATGCACATCGCGGCCCAGATCACACAGTTCACGGCAGAGTGCCTGCACCTTTTCCGTTCCGTGGTTCGCATGCGCCAGTACCGTATACGTGTCCGAGAGAGCGCGTACACAGGCCTCGCCGATGCCCCCGGAGGCACCGGTGACCAGTACCGTTTTCTTTCCCATTTTTCCTTCCTCTTGACAAAACTGTTCTGAGGATTTAGCATACCCCCAGAGGTGATCATATGGCTCTACAGATTTTCTGCGGCAAAGGCTTTGATACTCAGAAAGCCGAACGCTTCTTCAAGGAACGCCGCATTTCCTATCAGAAAATTGACACGCTGAAATATGGGATCAGCCGCCGTGAACTGGAAAGTGTTCTCAATGCCGTCGGCATGGAAAACCTCTGTGACCGGGACAGCAAGGCCTTCCGCGAAAGCGTCATCGCCTATACGCAGAACAGAGACACCATCCTGGATGGTCTTCTGGAACATCCCGCCCTCCTGCGCCTGCCCATTGTCCGTTCAGGTCGAAATGCCACCGTCGGCTATGCGCCGGATACCTGGGAAACCTGGATTCGAAACGGCCAGATTTAATGCAGCCCTGGTTAAACCAGGGCTGCATTTTTATCCGTTTGGATCCTCCTGCGGATCACCCGCGAGCGCCGGCGAGGACATTTCCGTGTTTCCGCCCGCCGCAGCATCTTCTCCATTGTCCGCGTCCCGGCCCTCATCCACCGCTGCGGTATGGAACCGTTCCTCAGCGACCACGTAACTGTTTTTCTCAATCTCCAGTTCCAACATGATCCTGCCCAGGAAACGGCCGCTTTCCGTTTCCGTGACATCGATCTGCAGAACCGGTGCAACCTGTCCCTCAACCGGCACCGGCAGCACCCAGTAGACGGTTTCCCCTTCCACATCCACCGAACTGCCGGCACTGATGTATCCGCCGGCCAGTGCATCAAAGCGATAGAAAACCCCGTCTGTTCCGCTCAGCAGGAAACGAACCTCCAGCGGCACCCCGTCCGTTCCGTTCATCCCCAGCTGCAGCATCAGCCCGTCTGCAATCGTATCCAGCGGGCTGTATCTGCGCATGGTCAGCAGGGACACCACGCCCGCCTCAAGCGGAACTTTCGGTTCACAGATCCGTTCCTCATCCCGTGCATACGCCAGGACACCTGGATAAAAAGAGGTCAGAATGGAGCCGTATCCGCCGTTGCTGAGATAATCCCCCAGCTGCATGGTGATCCACTCCTCCTTTTCCCCCCGGTCCAGCAGTCCCTTTTCAATCAGGAGATCGCCCAGTTCACCCAGAAACTGTTTATAGGCCGGCTCAAGCCGGAGGAGTTCATCCACCGTGAGCAGCGGATCCCGCTCATCGGCCGGCACCGAAACAAACAGAAAACAAAAGAGGAGCAACGGCATCATGACTTTTCGGATCATTCCGCTGTTCCTCCTTTCTGTCTGTTGCTTTGCCCGCGCCGAAAATTCCGGAGCAGACTGAGCCTCTGTTTTCCGGGCCAGTCCATTCCCTCAGGTCAGTTCACAAAGTAGATAATATCGCTTACATTGCGTTCCCGTGAACCGCTGGTTTTGTTGACCCGTTCCCCGTTCATCACCATGGTGGCACTTCCGCCGCCATCCATGTTATAGGCGATCTTTGCGCCGCGCTGCTGGAAAAACTCCTGCATTTCCTGCAGGGTCATTCCCTTGTCGCTCCATTTGTCCCGGCGTCCGTCCGCCACCAGGACGATATAATGGGTATTATCGACGATGCCGATGGCCGTCCGGGGCTCACGGATGGTGTCCTTGGTGGAAATGACATACTTCTGGGGCATCTCGACGATCTGTCCGTCATTCACCAGGAGCGGGCCGAAGGAGAAGGACTGCACCACGCCCATGTCCATATACTGCTGTCCGCTTCCCTCGACATACTGTCCCTTCGGAATGGCCCCGAAACTGCCGTCCGCGAACACCAGCAACTGGTCGCAGTTGGACTTTTTATCCCTGTACAGGACCCCGTTGCGGATGATGAGGCCGTAATTGTCCTTATAATTATAGTAGTCGCCATTAATGGCCAGAACCGCATCATGCCTTGCGGCAATCGCAGAGGTTGACTCTGCATTTTTTTTGCTGTACTCCTCCCCGGCAAATGCCGTGCGCATCTGATCCGGACGGGTCATGTACACATCCGCCACAAAGAAACGAAGAGAGGTCCTGTTATACTTGTAACACCACTGTTCAATCGTGATGCGCAGCGTATCAGATTCATAGGACCGTGTTTCCTCAATCTCCTTTGACGAGGGCACGGCTGCCGCCATGGCTGTGGACAGTCCTGCAAAGAGGACAAGGGTCAGTACCAGCAGGGTACAAAACAGTTTCCGTTTCATGGTTTCCAATTTCTCCTCATACTTGTTGTCATCTGCTGAGGCGACATGTCCGGCCCCGGATATGACCGGCTGTCACCTGCTGTTTGTTTTCTCTCTCACTGAACCGGAGTCTGGACCGGATTTGCCATAAACATCAGAATGTCACTGACCGACCGCTCCTTGCCGCCCGAGGGCATGTTAATGACCTTCCCCAGGAAATACAGGGTCGTCGAACCGCCGCCGTCCAGATTGAAGGCAAACTGAACCCCCTCTTCCAGGAACAGCTGCTGCAGTTTCGGAATAGAACAGCCCGTTGAATACCCTTCCCGGCGTCCGTCCACCACAATGACCATGTAATGAAGCGGACCGATCTGCCCCACGGCCGTTCTGGGTTCGTTATAGCCGTCATTGCAGTTGACATAGAATTTTCCGGGCAGTTCCGCCGCCTGACCGTTCTCCACCAGCACCGGACCGAATTCAAACGTCTGCCAGGTATTGGCCCGCATCAGCTGATCCGCCACCAGTCCCTGTTTTCCTGACCGGTCCGTCATGGCGCTCATATTGCCGGCTGCATCCACCACCAGAAGGTGATGGCGGCGGATGTTCTGCTTGCGCATCAGCTCACCGTTCCGGATAATCACCCCGTCCCGGTGATAGCGGCAGAAGTCCGCGTTAATGGCCAGTACCGGGCTGTACCGCCCGGCAATGTCGCTGACGGCCTCGTAGATGCCGCTCTTGAAATCATCGCCGGCAAACGCGGTTCTCAGCTGACTGACATCCGTCAGCCGGATATCACACACGTAATACGTGAGCCCGTCTTTCTGTTTCTGTTCAATGGATACGGACATGCGATCCGTCTGATAGGAAAGTTCACCGGGTTCATAATGCTTGAGCGCAGAGGAGGAACCGGATTCATCCGCGCCCCCGGCATTGCTGACGGTTCTGGCCTGTTCTTCCTTTGTCTGCTCCGCGATTTCCTCCTGGATCTCCTCCAGCTGTACCTCCGCGTTGAAATTCACAATCTGGTCGAGCTCACTGTTGGGTTCCGGTGTGGCTCCCGGCAGGGCCTGAATGGTTCTCTCATTCTGAACTCTGGCCCAGTCGCTGAAACGCTGTTGGACGCTGGGAACCTCCGTCACCGGTGCACTGGCATTGCAAAGGACCAGTGTCAGCACAATCCCTGCAGCCATGAGCAGGATTCGCAGCGGCTTTTTGTCCCCGAAAACCACCGGGACATCAAAATGTCGTTTCCGGAATCGTCTGAAATGATGCAGATTTCCTTCACTTTTTGCCGGCAGATCGTACCGCCTGAGCGGTGTTCTTCTGATCCGGTCAATCGGTTTCATTCAGCGTTTCTCTCCTCTTTCAAACGATTAGATGAGGCGTATTATACGCCCCGGAACAGTCCCTGTCAAACGATCCCCGCGTCCCCGGGACAGGCAAAGCCGCAGTTGGCGTCTCTTTCAGGCATGTATGCTCTTGTCCGAATTTCTTCCTTTTTATACAGGAACAGATCCGGAACTGCCGGTATTGGGGTGCCTTTCCCTTCTCCAATCCTGTTTGTGCAATGATTTTTTATGCCTGTTGCATAAAATACCGCTGATAAATTGCTGTATATTCATGCAGTTTCCCAAAATCTGCACCCGTCTATTCTTTTCCATCCGTGTTTCTGGTATAATTTTAACCGATGTGCCCTGACTATTTTTTTACAGATACAGCCCTCTGTATCTTCCCCAATTCATTTACGGGAGTTATTTATGAAACTGACAGAAGTCCTCTCCATGCTAGGTGGTATCGGTCTTTTTTTATACGGAATGACCCTGATGTCCACCGGACTCAAAAACGCTGCCGGTGATCGTTTGCGACAGATCCTTGAACGCGTCACCTCCAACCGGCTGGCTGCTCTTCTGGTCGGTCTGGTTGTTACTCTGCTCATTCAGAGCTCAAGTGCCACCGATATGATGCTGATCGGTTTCGTCGATTCCGGTCTCATGCCGCTGGCCCAGGCCTTTGGTGTCATCCTGGGCGCCAATATCGGAACGACGGTGACCGCACAGATTACCGCCTTTGACCTGACCGCGCTGGCACCCTTCCTGCTGTTTGTGGGATGTGTCATCGTCCTGTTTGTCAAAAAGCCCTTCATCCAGTCCATCAGCACGGTGGTATTGGGATTTGGCATGCTGTTTGTGGGCATCGGCATGATGAAGGGCGCCATCGCGCCCCTGTCCCGTACGCCTGCGTTTATTGCCCTCGTCTCTGCACTGGATAATCCCATCGCCGGCATCCTGTTCGGTATCGGATTTACGGCACTCCTGCAGAGTTCCTCCTCCTCCGTCGTCATTTTCCAGACCTTTGCCCAGCAGGGAATGCTGAGTTATAACGAAACCGTCTGGCTGGTGATCGGTGCGGCCATCGGCTCTGTCACCCCCAACCTGCTTGCCAGCATTACCGCCTCCCGTGAAGGAAAGCGCACGGCTCTTCTGAATCTGTTTTTCAACCTTTTCAGAGCCTGCCTGATTTCCACCCTGATTCTGCTGTTCCCGAAGATTCTCACCGCCATTCAGTTCCTGTCACCCGGGGATGTGGCCCGTCAGGTGGCAAATACGCATACCCTGTTTGCCATCACCGCCGCGATAATTGCCCTGCCCATGCAGCCGCTCTTCCTGCGCCTTACCCATCTGGTTTTCCCGCTCCTGCCCGAGGAGACACGGCTCAAGGAACAGAAGAGCCTTGCCTATCTGGAACATATGGAAAAGTATCCCGACAGCGTGGCCATTCACGAGGCCCAGCTGGAGGTTAACCGTATGGGCAATTTTGCAAGGGAAAACCTGGGCATTGCCATCGAGTACTTCTTCAACCCCAGTGACGTGGAAAAAGGAAAGCGGGTCGCAGAGCTTGAATCCGTCGTTGATTATCTCAATCAGGCCATTACAGACAAGCTTATCTCCCTTCGTTCCCGGAATCTCTCTGAAAAGGACATTTTCCGTCTGACCAAGATGACGCAGGTCACCAGCAACTATGAGCGAATCAGTGATCATGCCGAAAACATTGCCGAGTTTACCGACCGGATCAAGAACGAAAATGCCGTCATCTCTGAGGCCGGCCTCTCTGAACTGCGGCTGATGAGCGACACGGTTCTCAAAACGCTGGATGTCTCCATGGATGTGTACTCGAATAACCATCTGGAGCGTCTTCCGGAGGCTGAGGCCTATGAGCAGCAGGTGGATGATATGCAGGCGCTGTTCATTGAGCATCACATCAACCGCCTGATGGAATCCAAATGTGACCCCCTCGGCGGCGTCATTTTCACCGACATGTGTACCGATCTTGAACGGTGTTCAGATCAGGCAATCAACATCGCCACCGCCCTGGTCCAGGAGAAAAAGTACTGAAAAAGCTTGTTTCAGGTGTCCCGCAAGGGACACCTTTTTATGAGCCTCTTTCAATATTTCCGCCCTGTTTTCTTTTCCGCATCCTGTTTTCCGGAATTTCAAGATTGAAAACCGGATGCGGAAAGTGTAGAATACAGGTAAATTTGTCAATCAACCTTTTCAAACGACTCACAAAGAGGCTTCATATGGCTGGACGTCTGGATCAGATTGAACAATTCCTGCAGGACAGTCTGGGACACGCTTTCCTGGCTGCCAGGCCGGATCTTCCCTATGCTGTCAGTCGGATATTGCTTGGAATCGGCCTGCCGGATTCTTCGATGACCGCCATCTGGCACCGTCTTGATTCCTTCCTCTTTAACGTAATTTACAATACAACCAATAAGCAAATGCTGCTGATCATGGATGACCGGCGGAAAATTCGCGCCACAGAGGACATGATTACGGACCTGGCAGACCGTCTGCTGTCCCTCACCTATGTCTCAGCTGTTCCCACCCCTGAACTGGAGGATCAGCTGTATGATCTGTCCAGAAACGGGTCATTTTCCGCCATGCGCACCCTTCTTGAGAAGTATCATCCGGGTGATGCCGAGCGCGAAATGATCGTTCGTGTTCTCAGGGAAAACCATCAGCTGCATTAATCTGGAGATGGATATGTCAAAAATTATTGCTGTTACCAATCAAAAAGGCGGTGTCGGAAAGACCACCACCAGCATTAATCTTTCCGCCTGTGTCGCTGCCACGGGAAAACGCGTGCTTGTCGTGGATGCCGATCCGCAGGGCAATGCCTCAAGCGGCCTCGGCTTCAAACCCGAAAAAGATACCCCGACCCTGTATGAGGTCATTGCCGGTGAAATCCCTGCCGAATCGGCCATCGTCAGCACCCCGGTGTCCACGCTGTTCCTGCTGCCCTCCGATGTGCGGCTGGCCGGTGCGGAAATCGAGCTGGCCGGCGTAGATAACCGTGAATCGATCTTTGCGGATGCCCTGCGGCCTCTCAAGGACAACTACGATTTTATCTTTATCGACTGTCCCCCGTCCCTGGGCCTGATCACCGTCAACACGCTTTGTGCCTCCGACAGTGTCCTTATTCCTATCCAGTGTGAATACTATGCGCTGGAGGGCGTCAGTGCCCTGATGGGAACGGTGCAGAAAGTACAGCGGATCAACCGGCACCTGGCCATTGAGGGAATTGTCCTCACCATGCTGGATGCCCGGACCAATCTGGGTATTCAGGTTGCCAAGGAAGTAAGACGTTTCTTCAAGGCGCGGGTCTACACCACCGTCATCCCCCGAAACGTCCGTCTAGGCGAGGCCCCCAGTCACGGTCTCCCCATTCATCTCTATGATTCACGCTCTCTCGGTGCCCAGAGTTATGAACAGCTTGCCCAGGAATTCCTGAAAGCAAATTCATAAGGCATTGGACCGACGCTGCTGCGCCGGTCCAATGCCCGTCAAAACAGGTACGATGCCAAACGATCGCATGATAATTAAGGAGGACAACGATGCCCAGAAAAACAGGTTTGGGACGCGGACTGGATGCTCTCCTTCCCGATGTTGAGACAACCCTGTCCCATCTGGATTCTCCTGACAGTTCCGATCCCCTGGATGCTGTCATTGATATTCCCATTCATTCTATTGATCCGAATCCGAATCAGCCCCGGCGTACATTTGATCCGGAATCTCTCAGTGCCCTTTCCGCTTCCATTCAGAGCAGCGGCATCCTTTCCCCGATCCTGGTTGCCCGTGAGGGAAACCGGTATACCCTCATCGCAGGGGAACGCCGCTGGCGTGCCGCGCGTCTCGCCAATCTGACCACCGTTCCGGCCATTGTCCGGGACTGGGATGAGATCAAGCGCCAGGAAGCCGCGCTGATTGAAAATATTCAGCGGGATGACCTCAATCCCATTGAAGAGGCACAGGGCATTGCGCGCCTGATTGATCAGTACTCCTTTACACAGGAAGCCATTGCGGAGCGGCTGGGAAAAAGCCGCCCTGCTGTGACCAATCTGCTGCGCCTTCTGACCCTCCCCGACTTTATTCAGAAAGCCATTACCGACGGCACACTCTCCGCCGGTCACGCGCGCGTCCTGGCGGGCATTTCGGATGCCGAGATTCAGAAAATGCTCTTTGAGAAAACCATTAACCTGCACTGGTCTGTCCGTCAGCTGGAAATGGCTGCCCGGGATGCCGCCAAACCGAAAGAGGAAGAAAAGCAAAAGCCCTCCCTGCCGGTTGAGTATAACGAACTCGGGGATGCCATCCGGAATGCCACCGGTCTTAAAGTCCATTTCTCCGGTTCCAAGGAAAAGGGCAAGGTTATACTTGAATACAACGACCCGGAATCTCTGCAGAAACTGTGGGATCTGGTACATGCCTGATTTCAAAAGCGAAGCCGGTGCTTCGCTTTTTTTGCTTGCGGCTCACGAGCCTTTCGCGAAGCGGCAGAAATGAGAGGAGGACTCGCTATGGAACTTAATCATCGCCTTGTCAATATCCCGCCCAGCGGGATCCGGCGCATTGGTCAGCTGGCCAAGGCCCGTCCGGGGTGTATCGCCCTGAGCATCGGCGAACCGGACCTGGACGCACCGGAGAGGATCCGCCGGCAGATCGCGGATGCCATTGTGGCCGGCGATACCCACTACCCGCCCAATGCCGGGATTTCCGATCTGCGCGGGGAGATTGCCAAAGCCGTCAATGAACGCTTTTCAACCGATTATGCCCCCGGCGAAACGGTGGTGACCATCGGGTCAACGGAGGCCCTTGCCAGCGCCATTTTCGCCATTCTCAATCCCGGGGATGAGGTCATCGTCCCCATTCCCACGTTTAACCTTTATCAGGCGCAGATTGAACTGGCCGGAGGCGTTTTCGTTCCGCTGCCCCTTCGCAGCGATGATTTTCAGATCGATGCCGCGGCGCTTGAAGCCCTCATAACCCCCAGGACCCGCGCCATTCTCTTTGCCTCACCGAACAATCCCACCGGGACGATTTTAAACGCGGAAAGTCTGGCCTGTCTTCGCCGGGCAGCCCTTGACCATGACCTTTATCTGATTAATGACAGTGTCTATGACCGCCTCCTGTACACCGATTCCTTTCCGACCCTGATGGGGGATCCGGCGCTTCGTGACCGGCTCATCTATGTCAATGCGTTTTCCAAGACCTACGCCATGACCGGCGTTCGCATCGGGTACGCTCTGGCCGACCAGCCGGTCATGGACCAGATGATCAAGGCCCACAGCTTCCTGGTCGTTTCCGTGGCCGGCTGTATCCAGTCCGGTTGCCGGTCCATCTTTTCCCTCTCGGTTGAGGACAGTGTCGCGGCCTTCCGGAAGCGCCGGGACCTTGTCCTGGATGCGCTCCGCGACATGCACCTGCCCTGCCCGGTTCCGGAGGGCGCTTTCTATGCCTTCCCCTCTATCAGGGAATTCGGGATTCCGGATGAGACTTTCTGCCTGCAGCTCATTGAGCAGGGAGGACTCGCCCTGGTTCCCTCCTCCTGCTTCGGTGTCCCGGGCCACGTACGCATCTCTTTCTGCTACGAGCTGTCCATCCTCGAGGAAGGGATGAAACGGCTTGCCCGTTTTGTTCAGACCCTGCGCGCCTGACAACAATAAAAAAGCGGATCTGCCAAAGGCAGATCCGCTTTTTGCTGTTCTTTCTCAGCGCTCGACACGGCCGGAGCCGGAGCCCTTCATCAGGCTCTCCACTTCCTTCACCGTGACACGGTTGAAGTCGCCGGAGATGGTGTGCTTGAGGCAGGATGCCGCAACCGCAAACTCCAGTGCTTCGCCCTGGGTGGCATAGTTGTTGAGGCCATAAATCAGGCCGCCGCCGAAGGAGTCGCCGCCGCCGACGCGGTCCACGATATCCGTAATCGCATAACGGCGGGATACATAGAATTCCTTGCCGTCATAGATGCAGGCTGCCCAGTAGTTGGTGTCCGCACTCTTGGACTCACGCAGCGTGATGGCCACCTTCTCCAGGTTCGGATACATCTCCATCGCCGTGCTGGCGATCTTCTTGTAGACCTCACGGTCCAGCTCGCCGCTCTCGACATCGCTCTTGGCGCTGATGCCAAGGGACTTCTGGAAGTCTTCCTCATTGGCAATGGCGACATCCACGTACTTCGTGATCTCGCTCATGACTTCCTTTGCTTCCTTGCCGTATTTCCACAGGTTCTTGCGGTAGTTGAGATCGCAGGAAACCTTCACGCCCATTTCCTTGGCTGCCTTCACCGCCGCCAGGGTCAGGTCAGCAGCAGACTGGGAAATAGCCGGAGTGATGCCGGTCACATGGAACCAGGTGGCATCCTTCAGGATCTCTTTCCAGTCAAACAGATCCACCGGTGCCTTGGCAATGCAGGAATCCGCACGGTCATAAATGACCTTGGAAGGACGCTGGTTGGAACCGGTCTCAAGGAAATAGATTCCCATACGGCCATCCACCATCTTGATGTCGGACACATCGACGCCAAATCCGCGGACCTCGCGCAGGCAGGCCTCGCCGATCGCATTATTCGGAAGAGCGGTAACAAATGCCGTATTCATTCCATAATTTGCAAGAGAAACAGCTACGTTTGCCTCGCCGCCGCCCAAGGTTGCCTCGAGAGAGGGGCTCTGGAAGAAACGCTCAAGTGCGGGGCTCTTGAGACGAAGCATGATTTCACCAAATGTAACTACTTTTCCCATTTTGAATCACTCCTTACTGTCGTTTAAGGGAATTTGAGCAATTGCGATTATACATGGACCATGGGAAGAAATCAAGTTCTATCCGGCAGTTTTTCCCGTATATTCACGGTCCGTGACGCCCTGATTTCCCTCGGGTCTCATTCATGCGGGTCCTCCTTTTTCCCGGTCCGCCTGTGATAGTCCTCGATTGCCCTGAGATAACACGCCTCCACCGATTCCGCAAACCGTTCCGCCGAGTAACGCTCCACGGAGGATGGTGCCCGGCTGGCGATGTGTTTCCCTTCCTGGCTGAATCCCCGGATCAGCGCAACCAGAAGGGCCTCGTCCGAGGCATCCGAAAGGATGCCGTTCACGCCGTCTGAAATGACCCCGTCCAGACAGGAATCCTTCACCGCACAGATACACAGACCGGATGCCATCGCCTCAATATAGGTCAGTCCCTGCGTTTCCGTATGGGAGGCGCTGCAGAACACATCCCCGATGGCATAATACCTGTCAATCTGGTCCCACGGCTTCGGCCCGGTCTGTATCACGTATTCCCCGATCCCCAGATTCCTGGCCATCTGTTCCAGTTCCCCGCGCTGCGGACCTTCTCCCACCAGCACCAGCCGTACCTCCGGATATATCTCGTGCAGCTTCGGAAAAACCCGGAGGATCTGTGCGATGTTTTTCTCCCGTGCAATCCGCCCGATATTCAAAAGAACCCGTTCACCCGGCCGGATGCCGCATTCTCTGCGAATCTCCTCCCGCATCTCCTCACTGTGCAGCTGCGGGTTAAACCGCCCGATCTCCATGCCGGTGGGAATGACATCGATCTTCGATTCAACGCCATAACTGACCAGCAGATTTCGGGTTTTTTCAGAGGGCGAAATCACCCGGTCCAGGCGGTTGCACCACCATTCCGAGTATTTGCGGATCAGTCCTTTCGCTTTCCCGTCGATGATCGTCCCGTGAGTAATGTAATAGGTATAGTCCTCCCAGACCGTATGATACGTATGTACAACCGGACAGGCATCTGATTTTGCCGTATGAATGCCCAGATAACCCATGATGAATTCCGTATTGGTATGAATGATATCAAATTTATATGAATGACGGTTAAGCAGTTCATTCAGCCCGGGAATCGCCACATTCCGGTCCTTCAGCGCAAACAGCGGTGCAGAAGCCAGATAATGGACATTGTCCCTTTTTTCTTTGTCACAGTCCCTGCACCTGGGTGCAAAGACCTGTACCTCATGGCCTCTGCGCATGAGCTGCTGCTCAAGCAGATGGCAGCTCGTGGCAACTCCGTTAATTTCCGGATAAAACGTATCCGTATAGATACCGATTTTCAAATTATGCCCCCTGTACTCCGGAAAATGATTTTGTTTTCTAAAATTATAACATATTGATAAGTGAGATTCAAAGTTTTCATCCTCTCAGCCTTTTTCCGGTTTCTCCTCCATTCCGGAGACAGACCGCCGGAAACCGATGGATTTGGAACTTCTTTCCTTTCTTCCTGCATTTCTAATGAATTTTTCCCTTTTGTCTTGGTTATTTATGAAATATTCCTTATTTTTCTTGCATGTTTTACGTATTTGTGATAGCATGCCAATAATTCTGTCCTCAGACTGTTTGTTTTATTTGCGAGGTTCAAGGTATGAATTTCATAAAGGAAATCACAACAATTGCAGGTGCCTCTCTCCCCATTGATGAACAGTGGACAATTCGCCGCTGTCGTCTCAGTTCCGGCGCGTCCGGTCCCAGAATCTGTATCACCTCCGGGATTCACGGGGATGAAATGCTGGGACAGCTGATTCTCTACAAACTGTCCCGCACCATTCAGGAACATCCTGATTTTCTGAACGGAACCGTGGATCTTTACCCGATGCTCAATCCCCTCGGACTGGATCTGTATGAACGCATGGTTCCCGCTCATCCCCGGCTGGATATGAACCGTGCCTTTCCCGGTTCAGAGGATGGAACTCCCCTTGAAACCATGTGCTGGCACATCCTGAGCGACGTCCGGGATGCGGATCTGATTCTTGATATCCACGCCAGTACCAACGACAAAAATGAACTGTTCGAGGTTCGGCTGCATTTTGGTGCTCACGAGGAGCAGATTCCAAAAGTCATGTCCCTGTGTCCGGATCTGATCTGGGTTTATCCGGACAAACCTTCATTCGACTCCTCCCTGACCGGTTCTCTGTCGCGGCTGGGCCGGGATGCCTTCATTCTTGAGGTGGATACACGCTCTTTTCTCCCTGAATCGGCCAGTGACCGCGTTGTTTCCGGCATCCTCAGCAAAATGCATGATCTGGGCCTCTGGACGGACTCTGCCAGTTCCATCACCCCTAATCAGCCTGTTCCCGTCCTGTATTCCGGCCGGACGATTTCCCGGATTACCTGTGAACACGCCGGCATCTATATTCCGGAAAATCATCTGGGAGAAACCGTCTGTGCCGGCCAGTCCCTGGGTTACATCATCTCTGCCCTGGAGGGAACCGTCCTTGAATCCGTTTCTGCGCCCTGCAGCGGTCTGGTCTTTACGCAGCGGGCCTATTCCGCAGTCTACCCGGGCACCCTGCTTGCCCGCATTGGAGAGGAAGCGTCCGTATGAAAAAAGAAATACTCCTCACTGTCCCGTCCTACTTCCGTGATGACATGAATATTCGCCTGTTCCGGTTCGGAAAAGGCGAAAAAAGCTGCATCATCGTCGGCGCACTCCGCGGCGATGAAATTCAGCAGCTCTACGTCTGTGCGCGTCTGGTCTCCATCCTGCGGGACATTGAAAAGGACGGCGGCATCATTTCCGGGAAAACCGTCACCATTATTCCCACTGCCATTGGTGCCTCCATGAATACGGGAACCCGCCTCTGGGGGCCTGAGAACATGGACCTTAACCGCCGCTTTCCCGGCGACCCGGCCGGTTCAACCACCGAACGGATTGCCCATGCCCTTCTGGAGCGTCTCAGCAGCTATATCTATGGCGTTCAGCTGACCAGCTTCTATCAGCCGGGATCGTTCATCCCGCATGTGCGCATGATGAACACCGGCCATCAGAATCCGGAGCTGGGACTTGAATTCGGACTGCCCTACGTGTACGTCCGTGAACCGCGTACGGCAGACCACACCACCCTCAACTACAACTGGCAGCTGGCCGGAACCCAGGCCTATTCCCTCTATGCCGGAAAGACCACCGAAATCGATGAAAACGCGGCAGAACAGACTATCCGCTCCATCATCCGTTTTCTCAATTCCCGGGGCATCATCCACAGCGAATCCGTCCCCGGGCAGCTTTCCACCATCATCAGCACCTCCGATCTGACCTCCGTCTCAGCCACCACCGCCGGCCTTTTCCGCCGTGTCAAGCTGGCCGGCGCGCATGTCCGCAAGGGTGAACAGCTGGGCTTTATCATGAATCCACTGGACGGATCCATCCGGGAGGTACTGAAAACGCCGGTCACCGGAACCCTCTTTTTCGTCCAGGACGGTCCTTTCATTACCGAGCACAGCGTCGTTTTCAACATTCTTTCCTCTAAAAAGTAACCTTAACAGGCAGGTCAGCTATGCAGAAATATTCACCCTTTCGGGATACAAAAGCCGCACTCCGCGAGTTTTTCCATTTCTACCGGCCTCACCGGAAACTCTTCATCCTTGATATGTGCTGCGCCTTTCTGGTAGCGCTTGTGGACGTGCTGTTTCCCTACCTGACGCGGCGCATCCTCTACGTTCACATTCCCGCCGGTGCCGTGCAGGCCTTTGTCCGGGTTCTGACCTTCATGGTCCTCGGGTTCTGTCTCCGCACCGTTTTTCAGTGGATTGTGACCTACTTCGGGCACTATATGGGTGTAAAAATCGAAGCGGACATGCGCAATACCCTCTTCTCCCATATGCAGACGCTGAGTTTTTCCTTCTTTGACCGCCACCGGACCGGACAGCTTCTTTCCCGTGTCACCACCGATCTCTTTGATATCACCGAGCTGGCCCATCACGGACCGGAGGATCTGTTCATTTCCTTCGTGACACTGATCGGCGCGTTCATTGTGCTCTTTGGCATTCAGCCCGTCCTTTCCCTGATTCTCCTGATCTGTGTTCCGCTGATTATCCTGTTCATTGCCAACCGGCGCAGAAGCATGATGCGTGCCTCCAAAACCGTCAAGCAGAAAACCGCCCTGATCAATACGGAAATTGAGACCTCCCTCACCGGTGTGCGGACCGCCAAGGCCTTCTGCAGCGAATCCTTTGAGATCGAGAAATTCAATGCCTGTTCCGGTGAATATGTGAAGGCCAAAAAGGACTATTACCATGTGATGGCCGGCTTTATGAGCGGGACAGACTTTATGCTCAACCTCATGAGTCTTCTGATCATCTGCTGCGGATCTGCCTTCATCATGGCCAGACAGATGGATATCACCACGCTCATAACCTTCAATATGTACGTGGCCAGCATTCAGTCCCCCATCCGGCGCCTGACCAACTTCACGGAGATGTTCACGCAGGGCATGGCCGGTTTCTCCCGTTTCCTCGAGATCATGCACGAGAAACCGGAGATCGTCGATGCGCCCAATGCCATTCATCCGGACCGAATCGATGGCAATATTGAATTCAGGGATGTCACCTTCTCCTATGACGCCGACAAGCCCACGGTTCTCTCCCACATCAATCTGCAGATTCCGGCCGGTCGCATGCTGGCCATTGTGGGCCCCAGCGGCAGCGGCAAATCAACCCTTTGCCAGCTGATTCCCCGCTTCTACGACATCTCCGGCGGCTCCATCTGCATTGACGGCATGGATATCCGTCAGATCGCGCTGAAGGATCTTCGTTCTTCCATCGGCATTGTCCAGCAGGATGTGTTCCTCTTTGCCGGAACCATTCTGGACAACATCCGGTACGGAAAAATGGATGCCACCATGGAAGAGGTCATTGAGGCCGCCAAATTTGCCGAGATTCATGATGATATTCTTGCCCTGCCGGATGGTTACCAGACCGAAGTCGGCGAGCGCGGTGTTCGCCTGTCCGGCGGACAGAAACAGCGCATCTCCATTGCCCGCGTCTTCCTCCTCAACCCCCGGATTCTGATCCTGGATGAGGCCACCAGCGCACTGGATACGACCACGGAACGAAAGATCCAGCACGCGTTCCGCCGGCTGTATGAAAACCGAACTACCCTTGTCATCGCCCACCGGCTTTCCACCATCAAGAACGCGGATGAAATCATTGTCATTGACGATAAAGGCATTCACGAACACGGCACCCATGACGCGCTTATTCAGCAAAACGGCATTTATGCCGAACTGGTTCGCAATACCGATTAAAAACAGGCGGAATGTTTCACGTGAAACATTCCGCCTGTTTTGATTTTCCCTGTCAGATGAATGTTGTTCGAATGTTTCACGTGAAACATTCGAGGCCTTTTCTCCATCAAAAATGTTTCACGTGAAACATTTTACTTCCCCACGCAGAACTGACTGAATACCCGGTCAATGACGGTTTCCGTTGCATTTTCCCCCGTCACCTGCCCGATTTCCTCCATGGCGGCCATCAGGTCGATGTTGACTAGGTCCAGCGGCATCTCGTTTTCAATGGAGGCGGCACAGGCCCGCAGGTGTGAGGCCGCTCTCTTTGCCGCCTCCACGTGTCTTGTCTGAGAAAAGATCGCCTCTTTTGACAGATCCATATCTGCCCGGTCACACAGCCATTGTTTCAGTGCCTCCACACCGGTATCCGAATAGGCAGAGATCTGGATGAATGGAATCTGTCCGATCATCTGAAGAATTTCCCGGGAAGGTTCCACCCTGGAAATATCTTCCTTGCTGATCAGGATCAGATCCGGCCGGATTTCCTCAATCATTTTCCGTACGGAGTCATCCGGCATCTCCGAACTGTCGATCAGCAGCATTCGTACATCCGCCGTATCAATGGCTTCTCTGGCACGTTCCACCCCGATCTTTTCAACCGGGTTATCCGTCTCCCGCAGTCCTGCCGTATCCGTCAGGGTAAAACGGATGCCGTTCATCATCACCGATTCGCGAAGGATATCCCGGGTGGTTCCGGGAATTTCGGTGACAATGGCGCGTTCCTGTCCCACCAGTTTATTCAGGAGACTGCTCTTCCCCGCATTCGGTTTTCCGCACAGCGCCACATAGATTCCTTCGTCCTCGATCCGTCCTTTTTTTTCGCTGCATTCACGTTCCAGACGATCCGCCATCTCCAGGCATTTCCGGTGGAGATTGTCAGCCGTTTCCGTCTCATCCACCTCATCCGGAAAATCGATATACGCCGCCAGTCCGGCACTGAGATCCGCCAGTTCTGCCTGAATTTTCCGGATTTCCCGGGATACAGCCCCGTCCATCTGCCTCATGGCGCTTCGGCGTGACCGTTCCCCGGATGAGTGAATCAGACGCATGACGGCCTCCGCCTGTGTCAGATCGATCCGGCCATTGATAAAGGCCCGATAGGAAAACTCGCCGGGCTCGGCCAGCCGCGCACCGCATTCCATTAATACGGAAAGAATCCGGTTGACAATGAACTGGGAGCCATGGCACTGAATCTCCGCCATGTCCTCTGCCGTATAGGTATGCCTGCCCGGCAAAAGGACCGCCATCACCTCATCGATGACCTCTCCCTGCCAGACCACATGTCCGTACTGGAGATGCCGGGGCTCCGGTTCACGTCCGGAGGCAGAGCGAAAGACTTTCCGAATAATTCCGATACTGTCCGGGCCGCTGATCCGGATAATGGCAATTCCGCCCTCCCCCGAAACGGTCGACTGAGCGGCAATCGTATCCTGTGTCAATTTCATCATTCTCATCTCTTTCCAAAGGTTGACAGCTGCATTCTACCATATTCCAGGCACT
>JAGAHV010000325.1:0-6246 GCA_017626895.1 Clostridia bacterium | reverse complement strand
CTGTTCCTCTGCTTGTATTCTCACACTACCTCTGAAACCTCTGCAAAACCGTCTAACAGCCCTCATAAATTATAGCAAACCCCCGTCCGATTTTCAACGAAAACGGATAAACTTTTCGCGTGCAGGAAACCGGAAACTGGTAAGAACCCCTGCATAAAAAGCAGACAGTTGCACCACTATTTTCACAGAGGCATCTGCCTGCCATACGCTCAATTTCTGACCTCGCCGGTCACAGCGGCCTTGACGTCTCTTCGGACTTCTCATCATCATTCCCCTGGCCAGACATGACGTAATCCGGTCATTTCTAACTGCATCTATCCGGCCTTCACGATCAGAAGCCGACTCCGATTCAACTAAAAAGCAGGCCTGCAGTCCGGTCACAAACCGAACTGCAGACCTTTGGCATCAGAAACCTCCGAGACCTCTGTGTCCATACACTTTACACTGATTCAACGCTGTTTCCAGGGAATGAAACTCGGAATCCGTCAGTTCTATATGAGATGCCTCCAGGTTTTCAATTATCCGTTCCCTGTTCTTGCTCCCCGGAATCGGTACGACATTCGGGTATTTGTGCAGCATCCAGCTGAGGGAAATCTGTGCAGGCATGGCATTTTTCATCTCCGCGTACTGTTTCAGCAGATCAACAATGGGCTGATTCCCTGCAATGTTCGCCCTGCTGAGCTGAGGTACCCAGTTGCGCACGTCATCATAGGACTCAAATTTCGTCTGCGGAGTGATTTTCCCGGACAGCAGGCCGCTGGCAATCGGCGAAAAAGGGACGAAACCAATACGGTGCTCCATGCAGTATGGGATGATCCTTGCCTCACTGTCCCGTTCCACCATGGAGTAGATGTTCTGAATGGCGCTGAGCGGCGTAACCCGCTGTGCCCGGTCGATTACCTCTACATCCACCTGACTGAGCCCCCATCCACGGATCAGTCCCTCATCAATGAGATGTCCCATGGCTTCGGCAACTTTTTCCACCGGCACACCGCCCATGCGATGCAGGTAATACAAATCCACGTAGTCTGTCTGCAGGCGCTGCATGGACGCCTCCAGATGCCTTCTGAGGACTGTCTCCACACTGCCCCCGAAACCGACATTCAGAAACAGTTTCGTGGCAATCACAGCCTGAGGCCGCACCTCTTTCAGTGCTTTCCCAACAATGCGTTCATTGTGGCCGATACCGCTGAGACCCGGACTGTACACCTCTGCCGTGTCAAAAAAGGTGCATCCGTGCCGGAAAGCGTTCCGGATTGCTTCAATGCTGTACGACTCATTCGGGATCTGCCCGTATCCATGGGAAAAGGCCATACAGCCCATTCCAATTTCAGAGACCTCAATGTCCCGCAGCATTCTCTTCTTCATGGCAAATTCTCCGTACGCTCTGTTTATTCCGCCTCATAGGCAGGCTGCCATGCAGCAAACCCTGACAGCGCCTCATCGGTACGGATGTAGTACCGCACACCCTTATTCAGTTTTGCAATTTCATTCATCTCCGCATCGGTCAGGGTAAAGTCCAGAATGTCCAGATTATCCCTGATATGAGCCACATTTCTGCTGCCGGGGATGACCACAAAGCCCATCTGGGTGTGCCAGCGAAGGATCACCTGAGCAGGACTTTTCCCATACTTTTTACCCAGTTCACGGAAGACTGGTTCCTCAATCAGGGCTTTGTCGCCATGTCCAAGGGGATACCAGCTCATAAGGCGAATGTCATACCTGTCAAGCGTTTTGCGCAGTTCATCCTGTGCAAAATACGGATGCGCCTCCACCTGAATAAACTGTGGAATCACCTCCCATTTGGTTTCCAGTTCCGCGATGTATTTCCCTTCAAAGTTGGAGATCCCGATGGCTTTCGCCTTGCCATCCCGGTAAGCCTTTTCCAGCTGCCGGTAACCGGCCATCCAGTTTCCTGCCGGCTGATGGATATACAGAAGGTCTACATAATCCACCCCCAGCCGGGCCAGGGTTTCCTCCACTGCATTCGGGTTTTCATATTCAGAGGGCCAGAGTTTGGTGGACAGGAAGATTTTCTCCCGCTTTACACCGCTCTCCCGCATCCCGCGCCCTACTGCCCGCTCGTTCACATAGGCATTGGCGGTATCGATCAGGCGATAACCCATTTTCAGTGCTTCCCGTACGCTGTTCTGCGCATCTGCCGGAGAAAGCATAAAGGTGCCAATCCCCACCACCGGGCAGGATAATCCGTTGTTCAGCTTAATCGTTTCCATGTATTGTTCCTCTCTTTCCATTCAATAATAGATCTTTGGTCATTCGCCTGAGCAGCTCTGTCTGCATCTTCAATTCAGCGATCTGCCGATGTGCGGGCAGGGCCAGTTTTAATTGTGTGCAATCCACTGTCCATTAATCTTCGTAAAATGTGCCCGCACCGGCAGCGTCCAGCTGCCAGATGATCCGTAGACTTTCGCTTTCAGGGTAACTGAGGCGCTCAGCGCAGCCTCATCCCCGTCCACGGTAATCTCGGGGTTCTGAATGTCATAGGCATAATAGTTCAGCGTGCCATCTGCAATCTCACCGAAGAACTCCGCCTTGGTCTGCTTTTTGCCGGACATATGGGTAAAGGTTGTCCCTTCCTGATACAGCCGGTCCAGTGTGCCAATGTCCTTATCAATCATGGCCTGCTGTATCGCCTCATACGTCGCCAGAACCTCACTTGCGGCATCAGTCCGTATCCTTTTCATTTGCATCCCCTCCAGCCATGGTTCAATCTGTGCCCTCATTTTCTCCGGATCCTCCTGGGCCATCTTTCCCCGGACGGCCAGTCCCTGCAGCACCGTGCTGTCCGGCAGAGCCTGTTCAATCACCTGATGCGTACCGGACTGTCCGCTGCCCTCGTGGGTATTGAACGGAATCACCGTCTTACCGGACAGATCGTACCCTTCAATGAAGGACAAAATCGCCTGAGGCATCCGGCCGTGCCAGATGGGATAGCCAATGAAGACGACATCGTAGTCCTCCATATTTTCCACTTTCGCGGCCAGTTCCGGGCGTGCATCCGTGTCTATCTCCTCCTGCGCCACCTGCAGCATGGATGCATAGTCATCCGGATACGGCGTCACCGTCTGAATCTCAAACAGATCACCGCCGCTGATTTCGGCAATCACGGCGGCCATCATGGCAGTGTTGCCCTTTTCAATATAACCGGCATAGGCTGCACAGGCAGAGCCTTCCCAGACAACACCCACATTGTAGTTTTCCCCTGCCCGGGAAAGATAGGCAACCAATATCCGCGGAGCTGCCGTTTCCGCCGCGGCAGAGGCGAGCAGCAGTGTCAGCAGCAGCATTCCCGCAATGAGCTTTTTCATGTTTAACCTCCCATTTCACTCCAGGAGAAGTCCGTTTTTATCGTCCAAGCTTATACTGACCGGTTCGAATCGCAGCAATGGTGCCGCCGTCAATCAGCAGGTCGGTGCCGGTGATGAAGCCGGCATGCTCGCCCAGCAGGAACGCACCCGCTTCGGCAATTTCATCCGATGTGCCGGTCCGTTCCGCCGCTGAGGCATCTATCATCCTCTGATATTCCTCGCCTGCCGCATTAAATTCATCATAGGCCAGAGGCGTCACAATCACCCCGGGACTCAGGGTATTGATGCGCGCCCGGCGGGCCTTCCAGGTGGTAGCGGCCGCTTTCATGGCCTGCAGATGATTCACCCGTTTGGCGATCATGTACGCCCAGCCGGAATTCTGCATGGCCGTTTCCCTGATAAACGGAAGATCCATCAGGTCCTGCGTCGGCGTATTCAGGATCTCCTGCTCGGTTTCATGGGGAATGTTGTACATGTATCCGGTCTGGCTCGAGATGATCAGGCCGGCACCGCCGGGCGCCATGACCTTCCCAAAGGCATCCACGGCATAGCCTGTGCCCACCATATCCAGTTTGAGGATATGTTCCGGTTTTGCCTGATTCGGCGATGCGCCTGCCGTATCAATGAAAAACATTACCGGCCCCAGGGATGCCGCCTTCCGGGCAAAGGCTTCGACACTTTCCTTTTCCAGCGCATTGACGGTCATGGTTTCCACATCATAGCCGCTGTACTCAAAATCATGGGACACTTTTTCAAGATTCTTCTCACTGATGTCCCCCAGCAGGATCTTTTTCCCCGCGGCAATCCGCCGCACGATGGCAGTTCCCATGCTTCCCGCGCCCAGCAGGGCAATGACGGGCTTGTTTTCGTTGCGATCAAAAATCATGACAGTTCCTTATTTATAGCCTTGGCCAGATCTGCATTTAGTGTTTCTCACGAAAAAGCTTTAAGGACGATTCACACCAGGCTTTCACCTGCTTTTCGGAATTGGCTGCGCTGCCGCCATGGATACTGAGACCGGGCAGCACCATTGCACCGGGGCAGGATTTCTTTATATCCTGTACACTCACGCCCAGACCGCTGCCCTCGTTGGTGCAGAAAGGCACGATTGTTTTGCCCGTCCAGTCAAAGGCATCCAGCACCGTGAACATGAACATCGGCATTGTCCCCCACCAGTTGGGATAGCCAATGAAGATGGTGTCATAATCCCACAGATTTTCCGGCATCCTCTTCACGGCAGGGCGCTCACCCGCACGCTGCTCCGCCTGCGCTTCCCTGATGCAGGTCATGTAAGACGCGGAATAGTTCCTGACCGGCTCCACCTCAAACAGATCGCCGCCCACCGCCTTCTGAATGAATTCCGCCACGCGTTCGGTGTTTCCCTTTGAAATCGTCTGGATGCTGCCGTTCACATAGTTTTCACCCTTGCGGGAATAGTACAGAATCAGGTTTGCCATTGTTTTTTCCTCCTCAGTCTTTACCACCGATACTCAACCCCGGCAAATCGGCGCTTCGCGTCGAGCCCTTTTTTCATTGCTCGCAGCCGGGTCTTTCGGCACCGTTACTCACCAACACTCATACTCGGCAAATCGACGCTTCGCGTCGAGCTCTTTTTTTCATTGCTCGCAGCCGGGTCTTTCGGCACCGATGCATTTGCCATACTCTCACTTGACGAATCGATGCTTCGCATCGAGCCCTTTTTTCATTGCTCGCAGCCAGGTCTTTCGGCACCGATGCATTTGCAATGCCCTCACTTGACGAATCGACGCTTCGCGTCGAGCCCTTTCAGGCAACTCGGGTTGCTTTATTCTGTTGACCCGATTATAATGAACGGGTAAAACTGAAACAATGGTCACTTTTTCAAAATAGACCCCTTATGTCACCCTTTTGCGAAAAAGGTTGCATAAAGTTTGGAGGACCGAATGAAACTGACAGGAACAGAAGATCTGCGGGTGCAGAAAACCATTTCGGCAATCCACACGGCCTTTGAGCAGATGATTCTCGAAATGGACTATCCCGAGATGACCGTAAAGGAACTGTGCGAACGGGCGAAGATCAACAAGAAAACCTTCTATCGCTACTATCCCACCATGGATGACCTCCTGCTGGAGGTGCAGATGGAGATCTCCTCCGAATACATTGACATGATCTCCCATTACCATCTGCCGGAGGAACTTGATAAGGTAAACGAGGCGTTCTTTCGCTATTCCATCGGTAAAGGTGAAATGTACGAGAAGATCACCTGCGCCTCAGGCTATCTGACGATCCGGGACAGGATAATCGGCCGGGTCAATGCCGCCACCTGGCAAAAAAGCGCCTGGTTCAACAACATTCCCGAATGGCAGCAGCATATCCTGATCGTTTTTGTTCAGTACACGATCGTGGAGATCTATAAGCAGTGGGTAAAGGACGGAAAAAAGACCTCCGTAGAGGAGGTCATCGAGCTGAGCAATCAGCTGATTTGTAAGGGCTTCAATCCGCTCGCCCCCGTATGGGGCTGGCGGAGCTGAGAATCGAGGCGACGGTGCTGCCGGTTATATCATCGGGCCGTATTTGGAGGTATCCCGTACTGCATTGATCCGATCCATCAGAGGTGGCTTTTCGGAGAAAAGCCGCAGTAAGGCTTTTTCAAGACGTCCCTGCCCTTTAAAGCGCTCTTCCCGGTTCTGCATTGCCTGTTCAATATTGATTGTGGAATGTACCCTTTTATTATATTCCCGCAGAAACAGATATTTGGCAACTTCCTCAGGGCTGACGGCGCACGTTGTATCTTTGGCCAGAATTTCAAGTGCCATACGGTCCGAACTGTAAATCAGGGATTTGATATACAGATTCTTAAAGATGGGAATGATTCGTCCCGGCAGCGTCAGTACCTGGAACAGAATGCTGTTATAGCCCATAAAGATGTTCCCCATCT
>JAGAHV010000324.1:0-3691 GCA_017626895.1 Clostridia bacterium | reverse complement strand
GTTTCAACCGTTGCCTTGATGACTTCTTCCTCGGTGAGCCGGTCCGTATCCCGGCCCACGATGCGGGCTACCTGCTGACGTCCGGCCTCCAGGCCCCGGTCAAGCGCCAGGAAAACATCCCGGGCCTCGCTGCACATGGATTTAGCCGCAAGGCCCATCCAGTTAAGCAGGACCATTCCCAGAAAATGGGGAACCGGTCCCAGCTGCCGGAGAAGGAGCAGAATCCCTGCGCTGCTGAGCATGGTCAGGGACACGGTCAGAAAGGTCAGAAGGATTCCGGAAAGGAACAGGTTTCCGTCCCGTGCCCGCAGGCGGTTTTCAAGGAAGGTAATCAGGCGACCGATGAGCCGTACCGGATGATACAGCCACCGGGGATCTCCCAGCAAAAGGTCAAGCGCAAAGCCGCAGGCAAGTGCCGGAATAAAGAGTCGGTTCATGGCTGCCCCCGTATAATCTGCCGGATCTGGTCCAACTCCAGGCTGGCACGGACAATATCCGCGATCCGGTTGAACTCATGCTCACGAAAGTCCGCCATGGTCTGAATCCGGGAGGGCGACTGGTCCGGATGCTCATGTCGCAGGTGAGCCCGCAGGGCGGAAAAGAAGAGACCGTCATCGAACAGGCCATGGAGATAGGTGCCCAGCACGTTCCCCTCCGGATTGCAGAGGCCGTCGACGGCTCCGCGGATGGTGAGCCAGGGCACGCAGTCGCCGGGATGATTCTGGCCGGCGTGAATCTCATACCCGTCCAGGATTTGTCCGTTCAGGGAATGGAGCCATCCCGAGGGACACTGGATCTGGCCGGTGGACTGGCGGGTCAGCTTTTCAGGGGAAAAGGTGACCTCCATGTCAAGGAGCCCGAGACCGGCGATTTCAGAAACCCGGGATTCCACGTGCAGCGGGTCCAGAAGGCGATTTCCCAGCATCTGGTAGCCGCCGCAGATGCCGATGACGGTTCCGCCCTGACGGGCATGACGGATGATCGGGACATCCATTCCGCGGTTGCGCAGGTCAATCAGGTCTTCTATTGTATTCTTGGTGCCCGGCAGGATGATGATGTCCGCGCCTGTGAGGTCAGAGGGCTGCCGGGCATAGCTGACGCGGACGCCGGGCTGCAGGGTGAGGGCCTGAAAATCGGTAAAGTTTGAGATGTGGCGAAGCTTTACAACGGAGACGTTCAGATCTCCCTCTCCGGCCGTTTGCCGGAACCGCTCGGTGATGCTGTCCTCATCCTCCAGCTCCACGTCCATCCAGGGAACGACGCCCAGCACCGGAACATGAATGCGCGACTCCAGCATCCGCAGACCGGGTTCCAGAATGCGCACATCGCCCCGGAATTTGTTGATGATGACCCCTTTGACCCGGGCACGTTCCGCCTCGGTCAGCAGCAGAACCGTTCCCAGAAGGGACGCAAAGACGCCGCCCAGATTAATGTCTCCCACCAGGATAACCGGGGCATCTGCCGCTTCCGCCATGGACATGTTGACAATGTCCCCGTCCCGCAGGTTGATTTCCGCCGGGCTTCCGGCCCCCTCCAGGATGATGCAGTCATAGTCCCGTTCCAGCGATTCATATACCTCGCGAATGTGGGTGCGCAGTCCGGGCTTGTACTGGTGATATTCCATGGCGGTCATGGAACCGACGGGCCGGCCGTCCACAATCACCTGACTCCGCCGGTCACCGGTGGGTTTCAGCAGAACGGGGTTCATGCGGATATCCGGTTCAAGACCGGCGGCCTGGGCCAGTGTCACCTGGGCCCGGCCCATCTCAAGACCATCTTTTGTCACATAGGAATTCAGGGCCATATTCTGTGCCTTGAAAGGCGCACACCGGACCCCATCCTGATGCAGGATACGCAGAAGGGCCGAGCAAAGGACACTCTTCCCGACGGAGGAAGCGGTCCCCTGAATCATGAGAGATTTACCGCGCATTTTGTTCACCACAACTGTCTTTCGTGTCGGATTGTTCTGATTTTGGACGTTCAATAAGAATGATGTCAATGTTCAGGGCAAGTGCTGCCCGGACTTTTTCCATGAGGCCGCCGGCGGTCCCGGAATCTTTGGTAACCATGGTCCGAATGTGCAGTTCCTCGAACAGGGCAAGGTTGAAATTCAGAGAAAAAGGCCCCTGCATGGCGCAGATATGGCTGGGCAGAATACCGGCCTCCTGACAAAGCCGCAGGCTTTCCATGGACGGCAGGACCCGGACATAGAGCCGCTCCGGTGGGATGACCCGGGTATAGACGGAGAGGGTATGGGAACCGGTGGTCAGGAAAATCGGTCCTTCTGTCTCTGACAGCATCTCGGCTGCTTCCCGGGCATCCCGGACCGTGCGCACCTGATTCCGCCAGTCGTCCTGTTCATTCGCCGGCCGCTCGATGCGGGTCAGCGGGATGCCCAGCTGGCCACAGCAAAACCGGATATTGGCCTGTACCTGAACGGCATAGGGGTGTGTGGCATCTATGACCCGGCGGGGCCGGAGCGACCGCATCAGGTCAAGCATTTCCTCCCGGTTCAGCGCACCGACACGGCAGTCCGTTCCAGGCGGGAGAAGGGATCTGGCATAGTCGGAGGTGACACAGACCACCGCATCCGGCTCCCGGAGCAGAGCCTGCCGTCCCTCCGTTGTGCCGCCGAAAATCAGGGTATTGATCATGCCGGTGATTCCTCCTTGGTGTTGGTCTTTCACCTGACCAACTTCGTTCTGGACAACATTTGAATTGACTGTCGCTGAGCGAAAGGACAATTCTTTCACTTTCTGGTTTTATCCGTCAGGACTGAAGCGCTTTTTTCAGTTCGGAGATGAGCCGCTCATTTTCTTCCTCCAGGCGGACCGCCAGACGAAGGTAATGGGCACTGAGGCCAAAGGATTCACAGGTCCTGACCAGGATGCCCCGCTTTTTCAGTGCCCGGACTGTGTCCTGCATCTCGCGGGGAAAGCGGACCAGGAGGAAATTGGCAGCGCTGGGGGCAACATCTGCTCCAAGTGCTGCCAATTGCCGGGCAAAGATGGCGCGCCGCCGGGCATTGAGCCGGCAGTCTGCCGCGAGCTCCTCAAGGTGATCCGGAAGAGCGGCGGCGATTTCCGCGGCCTGTGTCGAGATGGACCAGGGGAGCATGCGCTCTGCCAGTGTGGCAACGGCGGTAGCATCCCCGGCGATGTATCCCAGACGAATCCCCGGGATACACAGAACCTTGGTCATGGAACCGGCAACCAGCAGGCCCGGACGGACCATATGCCGCACACTTTCCTCCGGTGCAAAACCGATGAATGCCTCATCCACCAGAAGATCCGCGGACACGGCATGGACTTTGTCATATTCGGTCATGATCTGTCCGGCACTTAAAAGCCGTCCGTCCGGGTTATTGGGATTGCACAGAACAAGGGTATCACCTTTACGGGGAGTGGCCTGGACTTTCGGCACCGCGGCTTTTTCCGTGCTCACACTGGACAAACTGCCGCTGTGCGGCAGGCTCACGCCTTTACGGGGTGTACTTTCAAAAGGCACGATTTCCCGTCCGTGAACAGAGGCGCGGGCGGCGTATTCCCCGAAAGTGGGCTGGGGGATGAGCACGCGCCCTTTTCCGGCGGAAAGAATCAGGTCAATGGCGGCCGCTCCGCCGGCCGTGGGCAGCACCTGTTCCTCAGGCAATCCCAGGGATCGGGCCAGTCCGGCCCGGGCACTGCACATG
>JAGAHV010000323.1:0-29345 GCA_017626895.1 Clostridia bacterium | reverse complement strand
TACCGGAAGAAAATGAGCAGGCAAATAACACGGCTGTACCGGTCACGGTACAGCCGCGTTTTTATCAGGCAGAGGAAACCAATGGAAACGGTACACCAGGTGAACAGGTCCTGCTCCATCAGGGCCGGAACAGATCGTCCAGTGTAACCTGGTTTTGCGCAATCCCGCTGTACAGGTTCTTTTTCACCTCGTGTGTCGTCAGCAGAATCAGCTGAACGGATTTTTTCGTTTTTGTCTGAGCCTTGAACGCACTGATTTTGTTGCGCAGGGCAAGGTCAACCGCTTTATCGATAACAAACGCTTCTGCCGAGTACTTTATTTCGCAGAGACAGATGATTCGGTCTCTGCGCTCGATTAAAAGGTCGACCTGTGCCGCTGAGATTCCAAGTTCTTCATTTCCCGGGCTGCTCCAGACGCTTTCCTCAGAGGAAACGACCGAAATCCCCAGTTTCTGTTTGATTTGAGGGATGTGTTCAAGGCAAAGGGACTCAAAGGCGAGCTCACTCCAGGCCCGGCGTGCGGGAAGGTCTGCACAATGATGCCAATCATGCGGATCTTCTCCGGGAGTATCGTTCATCAACCGGAAGTAGAACAGAGAGTAGTGATCCGAAAGCTGATAGCGCGTATCTTTCGCTTTCTTTCCGTAAAAGCGATTGATTCGGACAAAGCCGGCAGCAGTTAAATTGCCCAATGCTTTGGTCAGTGCTCCATTGTCGCTTATCCCGGTCTGTTGATAGATTTCAGATCTGCTGAGACCGCCGCGTTTCGTGCTTAATGCTCCGGCAATCCGGATGTGCAGATGACTGTTGGGAAAAATGGCTTTATACAGGTGGTCAAACTCATTCCGGAATTCACCGTGAGGAGAAAAGAACAGGCAGTCAATGTTCTGCGCAGGGGAATACTTCCCGTTTAGTACGCTTAGATAGGCAGGAATTCCGCCCATAATCATATAGCACCCGGCATTCCATGTCGTGGCCAGGTGATGCCGCGGGACTGCAGAAAGCATTCGGTTTCATGGAGGGTAAAAGGTTTCAAATGAAGCCGGCAGGTTTGCTGGTTAAACAGTCGTCCTTTATTTTCGGAAAATGTCTTATCCAGCCAGGAAACGGCAGAACCGCAGATGATAAAAACCAGGTTAGGCCGTGCAGAACCCCAGTCATTCCAGAATCTCTCGAAAGCAGGAAGAAAGTCGGATCTGCGGGTATCCAGCCAGGGCATCTCATCAAAGAAGACAATCTGCTTTTCAAGCGCATCAAGCTGTTCCAGGTAAGTCCTCAAATGGTCGAATGCCTGCGTCCAGTTTTTTGGCGTCTTCCATTTTTCCCCGGTTTTACGGATCAGTTCTGCTGTAAAACTGCGCAGCTGAATGTCTTTCGCCTGGTCATAGACACCGGTAATCTTAAACGCGAATTTCCGGTCGAAACATTCGTCAATCAGGAAGGCCTTTCCGATTCCTCTTCTCCCACAGACTACGATCAGCTGCGCCTGAGTGCTGTTCAGACACGCCTCCAGACGTTCACATTCGTACGTTCTGCCGATGATATCGTTTCTCGTGTGTGGCTGAATTCGCCTCCTCAACTTTGGCCGTTTGGCAAAGCTTCTTTGTCTGAGGCCTGGATTTGACAAGTAGCCGCAATAGCATCAAATACCCGGATAACATGTCGAAATCTATCATTATTTTCATACCGGAGGAGGCTGCCGACAGGAACGTACCAGAAAGATTTGCTGTTTACCGTACGGAGAGGAAGCGTTACAGACCGGGAGCGGCGAAAACGCAGTTCTTCCGGCCAGAATTCAGAAATTGGAACAGATGCAGGAAGTCTGTAAGCAATTTCGTGCCTGGAATAATAGGGATCAATGAAATACGCAGACAGTTTATGCATATCCGGGAAAATCTCCCTCTGTCTGATTAAATCAAGGTTTGGCCAATGCAGCCGGATCTCATCAAATGACAGGGAAAACAGATCCGAAAAAGCCGTTTTGTCCCTGAGTTTGCAGGATGGGGAATGGGGCAGTCGTGTTGATTCGGCAGGTTATGCATTGCTTCCTGCTTCATCCTGCTCAGCGGCATCAGGAATCATCAGCGCAACAACCGTTCCTCCGCTGTTGCAGGGAGAGATGGACAGTTTCCCACTGCACATCATTTCAAGTCGTTGCCGGATGTTTTGCAGGGCAATATGTGGTTCACGGTCATTGGAAGGTTTGAAATCGGTGCCGTTGTTGATGACGGTAATCACGGAACAGGCATCGGTGTGTCTTGTCCGGATGGTGATGCGCAAAGGCCCGGAATAGGGGTTCATGCCGTGCTTGACGGCATTTTCCACAATGGGCTGAAGGGTCAGCGGGGGAAGGCGGAAATGCATATGCGGCGTATCGTACTCCACGATAAGCATGTCGTCATACTGTGCCTGTTCTACCGCCAGGTAGGCCTGTGTATGCTCCAGTTCCGAGGAGAAGGGAATGCTGCGGTCACTGGCAATGGCATTGAAGTTTTTGCGCAGATAATTGGTGAAATCCAGTGTGACCTGCTGGGCTTTCATGGGATCGAGCCGGCAAAGGCTGTGGATGCTCATCAGGGTGTTATAAATGAAATGCGGCCGCATTTGCAGGACCATGACACTGGCGCGTTCATGCGCGATCTCCTGCTGCTGTCTGGCAATTTCCTGCTGCTGCCGGAGAATCTCCCGCTGCTGATGTTTGTCCTGCTCAATCTGGTCGGACAGAATGAGACTGTACATGGCCAGTGCGGAGAGGACATAGCCGATGTCAACGAGGGGGAAAACATCCACGAACAGATGGACGGTGAGTGCGGTGGTTGTTGGCAGGAAGGCAATGAGAAAAGCGAGAAAAACCTTGCGGGAAAGCTGTCGGCGGCGCTTTATCGTGCCAGCAACATCAATCAGCAGGGCGGCAATGAGCGGAATCAGGGGAAGCGGATACAGAGAACCGCGGGAATACTGATTTGCCGCTGTGAAACGGATATAACCATCAATGAACAGGACACTCATGAGGAGGACGAAAAAGACTGACCACAGCCCGAGAATGGCATGAAGAAGTTTGCTAGTGCGAATTCTTTCGCCGCAACAGTGCAGCAGAAAGCCGGTCAGCATGAGCAGCGGCAGGGAGAGCAGCAGGGATTCCAGAAGCAACAGGGAAATAAAGACGGTTCTCGGAACAGGATAATACTGGAGGACAACATCGGCGAGGCCGGACAGGCAGCACAGAATATAGACGGTGAAAAAGTGGATAAAAAAGCGCCTGCTCCATCGGTCCATTCCGGGAAGGATAAACGTGAACCACAAACCGATGGCGCTGAGCAGAAAGGTGGCACCGAATATGGAGAAATTCAGAGATTCAATCCAGTTGTTCATGCTTTCGTTCCTCCCGCAGAAAACGGAATATGGAGCTTTTTCAGTTGTCTGCGGATGCTCTCTGGGGTCAGCGGCTTGACCAGAAAGCCACTGGCATCGGTGTCCCATGCGTTGAGGGAATATTCGGGATAGGCAGTCAGATAGATAACTTTTGTGCAGGGGTTGATTTCAATCAGCGTAGAGCAGAGATCAAGACCGCTGGCTGTTCCCATCTCAATATCCAGAAAGGCCAGATCAATACGGTTTGTCCTCGCGTATTCAATGGCCTGCTGCGGCCAGTTAAAGCCTGTGATGACGGCAGCCGGCACAGTTTCTTTCAGAATCAGCAGATTATAGGAAAGGACGGCCCGGTTGTCATCCACGATAACCAGATTGGGGAATTCATCGGTTCTGACACCGCCGGCTAGCAGTGTGCCAACGTCTACAGCCAGAATTCCGGCAAGCCGGGTAATCATGGGGACATCCGGAACCCGGGTTCCGCTTTCCCATTTGGAGATGGTGGCTTTGTTGACATACATCAGGTTTGCCAGCTGAGTCTGGGTAAGGCCTTTTTCCGTTCTCAGTTTTCTCAGTGTATCGGCAAGCAGGGTGCTCATGATGTCTGGATGCCCCCTTTTTATGAGCAGTGACTTGGTCTTTAGGCACCGCAATTTTCCGGTGCTTATATTTGACAAATCGACACTGCGCGTCGAGCCCGCTCCTCTAAGCTATGATAAACCAGGATGATGGCAAAAGCAAGCGTAAGGAGCAAGGTTGGCATTATGGCAACTTCCTTTGAAATGGGATAGAATCATGAGATAATGAAACTGGTCCAGCTGTTGGCAGAGCCCACATGCCCGGGCCTTGTGGAAGACGTAAAATGAATGCGGGAGTGCGGGATTTGTCCCGGATTTCCGGAAAAGAAAGGTGAGAACAATGATAAAGTTTCCTTTTACAGACAGCGGCAGCAAAGGAACGGTGACGGACTATTCCAGGAGTTCCAGCTGGTATCAGATTCCGGAGATTACCCGTGACGTGGATACGTTCTTTGTCTATCCAACGGATTATATGGCGATGAACGAGGGAGATCCGGACTTTGCTCCGCTTGATAATCCGGATATGCTGGAGGGCGTGAAATTTGATCACTTTGCGCTGGCAAGTGTGTATGAGGACTGCACCAACCTGTTCATTCCTTATTACCGGCAGGCCGGAATGAAGTATGCGGGAAAGGTTGCAGGCAAGACCGGGGATCCGCGCACCGCGTTTGCAACCACCCCGTACGATGATATAACTGCCGCGCTTGATTACTACTTTGAACACTATAATGCCGGCCGTCCATTTATCATTGCGGGTCACAGTCAGGGCTCGGGCATTGTTACCCTCGTACTGATGAAGTACCTTAGGGAACATCCCGAATACTATGAGCGGATGATTGCGGCATATCCCATCGGCTTTGCCGTTACCAGGGATTATCTTGAGGCAAATCCACACCTGAAATTTGCGACTGGCGAAACGGATACAGGGGTTATCATCAGCTGGAACACGGAGGGACCGAAAAACGTAGAGGAAAATGCACCCAATGTCGTGCTGCTGCCGGATGCAATCAGCATCAACCCGCTGAACTGGAAACTGGATGCGACATACGCACCGGCAAGCGAAAACCTTGGCTCGTTGGTCCTGAATGAGAAAACCAGTGCCTACGAGATGATAGACATTGGGGCGGATGCGCAGGTGGTTCCCGGCCGCGGGGTGATTGTGACAAACGCCAGGCATGAACCGATTGGCGGAGCGGAATTCTTCGGCCCGCAGAGCTATCATAATGGCGACTATACGTTCTTCTACAACAACATCAAGGCAAACGTCGCGAAAAGGGTTGCTGCCTATAAGGCACTGCGGTAAACGTATTTTTTAAACAGACCGGGCTGTTTCCGGACAGGATCTGCAGCACCTTCCCTTTTCAGCCGGCTGCAGGAGAATTTGGCCGAATGTGGTCTTTGTCAAATGTCCGGGAACAAAAAAACGTCATCACTGATGACGTTTTTTGTGTTTATCCCTTGATTATCCCCTCCATTATCCCAAATAGCCCTTGGCTTAACCGACCGGTTCGGTCAGGATTTTTATTGCCAGCGGAAATGGAATGTGCTATCCTTTTCGTATGATTGAATAAAAGGTACTGAAATAAAGGTCAGTAAAGAAAATACAAAAAGGAGGAACCAAACATGCCCCCACGGGGAGGTCACATGAGCAGAGGTTTTCTGACAGAGGAGGAAAAAAAGAACAGACCGAAGATCACGAAAGATCTGCTGAAACGTATTTTCAGTTATCTGAAGCCGTACTGGAAACAGCTGCTGCTGGTACTGCTGTGCATCACGATATCCTCTGTCTGTTCGATTTTTCCATCTATTCTGACAGGCAAAATTCTGGATGAGGGATTGATTGGCCGCAGCCTGCGGGCTTTGGTGTTCTACATTCTTCTGTCACTGGGGATGACCCTGGGGGCGAACCTGATCGGGGTGGCGGAGAGCTATCTGAATACCTGGGTCGCCCAGCATATTTCCTATGACATGCGGAATCAGATGTTCCAGCATCTGCAGAAGATGAGCCAGCGGTTTTTTACATCCACCAATCAGGGGGATGTAATTACCCGGATGACCAGTGACATCAGCGGAGTGGAAAATGTGGTCACCAGTACGTTCACCAGCATTCTTTCAAATCTGCTGACGCTGACGGTGGCGGTGATTGCCATGTTCCAGAAAAACTGGCTTCTGGCGCTGATCGGCATGGTGATTGTGCCGCTGTTCACGATTCCGACGCGTCTGGCCGGAAAGGCGAGATGGAAGCTGGCGGGAGAGGCACAGGCCTGTAACGATAAGATAAACGGCATTCTGAATGAAACGCTGTCGGTTTCCGGACAGCTGCTGGTGAAGCTGTTTGGCCGGGAACAGGACGAATATCAGCGCTATCGGGAGGCCAACGGCCAGATGATCCGTCTGAATATAAAGGAGCGGATGGCCGGACGGTGGTTTTTCGTTGTGCTGAGCACATTGACAAGCATAGGGCCGATGCTGCTGTACCTGGTGGGCGGTCTCCTGATCATGCGGTACAATTCAGACCTTTCGGTCGGTGATATCACGGTACTGGTGGCCCTCCTGGGGCGGATGTACGGTCCGGTAAACAATCTGCTGAACATGCAGGCGGAATGGATCCGGGCAATGGCGATGTTTACGCGGATTTTTGACTATTTCGACATGCCGGTGGAGATAGATGATCCGGTTCATCCGATGACACCGGCACAGCATCTGGGCGAGGTCAGCTTTGAACATGTGTCTTTTGCCTATACGAAAGACAGGCCAATCCTGAAGGATGTTTCCTTTAAGCTGAAGAGCGGGGACTGTGTGGCTATTGTCGGACCCAGCGGCAGCGGAAAGAGTACCATTGTAAATCTGGTTCCCCGGCTGTGGGATGTGCAGGAAGGCCGGGTACTGTTCGATGGCGTCGACGTGCGTGAGCAGAAGCTGAGCGAACTGCGGAAACAAATCGGGGTGGTGACCCAGGAAACCTACCTGTTCAATGGTACCATCCGGGATAATCTGCTTTATGCGCGGCCGGATGCCACGGAGAAGCAGATGATCGAGGCGTGCCGGAAGGCGAATATCTGGGAATTCATTACCCGTCAGCCGGATGGACTGGATACCATGGTGGGCAATCGGGGACTGAAGCTCTCCGGAGGGGAAAAGCAGCGGATTTCCATTGCCCGGGTGCTGCTGAAGGACCCGGCGCTGCTGATCTTTGACGAGGCAACATCCGCACTGGATTCGATTTCGGAAAATCTGATTCAGGAGGCGATCAATCCGCTGATTGAAAGCCGGACGAGCATTCTGATCGCCCATCGTCTGTCTACCATTCTGGCAGCAGATGAGATCCTGGTGGTCCGGGACGGAGAAATTGTTGAACGGGGACAACATCGGGATCTCGTTCAGGCCGGGGGAACCTATCAGGAACTGTACGAAACACAGTTCAAGATTGAAACAAAGGCGGAATAACTGACGGCGTGAGTCAGCAAATAAAATGCGGGCGGCTCTGGCAATGCCGGGGAGAGCCGGGACCGGGAGCACTTCCACTCTCCGAATGATCAGGAATCAGGCCACGATCTTTGTTCGCAGAGGAACTCCGGAAACCAGAGGACAAACCGATGCCCTCAAAAGCCCGAACCGCTGTGTACGCGATCCGTACGCACGAGCGGTGCGGGCGGTCAAACCCGGAGCCGCCTGCCCGATTTCGAATCATGAAATCAGGAAGTTATGTGCTCCGCATATCAAGTGATTGTTCGGGCACTTTGGCAGGAAAGAAAAATCTGTCTGCATGTTGCATGCAGACAGATGAACAGATACAGTCTGGGGAAATGGACTGTCACGGCTGACTTTTCGGGAGGCCTGAGCCAATATCGGCTCCGCCTGTGATCGTGCTCCGATTCGCCGTATCAGCTTCTTTGCGCGCCGGGCTTTTTCAGTATTCCAGGTTTACCCGGACATCATCCACGCTGACGTCTTCCGTGATGAGGCCTTTGGAACGCATCCAGTCGATGTTTTCCTGCCAGCAGACATCGGACTGGCTGAGAAAGGGAGCGTCCGTGGTTTCCATCAGCGGCAGCAGAGTCGCCATGCTCTTGCGCTCGACGGTTTCGCTCAGAGGGAAGTTCTCTGCGCTCTGGTTGGCAAGCAGAATACGCAGCGCTTCCTCAGGATCAGCTTTCATGTCATTAAATCCCCTGGCAGAGGCACGCAGGAAACCGGACAGGGTTTCAGGATCATTGGCAATCATGCTGTCGCTGGCGAGGAAAACACCCTCATAGTAAGTGGGAACACCATAATCATCCAGCTCAAACCAGTTGACGGAGAAGCCCTCTTCTTCCATCTGGGGTACCTCATGGTTTACCAGGCAGCCGATGGTAGCATTCACATTGCCGGTGGTCATGGAGCTCATCAGGTCAAAGCCCACATCGATCATGGTGACGTCGCTGTAATCCGCGCCGACATTTTCCATGATGCTGCGAATGAGGGCTTCGGAAAGTTCCGTGCCCGCATACCCGATGGTTTTGCCCACCAGATCCCTGGGCGAGGTGATCGACTCCTTGGCCAGAGACAGCACGATGTTCAGCGGCGCCTGAACCACTGCACCGACAGACTTTACCGGAACGTGCTGCCGGGAGCGAACCTGAATGATGTCCTGCTGATAGTACAGGCCTATGTCAGCGCGGCCCGCGGCAACCAGGGAGATGGCGTCGTTGGAATTGGAGGGAAAGCGTATGTTTACTTTCAGCCCTTCATCTGCATAATAGCCCTTTTCCATGGCCACATACATGAACGCATGGAGGGCGTTGGGGTACCAGTCGAGGACCACGTCAAGTTCTCTGAGCTTCTTCTCTTCGGCAGCGCTGCAGCCGGCGACCAGGAGGCAGCATGTCAGAAGGAAGGCAAATAGATGTTTCATTTATCGCGTCTCCTTTGCAGGCCTCACACTTGTCATTTGCCAGAGCAGCAATTTCATGAGGCCTGGATTTGTCTAACTGTCGCTGTGCGACAGGGCCAATTCTTTAAATCTCGCCGCGCCAACGCACGACCTTTTTTTCAACCACAGAAATGACCGCAACGGCGAGCATCGCAACCACAGACAGGAGCACAATCGGGGCGAAAACGCCCGCTCCGTCCAGCTGGGTCATCATGCGGCGGGAAAAGTAACCCAGTCCGCTCTGTGCGCCAAGCCATTCGCCAATGGCCGCACCGATAATGCTCAGGGGAACCGCCATCTTGATCGCTGAGAAAAAGTAAGGCAGCGTACACGGCACCTTGATTTTGAAAAACACGTCCCGTCCGGTGGCACCATAGCTCACCAGCAGCTCTGCCATTTCAATGCGCGCGGACTGCAGACCGTCATAGACAGTGATGGTGATGGGAAAGAAGGTAATGAGCACGGTGACCAGCACCTTGCTCCAGATGCCATAGCCGAACCATAGAACAAACAGCGGGGCAATCGCAGTGGTGGGAATGGTCTGGGAAGCGACCACCAGGGGATACAGGGTCTTCCGGCACAGGGGGCTGGCGTCCATGATCAACGCCAGGAGGACGCCAAGCACCACAGAGATTGCCAGCCCCAGGGCAGTGACCCCCATGGTTGCAGGCAGATGGACGGTGAAAAGAACCTGGCGCAGTTCCCAAAGTCTGGACAGAATTTGCAGCGGAGAGGGCAGGATGTAGGCCGCGTTGATCTTCATCGCCCCCAGCTGCCAGAGAACCATCAGAAAAAACAGCAGGATCATGGCGGGCAGATTGCCCCGGTTTGCCTTTTTCATTCCGCCACCTGCTTTCTGAGCATGCCGATCAGCTCCTCGCGCAGATCAATGATCTCAGGACGCGCAAGATCTTTCCGGCTGTGGGGAAAATCCATGGGAACAGGAATTTCCCGCAGAGCCCGGATGGGCGTATGTTCAACCACCAGCACGCTGGAGGAAAGAAACAGGGCTTCCTCGACATCGTGAGTGATGAAGAGGATCGTTTTATCCGTCTTCCGCCACTGCGCCAGAAGCCATTCCTGCATGGAAATGCGGGTCAGGAAATCAAGGGCGGAGAAGGGTTCATCCAGCAAAAGCAGGTCGCTGCCGGTCAGCATGGTACGCGCAAAGGCGGCCCGCTGGCGCATGCCGCCGGAGAGTTCATCCGGGCGTTTGTCCGCGCATCCGGCAAGTCCTACCTCCGCCAGGGCGGCTTCAACCTGCCGCCGCTGTTCTTTTTTGCTGAGTTTTCGCTGAATTTCCAGCGGCAGTGCGAGGTTTTCGCCCACGCTGCGCCAGGGAAACAGCATATCCTTCTGAGGCATGTATCCGCAATACGATCCATGGCCGCAAACAGGCTTCCCGTTCACATAGATGCTGCCCTTTTCAGGGGACATGAGACCGCTGATCAGGCGGAAGAGGGTGCTCTTGCCGCAGCCGCTTACCCCCAGAATACAGTGAAACGAGCCGGGCTTTATCTCAAAGGACAGACGGTCAACGATGTCGGTGCCCTGCCCCGGATACCGGCAGGACACATGGTCAAACGTCAGTACATTCATAGGCGCATTTCCCAGGACATCTGCCAGAAACCCAGCTCATAGCGGCTGCAGTTGACAAAGATGTCGCACAGGTGCTCGAGCTGCTCCTTTGATGCGTCTTTTGCCAGCTCATTCATCAGGTGAATCAGGTCATCGTTGGTCGCGGCGTATTCTTCACCTGCATATCCCCGAATCCATTCGCCGTAGAAGGGATGATCCATGGCGCCCGGGATTTCCGCCAGGGTTTTCCCGATTTCCGCATAGCTCCAGGAACAGGCGAGAATGGACGCGATGATCTCCATCGGGGTCCCGGCGCTGGCCACAGAGAGCATGTAATGGGTGTAGGAGAGGTTATCAAGGGCGGGCTGAACCGCTAAGACCTGTTCCTCCGTGATGCCAAGACGCTTCATATAGGCACGGTGAATATTCATCTCGCCGCCCAGCACGGCATCCACATTCCTGGCGAAGAGGCGCATCAGCCGGGGATCCCTGGCCTTGACCACGCCCAGGGCAAATACTTTCGCATAGTCGAACAGGTAGAGATAGTCCTGGAGCATGAAAAACCTGAACTTCTCCACGTCCAGTGTTCCGTCCCCGATGCCGGTGACAAAGGGATGACGGAGACATTTTTCCCAGATGGGGGCGGCTGCCGCATGCAGCCTGTCAGAAACAGAGAGGTTCATTCTTCTCCCTCCCTGATGTACTCGCTTTTCAGATCAAACAGATGGTTCATGGGACCGCGGCCTTTTCCAAGATCCAGCATTGCCGCCAGAGCGCCGGAAATATACGCTTTCGCCCGCCTGACCGCGTCCTTCAGTTCCATGCCGCGGGCCAGATTGGAGGCAATGGCACTGGAGAGCGTGCAGCCGGTTCCGTGGGTATTCGGATTGTTGATGCGCTTACCATAGAACCACAGGACTTCGCCGTTTTGAACCAGCAGATCATTGGCGTCATTCAGGTCATGGCCACCCTTGAGCAGCACGGCGCAGGAACAGGCTTCAGCGATGTGCCTCGCTGCCTTTTCCATGTCGCTTGCATTGATGATTTTCATGCCGGAAAGCACTTCCGCCTCCGGAATATTGGGCGTAATCACCTCTGCCAGCGGGAGCAGCTCCTGCTTGAGGGTTTCCACGGCTTCATCCTGCATAAGTCTGGAGCCGGAGGTGGCCACCATCACCGGATCGACGACGATGTGCCTGGCCTGGTACTGCCTCAGTTTTTCGGCGATGACGCGGATCAGCGGGGCGCTGGAGACCATGCCGATCTTCACCGCGTCCGGAAAAATATCTGTAAACACGGCGTCCAGCTGTTGGGCTAAAAACTCGGGGGTTGCCTCCAGGATACCTGTGACGCCGGTTGTGTTCTGTGCAGTCAGGGCGGTGATGGCTGTCATGGCATAGATGCCATGGGCCGACATCGTCTTCATGTCTGCCTGAATACCGGCGCCTCCGCTGGAATCGCTGCCAGCGATGGATAATGCTGTTTTCATTTTCACACTCATGGTGATGCTCCTTTCGTTTTCCAGCATTCCTTTTATAAAGCGGCAGAGAGTGGTGCCCCCGGTCTGCCGCTTGAAGCTGTCGGCCTGTCTGACCGAAGCAAACTTCCAAAATAGTCGAAGTGTACGGTTGAAAGGCTTAAGTTGGGTGCACATAGGATAATGAATTTGTGCACATCCAGTGTCTTTGGGAAATCGTATACCGCAGATGCCAGGAAGCCATCTGCGTTGGCGGTCTGTATGGCCTGTCACGCATTTCGCCATCAGGGGATGATGGTGATCGGCGCCGACTCCTGGCAGGCACATGTCCCGGAAAAGAAGCGGTCTTTTCACATCGGGCAAGGCCTGCTTTAGCTGGACAGCGGGCATTTGCCGCAGCGATACGCATGCGTATCCTTTCCGGCAGGTTCTCCTGCCGGCGTCTTGCCGACAGAAGGAAGGGCGGCCTTGCCTGCCGGATTCCGGACAAACCTTTAGTTAGGCAGGGGACCATCCAAGGTCAAAAATCATTCTCCGAATCATGAAATCCTGCCTCTGCATTTTAAGAGGACAGGGAGAAACTCCCGGCTGAGGACGATTCACAGCCGGGAGCAGCGCTCCTTTAGCTGAGCCGATTGATCATGGTGCGCAGGGTTCCATTCTTCTGAAGAGCGAAGATGATGGCTCCCGCAATGATGGATCCGACGACCGTGGAAATCAGGAACGGAACAACGTATGCCGTAAAGCCGACGCTGGCGGCAGAAACGCCCATGAATGCGATGGCGATGGGATAGGCCAGCAGTCCGCCGATGATGCCGGTGCCGAAGATTTCCCCGGCCAGGGTGGGCAGCAGCTTTTTTGTATATTTCCAGACCAGACCGCACAGCAGGGAACCGCACATGCTGCCGGGAAAGGCCAGCAAACTGCCAAGGCCGAACAGATTGCGGATGAGTGCGGCCAGGAAGCCGACACCGCAGGCGTACCAGGGACCGAGAAGAACGCCGCATATGACGTTGACCATGTGCTGGACCGGCGAGCATTTGCTGCCGAAGGCAGGAAAAGAAAACATGCTGCCAACAACGGCCACGGCGACGAAAATGCCCGCGACCGCCAGGCGAAGGGTCTGATTCTGATTGTGTTTCATTTGAGATTCCTCCTTTGCAGGCCTCACAGTTGTCATATGCCGGAGCTGCTTTGTCTTGAGGCCTGAATTTGACTAACTGTCGCTACGCGACAGGGCCGCTCCTTGTTCGTAACGTACGAGGGCGGCAAAGCACAAAAAAACAGCCTCCCTCACGGGAACAGCATGATCCTGACGGGTCTGCTGGGCGGTCGAGACTTCATGGTCTCCTCTCACGCCGGAACACGGCTTCCCATCGCTGTTTTCACACCGCAGGGCGCTCCCCCTCCGGCGGGCTCTTGCGAGCAATGTGCCTCCTTCCTGAATGGATTCTCAAATGCATAAGGCAGATTGAGTCATTTTGCTGCGACGACCTTCTCCGCGATGCTGCGCAGAAGTCGACATTCCTGTTCAATATCCCCGGCGGCAAAGATGCCGGATACCACGGCAACGCCTGCAATACCCGTGCCGGCCAGATCCGGGAGATTGTTTCTGTTGATCCCGCCGATGGCCACTACCGGGATAGATACAGCATCGCAGATGTCGCGGAGCTGTTCCATGGTCATGGGCTTTGCGTTGCGTTTTGTGGCGGAACCGAAAACTGCGCCGCTGCCCAGATAATTTGCGCCGGCGTCCTGTGCACGCAGTGCCTGCTCCACGGTCTTTGCCGTTACGCCCACGATCATATCCGGTCCGAGCAGGCCGCGGACCGAAGCAGCCTCCATGTCGTCCTGACCGACGTGTACGCCGTCCGCACCGCTGCGGCGGGTGATTTCCACGTTGTCGTTGATCAGAAGCGGTACGCCGTAGCGATGGCAGAGTTTCGCCATTTGGAGGGCCTCATGCAGGAAGGAGGTTTCGTCCAGTTCCTTTTCCCGAAGCTGCACCATGGTGGCGCCGCCGATGAGGGCCTGCTCGACCTGTTCCAGCAGCGTTTTTCCCCGCAGCCAGCTCCTGTCCGTGACGGCATAGAGACGCAGCTGTTCAGCTGTCCATTTCATATTGTGCTCCCTTCTCCAACGCTTCCGGGGTCAGATTGCAGATGGCATCGATGATATAATTTCGGTAGCTGGCATTGCCGTCCAGGGGCAGGAGTCGCCCGTGGGCGATCTGCCCGGCCAGTCCCATGGCACACACAGCAGCGAGAGCTGCCTCCAGGGGCAGTTCGGGATTGGCCGTGATACAGGCGCCAAGGAGCGCGGACAGCTGACAGCCCGAACCGGTGACGGTTTTCATCATGGGGTGGCCGTTGTGAACCCGGAACAGGGTCTTTCCATCCGTCACAATGTCGGTATCGCCGGTTGCGATGACGACGGCACCGGTTTCAAGAGATAGCCATTTGGCCAGCGTTTTGACCGCATCGACCGAGGCTTCCTCCAAATCCGTATCGACCCCGCGATGAGCGGCAGTTCCGCAGACCAGGGTGGCGATCTCCGCGGCATTGGCACGGATGGCCGCAAAGCGAACCTGGTCAAGCAGCATGGCCCCCGCGGCTTTTCGCATGGAAGAGCTGCCTACCCCCACGGGATCCAGAACCACCGGATGTCCCAGCTGGTTGGCTTCTTTGCCGGCTTTCAGCAGGGCCTCCAGCTTGCGGGGACTGGGCGTTCCCATGTTCAGCACCAGCCCATCGCACATGGCCGTGACCTCCGCCACCTCGTCGGGGTCATCTGCCATGATGGCGGATCCGCCGCATGCCAGAAGAATATTGGCGCAATCATTGGATGTCACGTGATTGTTGATGCAATGGATGAGCGGTTTTTTCTGCCGGATTCGGGCAATGACTTCACTTAACACATTTTCCTCCAGAAAAAAAGGAGTATCCCCAAAGCGGGAATACTCCGTAAAAAAGCATGCATCCATCTTCCTACGGCGGCATTACCCGCATCAGGTTAAAGGGTCGAAGCAGATTGCTTCCTCTCAGCCTGTCCATACAAGCTCCCCTGCTCCCGGTACTATACCACAATGACAAAGGCGTGTCAATTCGGCTGAATGAAGAAGAACGTTTCGATGAGGACTTTCGCTTTCAGCTTACAAGGGGTGAAGTTGAACAATTATCGATATCACAAAATGTGACATCGATCCAAACAAGAGGAATAAAGGGTGGCCGTGCAAAGTTGCCATGGGCGTTTGGATATAACATAGAAAAAAAGCAGCCTGTCCAAAAATTTCCGACACTGAGTCCAATAAAAAACGACACTCATTCCAAAAAAATCCGACACTAAATCCAAGAAAAAACGACACCTGTTCCAAAAGAAATCGACACTCGTTCCAACTGGAAACGACACACGTTGAAACACGCTGACAGGGATTTTTTCCGGGATTTTTTCTGCCCTCCAAGCTTCTTCGAAACTGTGGAAAAACCGTCTCCGATATGGTAAACTCTCAAAGGCGGTTTGCATCGCCGCTGAACACATTTTTGTTCATTTGCCGCCGGGCTATCTGCATCGTGGAGCGCTTTCTCTGCTCCTGGGGCTATGGCTGTCCGACAAAAGATGATCAGGTTTTTGTTCATCTGCCGCCGAACTATCTGACACGGTAGTAGACCTCTCGATTTTCTACTACCATTTGACTACCGTTCATTGCCGCGATTTGCCGGGTTGGCCTGATTTTCCGGCAGAAATGTACGATTTTCCCAGAACGCAAATCGCGGCAAAACGAGCCGCTAGGAGGCATTGGAGGCCTATGATTAAGATTTTGTTTATTTGCCACGGCAATATCTGTCGCTCACCGGCAGCAGAAATGGTCATGAAGCAGCTCGTACAGGGAAGCGATGGGATGTACGTGATTGATTCTGCTGCGACGACAAATGAAGAGATTGGAAATGAGATTTATCCGCCGATGAGAAGAACGCTGTTGAACCATGGCATTCAGCTTGTTCCGCATCGGGCAAGGAAAACCACCCGAAAGGATTATGCATTTTACGACTATATTGTCGGCATGGATGAGGAAAACATGGAAGATCTCCGGTATATTTATGGCGGCGATCCGGATGGGAAGCTTTCCATGCTGATGGCCTGGGCCGGCCTGAATGCGGAAGTATCAGATCCATGGTATACGCGTGATTTTGACCGGGCTCTTGAAGATATCGAAACAGGATGCAAAGCGATGCTAAAGGCGCTGCAGAATAAAGCCTGAGAGGATCATGACAAAGAAAGCGGAAGTCCTGCGGGGAAAGTGGCGGAAAACACTGTGTCAGGGGATCTCTGCTGCACGGACTTTCGGAGGTGAACGAGCGGTATGGAATGGATAAAGATGACGGTGGCTGAAAAAAACGGTGTTTGCTTTTCAGAAGCGGGAAGCCGATATCTGTTGATTCAGCCCGGGGATGAAAACGACCTGGCAGATCTGCAGAAACAGACGGAGGAAATGGAACGACTTTCCGGTGGGATCCCCTGTACCTTTTGTGCGTTTCAGGTGGATAACTGGTTTGAAGACCTTTCGCCGTGGGAGGCACCGCCGGTGTTTGGAAAGACAGGATTCGGAAGCGGAGCCAATGCGACACTGGATTTTCTGATCGCAGAGCTGATCCCGGCTCTGCAGGAGCGGTTTGGACTGGGAAAAGAGATACCGGTCTTTATTGGCGGCTATTCTCTGGCGGGCCTGTTCGCGCTGTATGCGGCGTATTCAACCAGACAGTTTGCCGGATGTGCAGCGGTATCCCCCTCTGTCTGGTTTCCAAACTGGAATGAGTATGCGAACAGTCATGAGATGGGCGCCCCGCTGGTCTATCTGAGCCTTGGGGATAAGGAAGAGAAGACGAAAAACAGACAGATGGCGACCGTAGGAATGCGGATTAAGGAACAAAAGGCTCGACTGGAGGCAGACCGCGGAGTGGTGTCCTGCCTTGAATGGAACGAAGGAAATCATTTCTCGGTGCCGTGGCTGCGCATCGCGAAAGGATTTGCCTGGCTGTTAAGGAATGCGGAAATGAACAAAAGTCCCGATGCGGAAAAACTGGGTGCCAGATAACATACAGGAGGCATGAGAAGCTGGCCTGTTGCGCGGCGACAGTGAGTGAAATCTGGGATATTGCGTAGCGGCTCAGGCGAACGACCAGCTCTGAGCTCTGGAAAGGAATTGCCCTGTCGCGCCGCGACAGTAAGTGAAATCTGGAATATTGCGTAGCGGCTCAGGCAAACGACCAGCTCTGAGTTCCGGAAAGGAATTGCCCTGTCGCGCCGCGACAGTAAGTGAAATCTGGGATATTGCGTAGCGGCTCAGGCAAACGACCAGCTCTGAGTTCCGGAAAGGAGAAGGAAAATTGATCATATTACACTGCAAATCCATTCCGAATCTGAGGGATTTTGGAAATACAGTAACGGCGGATGGGAGAAGAATCCGGAAAGACTGTCTGCTCAGATCAGCCCATCTTGGAAATGCATCGGAGGAGGATATCCGGTATCTCCAGAGAGAACACCGGCTCCGGACGGTCATTGATCTGCGCACAGGCGGCGAACGGGAAGAAGAGCCGGATAGGGCAGGAAGCTGTCTGGTCCTGAACATCCCGATTATTGAAAGCTTTGAAGCGGGAATTACGCATGAGTCAACAACGGAAAACATGCCGTTTCCGGATCTTGCAACGCTTTATCGGAAGATCGTACAGGATAAAGGGTGTCAGATGGGGTTCAGGAAGGTCCTCAGGACGTGCTTTGAGAATGACTATGAATCCGGTGCGGTTTTGTGGCACTGTTCTGAAGGAAAGGACAGATGTGGCCTGACGGCGGCCCTTTTGCTGGAGGCGCTGGGAGCCGAAAAGGACAAGATCATGGAAGATTATCTTGAAACCAATACGACGAATATTCCCAAAGCAGAAAAGATCCGAGACAGAGAAATGCAGCAATCCGGAGATGCGGTTAGAGCGCAGTGCCTGTACCAGGCGTATGTGGTGGATGAACGGTATCTCAAAAATGCATGGGATGCCATGGGCGAACACTACCTGACGAGATGCCTTGGTTTTTCGGATGAGGACCTGCAGCGGTTCAGAGACAAGGTGCTGGAATGAGGAACGCATTGGACGGGCCACTGTCCGTAAGCGAACAGAAAGCGGCACTGCGGGAAAAAATCGCCCGCATGGAACGGGAGATGACCCGGGAGGACATTGCCGGGAGCGATGCGCTGCTGACCACGGCACTCATGGCACTGCCTGAGTATGAACAGGCGGGCGTGGTGATGCTGTTTTCGTCATTTCGCCATGAACCCTCCATGACAGGGGTGCTGGAGGATTGTCTGCAAAGAAAGAAAAGAGTCCTTTTGCCGCACATGCTCCCCGGAAACGAGCTGGAATGTCGTGAAATCCGGGATTTGCAGCAGCTTGTTCCCGGAAAGTTCGGCATACTGGAACCCTCGCCGGAGTGCCCGGTCATTCGGCCTGAGGAGATTGACCTTATGGTTGTCCCGGCGGTCTGTTATGACCGTCATGGCGGGCGCCTGGGGCGGGGAGCAGGATATTATGACCGCCTGCTGGCAATCTATCCCGGTGAGACAGTGGGCTTGTGCCGGGAGCGGTTCTTCCAGGAAGAGGTTCCGACACAGGTACACGATATCCGGGTTGGAACAGTCATCACGGAACACGGGATCTACAGACAGGAAAACAGGAGGCAGAGATGAGCGTTCAACGTTTTCTGGATGCGCAGAAGCAGGATTATGAAACCGCACTTGCGGAGATCCGGGCCGGGCGCAAGCAGTCGCACTGGATCTGGTACATTTTTCCACAGATCGCCGGACTGGGTTACAGCAGCATTTCCAGGCATTATGCGATTGCCAGTCTGGATGAGGCGAAGGAATATCTTGCACATCCGCTGCTGCGCGCCCGTCTTATTGAGATTTCAGAGGCGCTGCTTCATCTGAACAGGAACAACGCGACAGAAATCATGGGCTATCCGGATGACCTCAAGCTCCGTTCCAGCATGACCCTTTTCATGCTGGCGGCGCCGGATGAACCGGTCTTTCGTGCCGTGCTTGACCGCTTTTTTGACGGGAAACCGGATGAGAAGACGATCGAATTGGCACGGGGATAATTAATCCGGGACAGGGCACCGGGCAGAGGAGGACACGGGATGAATGCAGCCTGCAGCGGGGACGGCTCCGGAAAGCCGGACCGGGATCTGTCCGGAATATTTCGGACAAGCAAAACAGCCGCCATCTGGCGGCTGTTTTTTATGAAATCCGGTATTTGGCCTTAAGCGCAACAATGCCATGCAGATCGGCGGATGGGAGAGAAATCTCGGAGGTGTCCAGGGTGCGTGCGCCGGGATTCAGGGAGAGGAAAGAGGAGAGCGGGGCGATGACGTCATAGCCGAATCCCTTGCCCGAATAATGCATGGGGATGACCAGGTCCGGTTCAGTCTGCTGAATGATCCGTGTGGCCTCCTCCGCGTTGATGGTGTAGTGACCGCCGACGGGAATCAGGAGCACGGAACAGTGCCGGACTGCCGCAATCTGTGATTCGGTGAGGGCACAGCCGAGGTCACCCAGATGAACGACGGTCATGCCCTCTGCTTTGAGGAGATAGACGGTATTGTTGCCGCGCAGTGTGCCGCCGGCGTTATCGTGCCAGGTGGAAAAGGTGGAAATGTCAAAAGGACAGGACGTGTCTGGGGCGGAATGAACGACCTCTCTGGCGTTATGATCGCCGTGTTCATGGGTGCAGAGAACCTGATTGGCCGATTCGTCAAGATTGCGGTATCCCGGAACGGAACCGGGCGAATAAGGATCCAGAATGATGGTATAACCACCGGATGTGATGCTGAAACAGGCGTGACCATTGTATGCGATTTTCATGTATGGTGCTCCTTTCAGGGGGATTGTTGTGCGGTTGGAAAGCGGAAATTCACGAAAGGAACGGGAAATGGCCTGACGTTGATCAGGTACGGGAAAGCGTCTGCAGATCCCGCAGGCAGGGATGACCAAATGCTCCGTCTGCGCTTTCAACTGCCCGGATGACGGCCTCGCTGATGATTTCCGCTGAAAGCGTGCCGATCAGATCCTGATCAGCACGGAGTTCACCGATGGATACGGCATAGATGCTGTCACCGTCGGCGGAGGTATGTACGGGATTAATGGATCTGGCCAGACCGTTATGGGCCATGCCGGCAATCTTGCACAGCTGCGGTTTGCTGAATCCTGCATTGGTAAAAACGACACAGAGCGTGGTATTGCCGGTGAATTTGTTCTCTCTTACCTCATAGCTTTGCCGCATCAGTTCAGCGGTAGAACGAAGAGCGTCTTTTCTTTCATTCAGCAAACCGGCAATTTGTCGGCCGTTTTTCCAGTCGTAAATATCACCAAGGGCGTTCAGGACGACGAGCGCGCCGATTTTCAGCTCATTGATCTGAACGGCATATCCGCCAATGCCGGATTTCATACAATAATCGATTCCGGCATATTTGCCCACCGTGGCACCGCATCCTGCGCCAAAGCAGCCGTCTCTGTAATTGGGGGATTCCATGGCCAGCCGGGCACAGGCATAGCCCATGGCGGCATCCGGCCGGACAGAGGCATCTCCGATGGACAGATCGTAAATATCCGACTGGACCACTAACGGCACCCGTGCCGCGCCGGTGTCAAAACCGATATCATGTTCCTCCAGGTACTGCATGACGCCGTTTGCGGCGCCAAGACCGAAGGCGCTGCCTCCTGCCAGAACAATGGCATGGATGGACTGGGCAGCGGTTAACGGGTCGAGAAGGAACGTTTCACGGCTTGCAGGACCACCGCCGCGTACATCCAGACCTGCGTGCATTCCCTGCGGTGCAATGAGTACCGTACAGCCGGTAGCGGCTTTGGAATCCTCTGTCTGGCCGATGAAGATTGGTCCGACATCCGTAACGGGGATTTCTCTCATGAACAAATTCACCTCTGTTGTGTGAGTAGTGGATGGAACTGATCTGAATTCATGACCGTTCTTTGCTGTGCTCATCATAGCGAAAAGAAGGAGCTTCTGTCAATGCGAACGTAAAAAAGCAGAGAACATTTCTGTTCTCTGCCCGGTGGAATCATAAAGATTACTTGTTTTCCTCAGCCTTGACTTCGCCCTTGACCTTGTCTTTGAGAGCCTTGCCGGCCTTGAAGACGATGCTCTTGCTGGCAGGAATGGTGATGGAAGCGCCGGTGGCCGGATTGTGGCCCTTGCGCTCCGGACGATCCTTGATGGAGAAGGTGCCGAATCCGAGGAGAGCAACGCTCTCATTCTTGGCGAGGGTATCTCCAACAGCATTGAGTACAGTATCGACTGCAAGAGCAGCTTGCTTCTTTTCGATTCCGGCAGCAACAACAGCTGCTACGAGTTCAGACTTATTCATTAGTGTCCTCCTAAATTGGTGTAAAATCTTAATTACTGGGCTCACGAGTCCATATGATAGCACATTCTTCTGATGTTGTCCACTCTGATATTGAGAAATGTGTGAAATTGTCACTTTTCTCAGAAAAAAACCCGGGGAATCTTTCGTGAAACCAGAGAGGATAGGCTGTTTTCAAAGGCGTAAAGCCCTGCAAACAGAAAAACGGGGCATGCAGGCAATGGGACTCAGGGCAGCGGGCGGATCAGGATAAACGGGGTCAGTTCATCTCCCTGACCGGAGGGGTTGTCCTTCATGGCATCCTGAATCTGTGCATCTGTCAGCGGGAAGCGGGTGCCTTTGCCCAACTGATTCTGGTCAAAGTCGTTGGCATCCATAACGACCGTGGGCACACCGGTGGCTTTTTCGATTTCATCACAGTTTTCCACCGGATGGTCCGGATTGATGACGCCCAGGCTGTGATAGATCTCAAAGGAAGAGTCCGGATAGAATCCGTCAATGCCGGCAACGCCATGGCCGCAGATCTTATAAAACAGGCCGTGAACGCCAAAGGGCCGGGTGACGGCGGAAACGAGAGCAGCAAAAAGGACTCTGGGGAGGCCGCAGATCTCAATGACCAGCTGCATTTTGTACGGCTGGTGCATCCCGATTCCGGTGGAATTGTGTCCGGCAAACGGAGCCAGTTTTTTTGCCCAGAAACCAGGGTGTGTGTCCTCCATGGTACGGACGTTGTTGGTGCACATTCCCATTACCTTAGCGGTAAAGGAAAGGCAGTCACCGGGCTGATAAAGCGGAAGAACATAACGGCGGACCAGTTCACACTTGTCCTCTCCGGGCTGAACAAAATGGGTCTGGATGGCAAAACGCTGATAACGCTTCCCGTCAGCACCGGTCAGAATGCCGCGGTCATAATAAACAATGCCGTCTTTTTCACGGCGAGTGGTTTCATCATTGCGAAAACCGCCCATAGGTACGCCTCCTTTGCAGGCTTGAATGTTGGTCTTTAGCCGGACCGGCTTTATTCTGGCCCGGATTTGACTGACTGTCGCTGCGCGACAGGGTCTCTCCTTTTTGGGCTGTCGTTGGATCTTTCTGCACCGCTGTTTAAGCGGTGTTCCTATTCGACAGATTGCCGCTGCGGCGGCAGGCCGGCTTCATTATAAGTCGTCGTCTGGTTTTTGGCACCGCTGCTTTTCCGGTGCTTATGTTTTAGCGCCGCCCATTCTACACGAATGCTTTCGGACTGTCAACGTTCCTGGGGCAGGAACCCGTGAAATTGGCGGCTTCAGTGCCGGAAGTCCTGTTGCAAACTTCCACCTGTTGGGCTATAATAGGCAACGCTTATGACAGACATGAGAGCCATGGCATCAAATGATTAAAGTTGAGGTCTAAAAGGAGCAGGACGAATGATTGATATCAATCTGATACGCAAGAATCCGGATGTTGTAAGAGAAAACATTCGTAAAAAATTCCAGGACAGCAAACTGGTTCTGGTGGATGAGGTTATTGAACTGGACAGGAAGAACCGCGAAGCCATGCAGCAGGCGGACAGCCTCCGGAATCAGCGCAAGGTCCTCTCTAAGGAAATCGGCGGGCTGATGAAAGCCGGCAAACAGGAAGAGGCGGAGGCCACAAAGAAGAAAGTGGCGGATATTGCTGAGGAACTGGCTCAGCTTGAGGTAAAAGAGGAAGAATACGCCAAAGAGATCCGTGAGCGGATGCTGGTCATTCCCCAGATCATCGACGAGAGCGTGCCGATTGGACGGGACGATTCGGAGAATGTGGAGATTGAGCGGTTTGGTGAGCCGTTTGTGCCGGAATTTGAGGTTCCTTACCATGTGGACATCATGGAAAAGCTCAACGGAATTGACATCGACGCTGCCCGTGCCACCTCCGGAAACGGCTTCTATTATCTGAAAGGCGACATCGCCCGTCTGCACAGTGCCTGCCTTTCCTATGCCCGGGATTTCATGATTGACCGCGGCTTTACCTATTTCATTCCGCCGTACATGATCCGCAGCAACGTGGTTACCGGCGTCATGTCCTTTGCCGAAATGGAAAACATGATGTACAAGATCGAGGGAGAGGACCTCTACCTGATCGGCACCTCCGAGCATTCCATGATTGGCCGCTTCATTGATACCATCCTGACGGAGGATCAGCTGCCTCAGACACTGACCAGCTATTCCCCCTGCTTCCGCAAGGAAGTCGGCGCGCATGGCATTGAAGAGCGCGGTGTATACCGGATTCACCAGTTTGAGAAACAGGAAATGGTGGTTGTCTGCAAACCGGAGGATTCCATGATGTGGTACAACCGCCTGTGGCAGAATACCGTTGACTATTTCCGTTCGCTGGATATTCCGGTACGGACGCTGGAGTGCTGCTCCGGCGATCTGGCGGATCTCAAGGTGAAGAGCTGCGACGTCGAGGCGTGGAGCCCGAGACAGAAAAAGTATTTTGAGGTGGGCAGCTGTTCCACGCTGGGCGATGCCCAGGCCCGCCGGCTCGGCATTCGGGTCAAGGCGAAAGACGGCAGCAAGTACTTTGCCCATACCCTCAACAATACCTGTGTGGCACCGCCGCGCATGCTGATTGCCTTCCTTGAGAACAACCTCAATGAAGACGGCTCGGTCCGGATTCCGGAGGTACTAAGACCGTACATGGGCGGAAAAGCATTGATTAAATAATGGAAAGGCAAGGTGTCCGTGGCACCTTGCCTTTTTGAGACGGATTTGACGCGAAAGCGTTGACTGGCAAAACAGCAGCGGTGCCTGGCCGGGGCTGCTGAGAAAAATGCAGCCGCAGGGGCAGTTTGTCCATTGAGTACCGGAAAATGGCCGGGCCTGGACCAGGCGGCTGAGGAGGAAGAAACGACAATGATTATCTGTGATACACATTGCGATGTGCTCTTTACGCGGGTATTTCAGCCGGAAAATGAACCGGTTGTCACCCTTGAAAACATGCAGGCCGGGGGAATTTCGCTGCAGACCTGTACACTGTTTTCCGGGGTCGGCGAGGCAGTGAAGAATCCCTATGAGGTGGGAATGAAGGAATACCGGGAATTCCGGCATCTGGTTGAGGAGGAGAACTGGGTTCAGGCAGATTCTCCGCTGCAGGCGGAGGAGGGGAAGGTCAAAGTCATGCTCAGCATGGAGGGCGGCGAAATTCTCGAGGGCAGTCCTGCCCGGGTGGAGGAGTTTTTCCGTTACGGCGTCCGGATGGTTGCACTGACCTGGAACCGGGAGAATGAGATCGGGACACCGGCGAAGCTGAGCCCAAAGGGGGGCATCAAGAAAGCGGGATGGGACATTCTCCGTGTCATGGCGGACCTTCATATGGCAGCGGATACAAGCCATCTGAATGAGGCCGGATTCTGGGACCTGATCGACCGGCATTCGCAGCCGCCCATGGCCAGTCACAGCTGTGTCCGGGCGCTTTGTGACCATTTCAGAAACCTCCGGGATGAGCAGATCCGGGGAATGATTGACCGCGGCGGATGGATCGGCATCAATTTCTATCCCGCCTTCCTGTCTGAATCCGGGCATGCGGATGCAAACCGGATTGCCGAGCACATTGATTACATCTGCCAGATGGGCGGAGAGAAGCATGTGGGACTGGGCAGTGATTTTGACGGGATTGAAGTGACTCCGGTGGATGTACGGACGCCGGTTGAGGTTCCCAACATTCTCGCCGCCCTGAGAAAGCGGGGCTATTCCGAAAAGGCACTTGCGGACATTGCCGGTCTTAACTTCATCGAGTACTACAAACGGCTCGGCTGGAACTGAACAAAAAACGCCCCTGTTCTGAGGAACAGGGGTTTTTGTGACAGGATCGGTCAGAGCGTGATTCCGCAAAAGAGGACGGCAAAGATCAGGGAAGGCAGATAATTGGCGACCCGGAGGTGGGTGTTAAATGTCAGGTTCAGTCCGACACAGAAAATGAGGATGTTGCCGACCATGGAAATCGCATTGAGCGCCGCAGGCTGAAGGAAAGGCCCGATGAGAGCGGCAATCAGAGTCATGAGGCCCTGCCAGAGAGCCAGCGGGATGACGGAAAAGACGACGCCTTTACCAAGGGAGGCAGAGAGGGCCATGACGATAATCAGGTCCAGAATGCCTTTGGTAATGAGCAGGGAATAGTCATGGTAGAGCGCATCGTTCATGGGCCCGATAATGGCCATGGCACCGATGCAGATGGTCAGGGAAGAGGTAACAAAGCCGTTAATGAAGCGGGGATCCTTTTCATTGTGTGAACGGATTTTGAGCCAGGACCCGAACTGTTCCGTACGGTGTTCGATGTTGATGAGCTCGCCGATCAGGCCGCCCAGCACCATGGAGAGGACGATGATCATGGTACCGGAAGTACCAAACTGTCCATCCCCGGAAAGGCTCAGCATCTTTGAAAGTGTTCCTCCCGCTCCGATGAACATGGTGGAGAGGCCGCAGGCGACGGTCATGGTGCTTCGGATACGCTCGTTCAGAAAATGTCCGAAAAGCAGCCCCAGGATTCCGCCGACGATGACCATACATGAATTGATTACTGTTCCAAGACCGGTCATTTTTGACTGCCTCCAAATGTATAATGCAGTGTCGTGTAGTTCCGCCCCAGATCCGGCTCAATGCTTTTGAGATAAAGCGAGGTCGTGGTGAGAGAACTGCAGACCAGCCGGTATATCGGATCCTTTGCGGAAAAATCGGTCAGGTTTCCGGAAAAATAGGCGGCATTCAGGCGCGCCGCGTAATCGTTGATGATCTGCGCATGTTTTTCGGTGTCCGGTACGGGTTTTTGCCGGTTCATGCCCGCATTGAAGAAATCCCGGGCGTAACGTGGAAAGCTCAGCAGTTCCTGATTGGTGCTGCCCTTTGCGGCTGCCCACCTGTCAACCGGAATCAGACGTGTATGGTATTCCAGCTCGTTTTTGTAAAGGGTGAGCAGACCGAACTGACAGGGGGAGACGGTGGCGGAAGAAACGGCGATTTCGGGCAGACCGGTATTCGTTCCGGCGATGTGCTGGGCATGCATGTGACCGCTGATATTGCAGATCACCCCATACTTCCGGTAAAGCTCTTCCAGCTTCGCCGCGCCTTCCATCCGGAAGCCGGTGCTGAAAAGCGCATTGTGCAGAAGCAGATTCTGATGACTGACCGCCAGAACGACACGCTGCTCTTCCTGCGCCTGCATGAGCTGCAATTCTGCCCAGTAAAGGGTTTCCTCTCTCAGCACGCCGATCTTTCCCTTTGTGTTGACATCAATCATGAGCAGACGGACCTGCGGGGAAAGGTCGACTGTATAGGAAAGAGAGGCCGGATCCCGGCTCAGAGCCTGCGAATAACCGAAGTCAGACCAGATCTTTGCAAAGTCCCCGGAGGTGGCAGAGGAAACCCGGGCATAGCCGGAACCTGAAAAACGGGCGGCATTCCGGTTATAGACATCATGGTTGCCCGGAATGACATAGACGGGAATGCCCGCCTGGCGCAAAGCAGAAAGCTTGGCGGCCAGCGCGGTGTGACTTTCGATGGCACCGTTGAATGTCAGATCTCCCTGCAGAACCACGGCCGAAACATTGAGGCCGCGAACCTGATCGATAAAGGTCTCCGCTATTTCATCGCAGTAACGGGTGACTTTTCCGTCCGCACGGGTGATGACCTGCATGAAAGCCGGCCCGTAATCAGTCAGGGATGGGGAAATGTAATGCAGATCGGTTAAAAACGCAATCCGTACCGGTGAATCAATCTCAGCCAGTGCCTGACCGGTTACGGAAAAGACGAGGAGAAAACACAGAAGGAACATCAGAAAAGGATGGAAAACTTGCATAGTTTGACCTCTACAAATCAGAATTCCGGCAAATTATACCCTCTTTGGGAGCACATAACAAGCGAAAACGTCAATTTTCTTATGCCGCTGCCCGGGCCTCCGGCTGCTGTTCACGGCTTTTCACTCTGTCCGGGGCGAAGCGGCAGTGAAGCGGCACACAGATGGCTAATGTGTTCAGATTGACAAAAAACAGGAAGAATGCGATAATTTCGACAATAGAAATCTGTCAATTATTCCTGTTTCCGGAAGTTGAACAGGATAGCTGAATAATGGAGGCGTGGCAATGATGGAAAACGGTCGTAAAGAATCCCGCATGTTCATTTTGGCCCGTGCGGTGCCTGCTTTGATTGCAGCACTGGCCGGTATTTTTCTCCTTTCGGTTGTGCCGCTTTTTTTTCACGATGGTTTCTTTGATATCAATCGAGCCAAGGTTTCGCTGGTCCTGACTGCGACCCCGTACTTTGCTGCCTGCATGGGACTGTTTCTGCTTCTGCTGCCAAAGAAAGGGGAGTATTATGACCGGTTCCCCCTGCTGCTCCTGTGTCCGCTGCTCCTTTTTCTTGTGGGCTGTGTGATCTCCTGCTGGATGAAAGGGTTCGAGAAAGCGGTCCTTACAGGGAGTGAGGGACGTTACGGGGGACTGTACTTCATTCTTTCAATGGTCGTGCTGTTTGTCATCATCGCCCTCGGACGGGGAAAGGGAACCTTCGTGCTGTTCCTGTTTCTGGTTTCCAGCTGCCTGATTGCCATCCTGGGTTACGCCAATGCGCTGGGGGCGGATCCGCTGGGATTTTATAAGAACATGCGGGAATCACAGATTCCCATGTTCTATTCAACGATCGGGCACTTTGACTTTTACGGAACGTTCCTGCTTCTGCCGGCTGCCATTGCGTACGGAATCGTGATGCGCTCCGAACATCTGATCGCCCGCCTGTGTGCGTTCTGTGCGGCAATCGTGCTGACGCTGGGGGCGTATGCGGCCCGGACGGACAGTGTGTGGCTTGGAATGGGGATGATCGGTTTCAGCCTGATTTTTCTTTCAGGTGCAAACTATCGTCATCTTTCCCGGGCTCTGCTGATGATTGCGTTTATGATCGGATTATTCTCCGTTTCCGCGTATGTCCTTCGAAACTACTCCACGCATCCGCTGGAGTTTTCCGGAGCGTACACGTTTATGACGCTTCGGCGCGGCGGTGAGGTTGTGGCAGTCTTTGCAATCCTGTCTTTCCTGGCGCTCATGCTCCATTCACATGATGTAAAGGTGCCGGGCTATAAACGGCTGGTCATCATCGGACTGATCGTCTTCCTGATCCTTGCGATTCTCCTTACCTGTCTGGTGGTTTTTGCCACGAGAACGAATGATGATAAGGCGTTGTTCGGACTCGCTCCCACGTTCCGGATGGATGACAACTTTGGCTCAAGGCGGGGTTATATCTGGACAAGATCCCTGCGTGCGTTCATGGCCGGCAGCCCGATGGAAAAGGTTTTCGGGCAGGGACTTGAACTGACAAAGCGGATTACACGGCCGTTCATTGAGAGTGTCGAGGAGGAGAATCTGGGGGGCGGAACGTATAATGATGCACACAGTCAGCCGATTCAGATCCTGCTTACCTGCGGAATTTTCGGCCTTGTCATGTTTTTGCTGCATTACCTTCTTCTTTTCCATTCACTCCTCCGGCATGGAGAGAATGACCCTCTCCTGGCGGGCATTGCAGTTGCCATGGCCGCTTACCTGGTCATCATGGCGATTAATGTGACACAGCCGATCCTGCTGGTCATCTACATTGGTCTTTCGGCCGTTGCCGTGGGCCGAATCGGTGCGCTGAGAAACCGGCGCGAGGATTTGCCGAAGGGAAAGTAAACATTTCTGAACAGGATAAAAGGCGCCGCGGATTTCTGCATGAAATCCGCGGCGCCTTGATTTGCTTTATCAGCGCCTGGTGTAGATGGAGAGACGATGTCCGGCCACGATGTAGTCCGGGTCGGAGATGCCGTTCCACTGGCAGAGGTTGGCAACGGAAACGCCGAAGCGGTTGGCGATCTTGATCAGTGTGTCGCCGCGCTTAATGGTGTACTGAATCCAGCGAGCCTGGCCGGCGCCGCCGGTGGCCTCATTCATCTCGTTATCATCGAGAGCCTGTACGTTTTTGAGTTCCTCGTTCATGGTGAACCTCCTGTAATGTTGTTTGTCGTCTGTT
>JAGAHV010000322.1:0-17405 GCA_017626895.1 Clostridia bacterium | reverse complement strand
CTCTGGCAGATGCTCAAAGCTGGATAATCATTGAAGTAAAGGAAGGCTTGTCCGTGTTTCACCTATAATAGTGTGAAACGCGGACAGCTCGTAATTATTCAGACATTTATTTCTTTACCAAAGATCATCTGGATTACAATTCCCAAGAGCACGTAGATGGCAGGGATGATTATTCAACCATTGGAATGAAGTATGAACTCTACGAGATGATGTTTAACGGATCTCTGCACAACTGGAAAGTTAAGGATTTTTTTACAACTGAAGTAGAAACTGGTACACAAAAAGAACGAAAATTTCATTCTCTGATTGCAAAATCCTTTCCAACTAATACAAGCACCGAAATAGTCAAGCCAAAGGTAATATTTCAGAATAATCGGGCGGTTCAAAGTTCAGATTCCGAAATTGTCAGCGGCGGAGCAATCGCAGACAATGGACTGCTTGAAATAGGGACAACATCAGAAATCCGAATTGTTAAAGTTTGGGAAGATAAAAATCCCTATGGGATTACTACCCGTCCTCCGGCATATGATCTGGATGACGTCTATTCTTTATTGAATCATCTGGTCCTTATTAAGAATAATCGGAATGGTACTGGCGAAACACTTGGGACACTGGATATGATAAAGGCTGATGATAATGAAATCACTGTTGATATATATACAGGCAATGATGCAAAAAAGCAATCGCCGTATTCCTCCAATGTCGTACACGAAGAGAATTCCGTTATAGATAAAATATACGATTCCACTCACAATGAATGGATTATACCGGATGGAACCTACTGGCTGATTGATGTAAAAGGTCTGCCCGGGAATCCATACGGATATACGATAGAGGAAAACGAAATACTCGGATATCGCCCGAATGAGCTCTATACAAAAGGCTTGGTCCTCACAAATACACTGGAAACGACAAAGCTAAAGATAACGAAACAATGGGATGATCCGGGACATTCTGATAAACGGCCAGGTTCAGTTGCAATCCGGTTATATGCAGATGGAGTGGAGGTTGCTTGCAGGCAACTGACAGGTCCTGATTGGGAGACGGAATGGGAGACGGAATTTGATAATCTTCCGCGTTATCAGGAGGGAAAACGTACACCGATAGAATATACGGTTACAGAAGATCAGGTAAAAGACTATACATCAGAACCGTCCGGGAATGAAGCAGTAAAGTTCATTAAAAATACATATGCCCCGGGAAAAACCACGGTTTATGTGACGAAAAAATGGGAAGATGCTCATACCCAGGACGGAATGCGTCCTTCATCGGTAACGGTACACCTGTTGCGAAATGGAAAAGATACAGGAATGAAACTGGTTTTATCTCAGGATAATTACTGGACAGGAACATTTAATAATCTGGATGAGAATGGTACATACAGCATTCGAGAAGATAGCATTCCCAACTATACTGTATCTGTTTCAGGCGATCAGAAAAAAGGATTTGTCATCACGAACACGCATGAAACTCAGCTTACACAGGTAACAGCGACAAAGAAATGGTCTCCTGGAGAGAATCCCCCGGAAAAACCCACGCAGGTTACTTTCCGTCTGCATGCAAATGACGTTGAAATACGCAGGCAGACAGTTAGTGCTGACAACGGCTGGCGTGTTACATTTGACCGGCTTCCAAAATATAATGGCAGCAAAGAAATCACGTATACGATCACGGAGGATCATGTACCTAACTATACAACTGTCATAGATTTAGATTCTTTAGAGGTGACAAACACCTATAATCCCGGAAAAACGGATGTGTATGTCTTAAAAACATGGGAGGATGACAATGATCTTTATAAAATCCGTCCTGAGCAGGTAACCGTTCGCCTGTACGCAAATGGAGTAAATACCGGCAAACAGTTGGTCCTGAATGAGGCAAATAAATGGTATGGTTTTTTTGGAAACCTGAATGAGCGGGATGGAAACGATAAAAAAATTGATTATACGGTTGTTGAAGACCCGGTAGAAGGGTATATTTCTTTCGTGACAGGAAATGCAGAAAAAGGATATACCATTGGCAATGCGTGGATTCCAGTGCATGATCAGCATTTTCGGTTTACCAAGGTATGGATTGGAGGAAATGGGAATGAAATCAGCTGGAACTTCTACTCTGAGGAAGGGAAGCAGCTAAACCAACGATTTAAAAGAAAAAAGTTAAGTGATTCACAATGGCTTTATGAGTCTGCAAACAACGTGGACAGAGGAGATTACCTGATTGAAAACCCGGTTCCAGGGTATATCATCCAATACGAAAATGTGGGCGCCCATGCAAATATAACAGATCGCCTGTATAACGGCGGCAGGATCCTGAATGTCAGACTTCCTCAGACCGGTGACAAAGAGAAGCCGTGGATCTTTATAACGCTTGGAGCCTTGTCGATTCTGGGAATCCTCTTTCTGTTAAGGAGACATCGGAAACAAAGAACAAAAACTTAATGCCACATTTTCTCTGAATTTATCTCCACTCCCCCCGTCCCTGAACATGTGGAAACTGATGGGCAGACGCCTCCGTTTACCGCAGTTACAGCAAATCTCCCCAGAACCGGGGCTCCGGACAGCCTGCCGCTGCGGAGTCCCGGTTCTGGCAAGCCTCCTCGCCCTCCTTCTGGTCTTATGCGTTTCCTTATCGAAAAAACCGGCGAATTTATATCGCCGGTTTTTTCGATTTATGCAATGGCAATGACATTGCATGAGGCCTGAATTAACTATGTCGCTGCGCGACAGGGGCACTCATCTCTCTTTTTTCAGAATCAGAATTCCATTTGCCGGCATGGTCCATTCGCCCTCAATTCGGTTGTGGCTGATCTGGTCCTGCATCGGGCAGAGCAAACGCACACGCTGTGGTTCCCCGCTGTAATTCTGCACGAAGCGGTATTCGCCGCGGTCCGTCACTACCACGCCTGCGGGATGATCAATTTCCGCATCCGCCTTTGGCAGCTTCACCTCAGCGAGGATCATGTCCATCACGATTTCCATCCCGTACGGATCCGGTTTTCCGGCCAGATACCAGGCCGTGCCGCGTCCAAATCTGTTTCGGGTCAGGGCTGGCATGCCGGCATAGAAATCACTGCCATATACGCCCACGATCTCGGCCGTGACATCCCGGGGCAGTTCACACAGCTCCTCAAGCGGCAAATCCCGACCGTCCTTAAAGACAAGCGTGTTGAATTCCTCCGGATACAGCGCGTCGATCTCCTCCGCCCGCAGGCCCAGAACATCCGTCAGGCCGTGGGGTGCATCACCCAGATACGTCAGATGATCCGCGTCCACGATTCCGGAGAAGAACGTTGTCACAAGCACGCCGCCCTTTTCCGTAAACCGGTGCATCTTTTCCTCAATGCCGCCGCGGGACATGAAGAGCATGGGCGCGATAACGACCTTGTACCCCTCAAGGCTCGTTTCCTCACTCATATCCGCGAAGTCCACCGCAATGCCCTGTTCCCAGAGACTCCGGTAAAACAGCAGCACTGTGTCAATGTAGCGCATATTGCCCGGCTGAGCCGCCTGGACCCGCTCCAGTGCCCAGAGATTCTCATAATCAAACAGGATACAGACCCCGGCCTGATTCCGGGCATCCAGCACCGGCTTGAGACCGGCAAGCACCTGTCCTACCTCCGCCACGTCCCGGAACACCCGCGTATCCGACCTTCCGTCATGGCTGACCACCGCGCCATGGAACGCCTCCGAACCGCCGCGTCCCTTGCGCCACTGGAACATCATGACACTCTGGCTCCCATGTGCCACCGCCTGCAGGGAGGACAGCAGATGCATGCCCGGCCGTTTCAGCTTGTTGTGCGGTTTCCAGTTGACCAGCGAGGGGGTTGATTCCATCAGCAGGAACGGTTTGCGCTTGAAGGAGCGCATCAGGTCATGCTGCATGGCCACATTGGCCGCCAGCGCCAGGTCATCTCCGCTCCCCCAGGTGGGATAGCTGTCCCAGGAAACCACATCGATTTCCTTGGCCAATGTGAAATAGTCATAGTCCCTGAAACGCTCCATCAGGTTGATGGTGACCGGAATCTCAGCGTTCACCGACTGAACAGCCTCCCGCTCCATTCGGACAAAGGAGGCACACTGGCAGGTTTCAAACCGTCGCCAGTCCAGCCACATGGAAGGATTACTGACCTCCCCCATGGGGGACGGAGGCTCAATCTGACTCCAGTCGGTATAGCGCTGCGACCAGAACCCGGTCCACCAGCGCCGGTTCAGTTCCTCCAGTGTTCCGTATTTATCAATAAGCCATTCCCGGAATGCCTGAGCACAGAGCGGGCATCGGCAGTCTCCGCCAAACTCATTGCCGATATGCCACATGAGAATATCCTTGTGGCCGGCATAACGGCGTGCCAGGGCCGTATCAATCTGCCGCACCTTTTCCCGGTAAACCGGCGATGTCAGACAGTGATTGTGCCTCTCCCCGTAATGCATGCGTTCAAATCTGTCATTGCACCGGAGCACCTCCGGATACCGCTGTGCCAGCCATGCAGGACGCGCGGCGGATGGTGTGGCCAGAACAATCCCAATCCCGTTTTCCGTCAGCCGCTCGACGATTTCATCCATCCATTCAAAGTCATACCGCCCCTCCTCGGGTTCAAGCCGTGCCCAGCCAAAAATTCCCAGAGAAACGGCATTGATTCCAGCCAGTTTCATCAGGCGGATATCCTCAAGGAGCACCTCCGGATAGTCCAGCCACTGGTCCGGATTGTAATCACCGCCGTGAAGAAACACATTGGGATAATTCATTCCCGCTTTCCTCCCTTAACCTCAGCAGCGTTTCGTAACGCTGCTTTTTCTAACCTCCGGTCTGAGCCTTTCCCGTTCACCAGCAGATCCTCTTTAGCAAACGGGTGATCAACGGTATCATTATCTGTTGAATCAAAGGGGATGTCAAGATAACAAAAAAGGACGTTCTGCAGCCTGCCGGAATTTCCGACAGGCTGCAGATTCACTCCATGAAAAAGCGCTGATTCCGCCCGGTTTCACCCGGCGGACAGCCTCAGGGAACATCAGGGATTCAGAAGTTCCGGAAACGTCTCAATGGAATACGCTTTCTTCCATTCCTCCATCATTCCCTTCAGAATCCTGGTCTTTTTCGCCTGCAGGGAGGACGCATCCAGGGTTTGCCGTTCCTCTTCTGTCAGCACGTGTTCACCGCCCGGAACATCCTCCTGATACTGCACGATGTGGATGCCCAGGTTGGTGACAAAAGGTTCTGTTATCTCCCCCGGCTCTTTGAGTGCCAGGACATGCTGTTTAAAGGTTTCTGCCCACTGATCGCTGTCCGCATGAAAGAGCAGTTCAGCACCGGCCTCCTCCCCCGCCTGCTCACCGTACTCCTTAATCAGGCTGTCAAAGGGTTCCCCCGCCTTTGCCCGTCGGATGATTTCATCCGTGGTCTCTTTGACAAGCGGGAGTGCCTCCTCCTCGATTTCCACGACCTGCCGGAGCAGCGCGGCATACGCGTCTTCCTTGCGCTTATAGTCCGACCGTGCCCCATTCACATCACCGCCGGAAATGCCGGCCTCAGCTACCGCGTTATACGCCGTTTCCAGTTCCCGGGCCCCATCCTCCAGCGCCGGCTGCAGGGCATTGATCCTGTTCAGAATTTCCTGCGGAAACGGCAGCAGAATCTGTCTGATTACCCGATAGCCCTCCGGAATAAAGAATGATTCATTTCCCGTGTTCAGAATCTCCCGTTCATATCGGGGAATATCGTGTTCATACGCCTCCCGATCCGGCTCAAGGAAGGTTTCCCGGTAATACTGTTCCGTTTCCTCAGGCGTTATTGTGACATCCGGGCAGACCAGTTCAAGAATGCGGTCATTGCGCACTGCAATGAGGGCTTCCTGGTAGACGATATCCAGCGTATACCCCTGCTCCGCCAGCCACTGGGTAATCTGCTTTTCCGTCGCCTCAATTCCTTCTTTTTTTACACGCTCCTGAAATCCCTGCCAGAGACTCTCATAAAGATTTCCCGCATAGGAACGCAGCATCGTCTCCTCATTTGGGGTCAGGTCATTCTGTCCGGCTTCCATCAGCTTATTTTCAATGAGACCCAGTTCCACCATATGATCCACGGTTTCCGAAATCAGCTTCTGCTTTTCCTCCGCGGTCGGCGTGATTCCCTGGTAGGACAACAGATCAATATTGGACTGATAGGAATACCTGGCCAGAGACAGCGGGTACTCGACCTTCCCGACTCTGACAATCACCGGATCCTCCTGTGCAGTGCCCGCAAACGGGAACACCCACAGGACGGCCAAAAGCACCAGCAGCCCCAGTTCAGCAGTTTTTCTCATGTTGTCTCTTCCTTCCTTTTTCTGAGGCACAGCCAGCATAGTCCGGCAAGTGCTGCCGCGGCTGCAGCAAGCCAACGGATGACAGGGGCATTATCCCCTGTTTTGGGCACCTCAAACACCGTAAGGAGTGCTTCCCGGCTGGCCATTTCATAGCCCCCGGCATCACCGATCAGGCACCGGTACAGATACCCGTTCATGGACAATGTTACACCCGTCAGTGTCAGTGTACTCTCAAACTGGTCCTCAAGATCCACCCATTCACCGCCCGGCACTTTCACCTGCCAGCGGTAAAAATACGGTTTGCGTCCGCCCTCGAGGGCCACGTTGAATACCGCATTTCCGCTGATGGGGACGATCTGGTCATCCGGCTGCAAGACGATCATCATGGTATCCGCCTCAAGCTGAATGGTTGTCCAGTTGTCAAATTCCCCGTTTTCATCCGCTGTTTCATCTCCGATGACCCGAATGGTCACCTGTGTCGCTTTCCTGCCCCCTGTCAGCAGACTGATCGGGACATCCAGATTCCAGGTCCGTTTGTCAATCACTTTCTCCGGCAGTTCATACCGGAACGTAGGCCTTTCCTCCTCATCGATATACGCTTCAATCCTCGGCGTGGTTCCCTCAGGCCAGTTTTTGCGGTTGTTGACCGAGATCGTCACTTTCTGCGTTCCCTCATCCTCCCAGAGGGTCGTCATCAGTTCCAGATCCTCCGGTTCGGTATACAGAATCACCGTATCATAGGTGATCTCTGTTTCAAACATCTCCCAGTATTCGGTCTCTTCCGCCTGTTCATCTCCATCCACCCGAATCACCGTCTTGTTTTCCGCCGGCGGATTGTCCTTTGTATCCAATGTCTGATTCCTGAGTCCGACGGAGATGACCTTTTCCCCTGTCACCACCTGGTTGGATGTCACATCCTTCAGATATGAAATGCCGTCCGTGGTATAGAGCCGCTCCACCTTCAGATAGATTTCCTGGCTGCCGGACCATCCCTGGGGAATCAGCAGGGAAATAATATGCGCGCCATAGGCCGTGGGCATCAGCATTCTGGGTTTCATCAGCTTCTGCTGCTGCCCGTTTTCATCCTTCCTGATTGAGTTTCCGGACACCGTATACGACGACCTGATCAGGTTCCGATAGTGGTTCAGTCCGTTTCCCAGCGAGCTCTCCTCCCACCGGGCCACCTTCTCTCCTTTTCGCTCTTCCGTCGCTGCGCCCAGGAATCCTTTTTTCAAGGTAATCTTATTCTGTTTCGGATCCAGAATATCCAGATGAATGGTTTCAAACGGTTCAGCCGTTCCGTTTGACAGTTTTCGGTAGGCCGTCAGATCCATTCCGGTCAGCGGAACGTTTCCGTTATTGTAATAGGTGACCACCATATCATCATAGCTGCCGGGGGTTGCCAGGGTACTCTGCAGGACATTACCTACCAGATTCAGTCCCAGCGTCAGCTTGAACTTGAACCGGTATATGGTCAGCGTGTTCTTTCCTGCCTGTTCAGACTGTACGCTATAGAATCCCGTATTGTGATCATCCAGATACAGGTTTGAGAGAATCCCTTCATTTTCCGGAATTTCCACTCTGGCCAGATCAAAGGGAACAGAAATGCTTTCATCACTATCTACCCACAGCCCCCGGACAACAAAGATATTCCCGGTCTGCTGCTCCGTTCCCGTCTTTTCCGTCCAGTAAATACATCCTCTGTTGAACAGCCTGGTATATTCAATATCTGCGGCCGGCATTTTGACATCATAATCTGTTATGATAACCTTGTTTGGTGTGTCCGGTGTAATGCTGGCACTTTTGAGATTATATCCCTGTTTATCCGGGCTCTCCTCCACATAAAACACCTGATGGGTCCTATTCTCCTCTGTCACCGCCATGCTCAGCACCCGGTCGGCGATCTGAACAGGCGCTTTGCCCGGCTGCGGAATGTAAGCCATTTTCTGAAGCTTGGAGGTTTCCCCCTTCAGGTGAAACAACGCAGCCCTTGCGGGTTCGGCCAGAGGCTCGCTGCCAGTCGGGAAAAACCGGTTCTGGCTCACAATCAGATCCGGCTTCAGGAGATTGTTGACCGGATCCTCCGAAACTTTCCGATTTGTTGTCGTCGACTCAGCATCCACATTACGCCGCAGCGTGGTATGCAGTGCTTTCCCGCTTCCGCCATTTTCCCTGTCCACACGGAGGGGCGAGGTGATCAGGTGAATATCAAAGACATTCGGGGATACCAGCGAAGACAGGGGATTTCCGTCCTCCTTTGTCCTCAGTCTGCCGAAAATCACCGGATTTCCATTCGGATTCCCGTCCTCTCCCAGTTCAAAGGCTACCGATAATTCCGGGTATCCCTTGTATGTTTTCGCATCCTCCTGAAGTCCTGCCTCCCTGAACAGGGAGAACTCAGGGGATGAACCGACAGAACCAGCCTCGCCAAGAACATAGCAGTTTACACTTGCCCAGGTCTTTACCGGCAGGCGGGTTTTTACCTTTTCCCCCTCCCGGATGATTTCAACATCCTCATACTCCTTCGCCAGTATACTCACTGTAAAGAGAAGCTGCTGCACCGGAACGCCGGTCTCCCAGAGAAATGCACGCTCCGACTGACCGACATTCTGGACCCAGTAGGCATAATCAATGACGTCGTATCCCTGCTCGGGACCGTATTGATCCCTTCGTTCCAGCCGTTTAAAATCAAGCTTTTTGTTGTTTTCCTCTCCGACGATGGCATACATGAGGACCGGATGATTTCCTCCCCCGGCATTACGCAGCTGCAGCATGACATTCGCCTTCTGCCCCGACGCCGCCGCTGACTGCGTCACTTCCATCTCGAATACATCCAGATGATCTGACTGAACGATCCCCTCCTCAACTAATTCTGCCTTTTTATGCAGTTCCAGATCGCGGTTGGCTGTATCCACACTCAGTCCGCCTTCCGGTTTCTCCTCGGCACTGGCGGAGGCAAGAAACCAGTCAATAAACCGCTCGGTCATCGTCATGGGGCCGGTTTCCGCCAGCCGCTTCACTTCCGGATACAGCTGCCACTTCCATGCGCCTGATTCCGGCGTAAACGGATAATAGGTGGACTTGAACCAGAGGACCTCAACGATAATCATAAAGGAAGCGCCGCCGATGACTTTCAGTGTCGAATCCGAGCCTGTTCCGACCGAGCTGCCCTTTTTCAGCCACTCGTCCATGGTTCCGGCGCCCAGGGATGCCCGTATCTGGATCTCAAGGAACCCCAGACCTCCGATGGAGGCGCTCAAAACGCCCTTGAGTCCTACGGCAAACGTCAGGGACAATTCCAGACGGATAATGTAATTGAGCGATCCCTTGATGTATTCAAATCGGGAAAGACTGGGCAGTTTTTGATTGGACGGCCAGTAGGTATGCATCCGCACCCCCACCTCGGCAAAGACCGTCACCGCCGCCTTCGCTCCCAGCGTAATGCTGAAAAAAGGCCACTGGAGTCCGGCTTCGCCCCCGACCCCGACGACGACTCCTGCTCCTCCCTTGCCGGTAATCTCGCCATACTTATCGTTGGTCGAGCGGTACTGAACCTGCGCAAACCCGAACATGCTCATTTCAAGGGCAATGTTTCCCAGCTTAAACGGATTCCACCTGCTGCGTCCCGCCCAGTCACCTCCGTTTGCCGCCTTGGCTTTTGCCATTCTTCCCCGTTCCTCTGCTGCCCGGACCGCTTCATCCATGGTCCGCTTATCCTGTGTTTTCCACAGGCCGTTATTGATTTCCTTGATCACATCATCAAACGCGGAGGTTCCCAATGTAATGGCGCCGTTTCCGTTCAGGTCCACAAAAAGCCGCACCTTAACCGCATCCGGCGGGTCCAGATTAATCGCAACAACCAGACCTTTAAGAGGAGCCGGCCAGCTGTTCGGAAGTTTAAACTGCAGTCCGGGAATGGTCAGGAATTTGGTGTCCGGATCCCCGATCGGGCTGGTTACTTTCGCCGCTTCCAGCCAGAGCTGTGCCTCAAACACCTCCGTCTTTCCGTCCGAGGTCACCTCTGCAACTAATTTGCTTTCCGCAGGAACCTTCTGCAGATACCTGGCATCATACTGAAAGGTCTGCTCGCCCGCTTTCCCGGACCCGCTGCCTACCTGCATGACTTCCTTTCCGTTCCGGTCCCTGAAAACCATTTTCATGGTATAGTCCCGGTCGGAATGCAGCGTCAAGGCGATTCGCTGGTTTGTCTCATTAAAGGGGCTGGTCACCACCGTGTATCGGTTTTTCAGCATGTCATTGCCCCAGAAGGTCCAGGCAACAGGATACGGAGTTCCCACGTCCTTTTTCATTTCAAGGTTCTGGCGGCCGCCTTTCTTGACCCAGAGCCCCGGGCAATGCACGGTCTGATACCCGTTCTTCTTCAGCGTCACATCAAACCGGACAATGCCGTCATTCCCCACCTTAAAGTCCCGGACGGCAAAGGTGGCATACCCGTTGGCATCCGTGGTGCGGGTCTGGGGATTCGTTCCCTTTCCCCCAGCCTGTACCTCGACCCCTTCCAGTGCATTTCCGTCCGCCTTTACATGGACGACAAAATACTTGTCATCGATGACCATCACCTTCATGAGCTGATCCTCATCGGCCAGTGCACTTGTCACGGGCGCAAGGCGGGAAAGACGGGAAAGTGTCATCGGGTCCGGCGCGATGCGCACCGCCGAGGCGGCAACGCTCATCATTTCCCCCGGAACAGCGCCGCTTACGCTGATCCCTTCTGCCGCGTCAACGGCTTCAAACAGCGTCAGCAATGCCTCATGTTCCTGCTCAGATGCCCACGGTTCAAAGCCCTGGCTCCAGCCAGGCGCCAGTTCGCAGACCTCGCTCATGAGGTCCTCCAGTGTATTTGCCGCCTCCCGCACCTGGTAGGAATAGACAAGTTTCTCCTTTTCTGAAAGACTGCCCGTCTGCAGCGCTTCAGCCATCGTAAAGACATCTCCCGCTGTCTTCACAATGCTGTCATGATAATAGCTCACCTCATCCCGGTGGTCCATTACTTTCTCATAGCACGAATAAAACAGATCGATCTGCGAGGAAAATCCGGAACCGGAAAACAGATTCTGCTGCTCATGCATGGCAACATCATAGTCCTCGAAAATATCTGTCAGATAGAACAGACTTTCCTCTTCATAGTCCTCTATCCACTCAGACATCTGCAGCGCATTCATGTTTCGGCTGGCATCCATTCCCGGATGAAACCCTGCCGCATCTTTCGAAAGGCCGGTCAGGGCAATCCAGCTGGTGAGATCTGCCGCCGTCGGTGCCGGATTCGCCGTCTCTGCAAGCACCCCCAAAGGCAGACTCTGCGCCACAAAAATGAGTATCAGCAACAATGAAATCAGTTTCTTTTTCACCTTTGCTCTTCCTCCGAACGATCTTCCTTTGCAGGCCTCACTGTTGAGCATTTGCCGGAGCAACATTGCATGAGGCCTGGATTTGACTTAACTGTCGCTTCGCGACAGGGCAACTCCTGAATCTCTTTTATGCGCCGCAGCCGGGTCTTATGGCATTGCCGCTCTTGCGGTGCTCAGCTTTCACAAACTGCCGTGATTTCTTTTGAGTTATTCCCGTCTGGCGGGATGCCGAGCGCTGTCCGCGATTTTCTCCGGAATCTCCCCATCCCGCAGTTGCCTGACGACAAACTGCCCGTCTCGCGCTTTCCGTTTCCTCACAGGTACCCAGCAGGAGTAGCTGAGCCTCTGCCATTTGACTGACTGTCGCTGCACAGAAGACTGTTTTTACCCCTTTCGGATCAGACATTCCTTTCCACGGAAGGCAAATCCGTACCTCAGGATGTTTTCTGCAGGAATCCCTCGGGAGAGGAGGTCAGTTTCATAGCGTTTTTCCCTGATTTGCCTGAGCGCATTCTGAGCCGTATCCTCCAGTCCTTCCTCCTCATCCAGTGGATCATAGATCTTAAACTCCATGATCACTGCCTTTCCCTGCAGATTTCTAGGTTCCATGACCACATCATATCGTCCCCATCCACTTTCCCTGTTAGATGTTATGATGTACTCACCGTTATTATCCGCCAGCAATCCCAGAACCAGTCCATGATAGAAATTTTCCGGCATTCGGATAGACGGATTCTTTCCTCCGTCAAAAGAACTCATACAGCTCAGCATGAGGTTGTTCAGTGTATAGTTCACTCCGCGCGTGTCTCCATCCAGCAACGCCTTTGCAAATTTCGTGAGTCCTCCGCCCGGTTTAAACCATTTTTGAATCATTCCGGAAAACATTCGGCGTACTTCCAGATTTGTCAGCGCCAGCGTATACATCCTTCTGGTGTCAAGATCTGCCGCTTCTTTTTCTGTCATGGCATGGATGATTTTCAAATAACCTGTCGCCAGCAGCAGACTCCATACTGCTTCCGGATCTGTATCCAACTGATTGTAGACAATCTGTTCATCAACAGGTACCGTCACACTTCCGCCCTTCATTAAAATCTCAAACTGACTCTTTATCTCCGGGTCTCCCCTTCGCAGGAGTGTTCCCACCAGGCTGTTTTCACTGGTATTAGCCCAGTATTTATCAAGTTTTCCCTTGTCGAGGAAATTAGTCACAGACCATGGATTATAAATATCCGTTATGCTTCCAAAGGTAAATCCATCATACCAGTCTTTGACTTCCTGCTTTTCCTTTTCCCCGAATCCCTGCCGTTCAAGGGATTCAAATACTTCCTCTTCCGTGAAACCAAACGCAGTGGCATACTTATCCGAAGTTGTTGTAACCACCTCAAGGTTATTCAGGTCCGAAAAAATAGATTCTTTGCTGACACGAGTGATCCCTGTCAGGACTGCTCTCTCCAATGAAGAATTTGTCTTAAAAGCATTATTGAACATCGTCCTGATAAATGCAGTCAGTTGATCCCAGTAACCGTTTACATACGCTTCCTGCAGCGGCGTATCATATTCATCCAGAAAAATCAGCACTTTCTTTTCGTATTCTTTAGCCAGCAATATTGTAAGAAGATTCAAAGACATTGCCGCTGTAACATCCGACATCTCTTCATCAATTCTGTTTAACGCTCTTTGCTCACCCGGAGTAAAACGTTCAGAACGATATAATTCTGGAAAACTTGAAAAAGTTTTGGACATCAACGACTTGATTTCTGCCAGTGCGCTTTCTATAGTGACACCTTTCACACCAGCAAAACTTAAAAAAATAACCGGCCACTGTCCCTGCTGCTTACGCATAGAGGGATCTCTCCATACCTTCAGCCCTTCAAACAGATCCCCTCGATCCGCATATTTATTTGAGAAAAAACAGTTTAACATAGACATATTCAGTGTTTTGCCGAAACGACGGGGGCGGGTAATCAGGGTTACAGCATCCCTGCCTTTCCACCATTCACGAATAAAGTCAGTTTTATCTACATAAAAATCCCCATTCACCCGCATGCTTTCAAAATCCTGTCCTCCGGTTCCTATCTCCCGCTTCATTTTTTCCTCCTCACTAAAATCGTCTTCTCTGTCAGTCACCCGCAGAATACGTTACTGCATTTTCATCCCTTTTCAGTTCAATTATATCAATCAATATGCGATCCGGCAAGTAAAGATACCTTTCACAGTCATTAAGATTTGATCTCAATGACTTTGGGAGGGAAGACCTGAGCAGAGCAAACATCGAATTTCCGGATCGACACAATATTTAGTGACGGATTCAGGTTGACGTACACAACATATATGTGCACAGGCAATTTTTATTCTATTTTATCTGCAATTACATTGACAGAAAGATCCTTTACAATATAGACTTTTCCCCAATTAGATTCTGTATGTCGAATCCATTTCCAACGTATCCTGCAGCTCATCTGGAAAACGGGCTGCACTGCCAAACACCGACCGTTTTCAAATCCAGACCTCAGCCAAATAACCAGAGCTGAGGTCTGAGGAGAGTTCAATCATGAAAGCAAGACTGATTCTTTTCCTGATTCTCTTATGCCTCTTTGCGGGATCTGCAAGCGCCCAGAAATACGTCATCTCCATTGATACAATCGGAGATTTTGTGTGCCATGATTCAAAGGGAGATTCTCATTTTCTTCGCCGTAGTGAGCTGATTGGTCAGGAATGGAAAAAACGCAGTGATCCAAATGCGCCTATACAGGTCGAAGAAGGAACAAGAGTCCACATGTATATGTGGGGAGCTGCCCCGGACGGAAAATGCCTCACCGGATGGCGTTCTAGTCCATCCGGAGTCCCCGTTACCTATGACAATAACCGGGATGAATGGTTTTTTAACATTCCATCTCATAATGTATCTTTTTCACCGGTTTACAGCGACCAGGAGCCGTTTACGGTCCGTCTGGAATCAGACAGTGCCCGTGTACCCACCGGTATTTACTGGGATGTTCTCATGTCGACAAAGATTCATGAATATTCTTACGATGCCGGGATGTTTATCACCGTTGACGACGAAACGGTTATCCCCGTGCTTGACCTTGATATGAACGGCAGCCCGGATATTTCGATCAACCCCGGTCCTGGTGAGGACAACCACACATACCGCGTACTTTCAACCAATTCCGTCAAGGGATCCATCACCATAAAAGGCCTGAATCTCTCCCGGGACACGATTTATAACAGCCGGTATAACCCGGTGACCTTTGTCTTTGACAAATTCAAGGTAACGGAGGTTAATCACGGACAGAGATATTCAAAGACCAATGGCGGAACGCTTAAGGTTGTCGTAAAGAGTACACTCACGAATGAAACGGACCCGTATGACGCGTTCTTTGAGAAGGATGCCAGCGGAAATGTACGGCGGCAGGGCAGGGTGTACATGAATAAAAAGTTCGTGGATCCCTCCAATTATAGGGTTCGTCGGGGCAGTCTTGAAATCATCTTTATCCCGCAGTTTCTGGCCTCCCTCCCCAATGGAAAACAGGTTGTTGATATCGAAATGCCTCATGGTGAAACCGTCTCCTCGGATGTGGAGATTGAGGGGCCCCCGGTTGAAGATGCCGCTGCAAACCTTCCCAGAACCGGTGATCAGGAAAATCTGATGCTTTGGGGCGGCCTTGGTGCTGCCGGCATTCTCGCGTTTCTTCTTATGCTATAGTGGCTTTTTCAAAAACCGGCGGGAAACCCGCCGGTTTTTTTGCAGTCCTGTTGCTCTGCCACATGGTTATACCTGATGGTCATTCAAAGAAATCATCCATGTCCTGTCCTCCACGCAGACGGAGAGACTTATGGCGCCTGTAACAGGTATCACACACCCGATACGGCCAGTTCCACGGGAGGCGGGCATGACAGGATTCACAGGTCCGGGTCTGCAGTTTCTGCGTGGAGAGAATATGGATAATCCCCTTTGAGATCAGGGATTTGCGGCTTCCGATTTCCTCCAGAACCGGATCCGGGTCCGGAAGGAATATGCGCGCATAGTTGTAGTAGAGATCGCACCGTCTGTAATCTGCCTCCAGATGATCCAGCCTCTCAATCGTGCACTCCTCCGGATTCACGTATCCGGGCAGCTCCGCAATCACCTCAATATGTTCATGACTGCATTCGGCATGGTACATCGCCCGCCAGCAGGCCAGCAGGTCCGGATCCGTTTCATCAAAGGGAATGCAGAGGAAACGGTACAGGAGCATTTTATCCGTCTGACGGTTTTCAAGCATGGCGGCCAGCTGTGCCATGCGCACCGTTGAGGCCTTGGAAAAGCAGCCCTTGTCTTTCATGGCGAGCCACTTGTTAATGATCTGGGTCAGCGGCAGCGGAATGCCAAGGAGAGAATCCGGAAAGCGGATAACGGCCTCGGTCAGAGGATAGAACGGTCTGCCCAGTGCCTGGGCAATCATCCCCTTAAACCCAAACGCATTCACATAACCCACATCATAGATTCCATACCTGCCGGCACGGCCGGCAATCTGCTTGATTTCGGAGGTATTCAGCGGCCGCGTAATATCCCCGTCATACTTTTCCGATTCCAGGAACACCACGCGTTCAATGGGCAGATTCATGCCCATGGCAATGGCATCCGTGGACACCACCACATCCGTCTCCCCTTCATGAAACCGTTCCGCCTGATCCCGACGGACATCCGGCGGAAGCGCGCCGTAGATCAGGGAAACCCGGTATCCGAGGCTTTTCAGTTCCGCCGCCACGGCATGCACACGGGCTTTGGAAAAGACGATCAGGGCATCCCCCGCTCGCACGGATTCCGGGAACTGGAATCCTTCCTTCTCAACGACCAGCGGCGTCATCCGTTCATGCCGGACAATGGTCAGTTCATCTCCGCATTCCGAGATAATCCGGGTCAGCAGCTGCTCGGCATCCGGTGAGGCGCAGACGTGGATTTCATCTGCGCACAGGCCGAGGATGGCATCTGTCCATGCACCGCCGCGGTCCCGGTCCGTAATCATCTGTCCCTCATCGATGACCGCTACGTCGTAGTGCCGGTGCAGATCCGCCATTTCAACTGTAGAGGACTGCACATAACTCCCCTCTACCCGGATCTGCTCCTCGCCGGTGATCAGGGAACAGGGCACACCGGCCAGATTGAGATTTTCAAACTGCTCTGCCGCCAGGAGCCGCAGAGGGCCCAGATAGATTCCGCACCTGGCACTGTGCAGCCGCATGACGCTTTCGTGCGTCTTTCCGGAATTGGTCGGCCCCAGATGCAGCACAAAACGCCGGTGCATCTCCCTGGCCAGGGGATACAGATCCCGGTAGTGCTCGGGCACTGCGTTCAGGAGCGCCCGGCGAAGCGCCCGCTGGTCTGACAAAGACGCATCTTTTTCCTTCTGTAACTGCCTCAGCGATGCGTTGGCCTGGAGTTGTCCCCGGATCCGCCCCGCGGGAAAGCGCCTGGTCACACCGGCACAGACGGCTTTTTCCGCCTTTGCCCTTTCCCGGTCCACCTTTGTCTGCACCGTTTCCCCGTCCGGCAAAAGTACCTGTCTGGCACTGCTGAGCTCCGGATAGTGCCGCTGGATCTCACTTTTCATTTTTGCGCTCAGGGGCTGGTCACATCCGGCGCGGATGATCTGTTCCCGGGTGATGCCCCTTGAGAAGCAGGTCTCCATCAGGAACGGAATCACTTTCTCGACTTTTTCCTCTTTTGAAACCAATTCCCGCAGATCGCCGGTTTT
>JAGAHV010000034.1:0-2079 GCA_017626895.1 Clostridia bacterium | reverse complement strand
GCATTTTCGAGCCAGGCACGTTCATCCTCTGTCTGCATGTACGGCAGAATGCGGCGGCATATTTCCGCATGATAGGCATTGAGCCATCTGCGCTCATCCATGTTCATCTGCTCCGGAATGACCGCATCCAGGTCCACGGGCACATAGGTAATGGTCTCAAATTCCAGGAAGGTGCCGTATTCATTGGTTTCCCTGACCCGGCAGAGCAGCTCATTCTCCGTACGGATGCCATATTCCCCTTCCAGATAAATGCCGGGTTCATCCGTCGTGACCATTCCGGGTTCAATGACCGCCTCCTCCCCTCTGCCCGGGGATTCATGCCAGCGGAACGAGTTGGGTCCCTCATGGACGTTCAGGCGGAAACCAACGCCGTGTCCGGTGCCGCAGCGATAATCAATGCCCAGATCCCAGACCGGACCGCGGGCCAGGATGTCCAGGCTCTTGCCCTGCATGCCCTGCAGGAAAACCGCCGAGCACAGGCGGATCACCGAACGGAGCACCGCAGTAAAGTGCAGGCGCTGCCGGTCACTGAGCTCGCCCAGGGCAAATGTTCTGGTAATGTCCGTCGTCCCGTCCTCATACTGCCCGCCCGAATCAATCAGCAGGAAGCCGGACCGCTTCAGGGGCGCATTGCTTTCCTCCGTCGCCTTGTAATGCATCATGGCGGCATTCGGTCCGTAGGCGCAGATGGTATCAAAGCTCGGCATGGTATACCCGGGCTGCATTTCCCGGAATTCAGCCAGTTTCTCACTGGCCTCCATCTCCGTCAGCTGATCGATATCTGCCCTGGTTTTCAGCCAGTACATAAACCTTGTCACCGCCGCCCCATCCTGTTCATGGCAGTGACGCAGTCCTTCGATTTCCCGTGCATTCTTGATGCATTTCATGCCGATCACCGGATCTTTTCCCTCGATCACCCCGGCATTTTCCACCGCTTTGTACATCTGGGCCGTGGTCGTCTCCGGATCCAGCAGAAAAGTTCCCGCCAGGCCCCGTACGGTTTCAAATACAGATGCATACGGCCGTACCTCGACCCCCTCACGGCTGAGCGATTCACGCACCGCTGCGGGAACCTTCCGCTCATCCACGAACCACAGTGCCGTTTCGGGCAGGATCGCCAGGTAGCTGATCACCACCGGCGTATTGGCCACATCCTCCCCCCGAACATTCAGCGTCCAGGCAATCTCATCCAGCATGGACAGGACATGCACCCTGGCACCGGCTTTATTCATCTCCCCGCGAATGCGCTCTATCTTGGCATGTGTCGTCTCTCCGGCGATCTCATCGGCCATCCGCACCACCGGATGATCCGGAAGCGGCGGGCGGTCTGTCCAGAGGGTCCCCACAAGGTCGCCGCTGTCCACCAGCTGTGCCCCCGCCTCTGACCAGTCTGCCCAAAGCCGTGCCTGCTTTTCGCTGAGCAGGGAAAAATCCGTGCCAATGCGCATGTTTTCATGACATTTGGAACGGACATATTCCTCCAGTGTAGGGACACCCGGGGCGCGCATCCGCATCAGCGTAATGCCCGAGCCCGCCAGCTGCCGCTCCGCCTGAATAAAGTACCGTCCGTCCGTAAAAAGAGCCGCCTCATCCCGGGTGATGACCAGGGTTCCGGCTGAGCCGGTAAAGCCGCTCAGCCACGCTCTTGTTTTATAGTAATCCGGCAGATACTCCGAATGATGCGGGTCTGCCGTCAGAACAATCATCATATCCAGGGTACATTCCTGCATCCTCTGTCTCACAGCAGCAAGTTTTTCCGCTGTCGTCATAGAACAATCCCCTTCCGTTAATCTCTATCTTTCCGTTTACATTTTATCGCAAAACAGCCTCCCTGACAAGCAAAACGTATCCCATTCACGACGGTCTGTCCTCTCTCCGGGCGAGTCCCTTTCTGACATTGTGCCGGTTCCGTCCCGGCCATTGGATGCCCCGGAATGAAACCGGTTCCCAAATGGCTCATTCTGTTCATGAGGATGCCAGAGACGAGTCATCTCAGATCCCCCTGTGCGCGAAACGAAAACACGCGCCTGTTCATTATCCTATGTGCACCCCACTTAAGCGTTCCAACCGTACATTTCG
>JAGAHV010000321.1:0-2188 GCA_017626895.1 Clostridia bacterium | reverse complement strand
TTCAACGGCCGCAGCCGTGAGACAGAGAGCGCATACGCTCCTCACGGAAATGCCAAAAAACACAGTCAGATATCTGACTGTGTTTTTTGGCATTTCCGTGAGGAGCGTATGCGCTCTCTGTCTCACGGCTGCGGCCGTTGAACGCGGACTGGGCATATCCCCGGCCGGAAACAGAGTTTCCCTGTACGGTTCCGGAGAGTCAGGAACCGTTTGCCGGTGGATTGCCGTATCTGCGTCTTTCTCACAGGTCTTCGCAGCCGGGGCCCTTTCCAAATGAGCCATGAGACACCCCTGTTTTCCCGGTGCCTGTTTGGACGGCCTGTCACGGCGAGACAGGGGCACGTCTGCCTTTTAAGCCCGAAGTCCGGTGAAGTTAAAGAAATGAAAGGATGGCCAATGGACACTCATCGACGGTTTTTCCAGTCATGACTTTCCTGCAGTGGTTTTCCGACATGGTATTTTTCTCTGAAAGCAGCGATGGAAGCAAGCCCTTCCTTGGAGACCGGCTGAATCCATTTCTTTGAGTACATGTGGTGCTGCATCAGGATGTACCGGACAGGTTCGTCGATGTAACAGAGCAGGAACACCAGGAGAAAGGGGGCGTGGAACAGATCATTGGCAATGTGAATGGTGGGCTGGACCAGAAGGAACATGAACAGGATTTCCAGCATGGAGCCGAAGGCGGAGTCACCGGCTGCCCGGTAGGTATCATTCATGCACCAGTTTGCCATACGGATCAGGGCCACACAGCAGTAGATGATGAGCATCCCGGTGGCAATCTGATAAGAGGTTCCGGATAACCCCATCATGTGCAGAATCGGTGAGTGAAGGGCCAGCAGGACAATGCCGACCATGGCAATCATTCCGCTGCAGAGGTAGACAAGACGCCAGCCCCGGGAATACGCTTCCTCGTGATTTCCCGCACCGACCTCTTTTCCGACAAGGACGCTGGCTGCGCTGGAAAAGCCGCCGAAGAAGCCGATGACCATTCCCTCAAGCGTGCGAAGGACGGCAGTGGCGGCGATGGCCTCGTCAATCTGATGGCCCAGGACAATGCTGATCATCATGTTTCCGATGCCGATAAACACCTCATTGAGGATGATGGGGAAACATTTGCTGAGATAGTCGGCAATAAAGGGAAGGGTCCAGCGGAAATGGCTTCGGATCTCAAGCACATAGGGGATTTTGCGCCGGAGAATCAGGAGGGCCATCACGGCGACATTGACCAGACCGGCAATGACGGTCCCCAGTGCAGCCCCCTGGACGCCCATGGCGGGGAGGCCAAATTTGCCGAAAATCAGGACATAATTGCACAGACAGTTTGTGATGACGCTGACAATCCCGCTGATCATGGGGATTTTCACCCGCTCGATGGAGCGCAGGAGAGCCGCCATGGCAGAGGCGATGACCTGAAGGGGATAGGCAAAGCCGACAATCCGCAGGTAGAGAATCCCGATGGCCCGGATCTCGGGACTGTCCGTGTAAATGGCCATGACCAGGTCCGGACGCAGAATGGCAAACAGCGCAAAAAGAATGCCCGGGATCATCATGAAAGAGAGCGTCAGCCCATACGAACGGCGGATGCCGTCGTGATTCCGGGCACCCCAGTACTGTGCAAAGAACAGCATTCCTCCGCCGACAAATCCCCAGTAGCTGGCGAAAAGGAGCGAGGAAAACTGCGCGCACAGGCCCACGGCGCCCACACTCTTTTCCCCGAGAGAGGCGATCATCATGGTATCCACCATACTGCCGGTGGTGGTCAGCAGATTCTGAAGGGCAACGGGGAAGGCAATGGCGGCAATCATGACAATCAGCTGCCGCAGGGAGGTCTTGGAACGGATCGAATTCATTATTTTCAGCCGGGCAAAGCGGCTTTTCTTCCCGACATTGGGGCTCGAAAAGAAAGGCGTTTACCCTGTGCCCTCTTTCTCTGTATTCTGTTTTCTGTCCATGGGAACGGCCTCTGCCGCGGTGCGGCAGCTTCTCAGGTCTGCGCCTGGGCAGGTGGCATCCGGGTCTGAGGTCCAGCCTTGAGGGCAGAAACAGTGTTCATTCTATCATAGGAATGACGGATGAAACAGAGGAAAAAGGAACCCATAACGATGAAAACATCGAAAATCCGTGAACCGCGAAGCGGCAATTGTGAAAATTGTTAAGAAAATGAAAAAGATGGGATAAACAAAAACAG
>JAGAHV010000320.1:0-3146 GCA_017626895.1 Clostridia bacterium | reverse complement strand
CAGGATGGCGACGGTCACCGAGAGCAGATTGTCCAGAAGAATGAAGGCCAGGTTGAACAGAATGGTGTTCTTCGTCAGCATCCAGAGCTTTCCGGATTTGGCGACAAATCAGTAGAAAAGCTCACCTGACAGAACCGTCGAAAAAAGCCCACCACATCAGGTGAGCTTTTCTACTTTGGACAAATCGCCTTTCACGCGACCAAGTCGGGAGCCGGAAGATGCTATATGCGGAAAGTATGGGATTTCGCATCTGGCTAAGAATCGGATTTCAAGGAGCAATGGTCCGAAATGTTGCATTGAATCCTGGCGGATCAGCGTCAGCCTGTAAAGATGGGCAGGCTCGCGCAGACCATCCTGTTGGATGGCAAAATGAATTATTCAGTTGTCAGTGAATAGGCTGGCCCCGCGGCAGATGAATCAACTGAGCACCGCAGCATCTGCAGACTGAGATGTCTGTGTTCCAAAGAGCCAGAAACAGCTCACGCTTACTGGCTCCGGTCAGTGGAGACGGCATATATGCAGGGAGATGCCGCTGGCGGTGAATGCTCTGGAGCTTACGGGTTTTCCTTGCGTTGGAGAGGAAACCGGAATATCTGACACGCGTGAATCCTTTCGGAAGAACATGTGAAAGGAATCTGCGAATAAACTCCATCGCCGGAAGGGTGACGGGCTCCTTTGTTCTGGTATCCCTGTTCATCACAGAGAAAGTGACGGTTTCTCCGTCATAATCCATGATTCGACTGTTGGAGATGGCTGTTCGGAAGGTGTATCGGGCCAGATACTCAATGGCGTTACCGTTCCCGTTAAAGGTCCTGACAATATCACCAACCCATTTCGTCGTGTACAGCTTTTCGCAGAAAGCTGCCCAACCGTTGGGATCGGTATAGATATATCCTTTCGGCAACGTCAGAAGATTCTTTTTCCAGAGGCCTTTTACGGCAGACATCAGCTTGCCGCGGAACAGCTTCGTTAAAGCCGGCATTGGCAGGAAAAATCCACCCTCATATTCAGGTTTCTTCTTCCGGTTTCTGGACGGATCATTCTGGGAAACAAACTGCCCAAGCGGATTCAGGCCGCCACCAGACACAATCATGTGGACATGGTAATGCGGAAGAAGATCCTGCCTCCAGGTATGCAGGACTGATACAATTCCGGGAACGGCGCCGAGGAAATGCTTGTCATTGCTCAGATCAATGACTGCCTGGGAAGAACAGGAAAACAGCTTGCCCAGAAGGAGCTTCTCATTCAGCCGAATCAAAGGATTCAGATCATGCGGCACCGTCAGAATCACATGGTAATACGGGATTTCCGGAATCACTTCATTTTCCCGTTGTGCGATCCATCCCTGCTGGGAAGGCCACTGGCAGCATGGACAATTTCGGTTATTACAGGACGCGTAATGCAACTGGATGCCACAGTTCGGGCAGAAGGAAGCATTAAACCCCAATTCTTCCGTTTTACAAATGGAAATCAGCAAGGCTGCACTCTTCTGTGTTTCAGATAAAGAGGGCATGGTGCGAATTTCATCCCGGTGGTCATGGAAAATCTGACGTATCAGGTACTTCCCCGGATCAGGAGCAGATTGATACACCACTCTCCTCAACCCGCTTTCTCACAAAGCGTCAGCGGATTGGTATATCCCTCGTCCTGGAAGACTGTCGGTGCTGCCAGCCTCAAGTACACTTCAGTGGCATTCAGCGTACGGTGCCCCAGCAGTTCTTTGACCAGCATCAGGTTTTTCTTCTGGAGATAGATCTGCAGGGCAAAGTAATGGCGGCAGGAATGGGGCGTAAAGTGAAAAGAAGACAAACCGGCTCTCTTCACAACGTCCTTAAAGATGCGGCGCAGGAAATTCGCATTGGCCGATTTGATTCCGTCTTTGAAACAGAAAACAGGGCAGCTTTTATCCGGAAGCGGGAAACCGGATTTCCGACAAAGGTTATACCTTTCCCGGCAGTACTCTTCCAAAGCAAGGAGCGCAGAGTCGTCCAGCGGAACATACCGGTCGCTGCGGCCTTTACTGGGACTGATATAGATCTGCTTTTTGTCGCGGTGGATATCACCAAAGGTCAACGCACAGGCTTCCGAAATCCTGACGCCGGTAGAGAACAGAAGCTTCACCAGCGCCGCTTCCAGCATGGTATTGCATGCAGCCAGAATCTTTGAGGCTTGCTCAATGCTGGGAACGCAGGGCAGAGTCCGGTCGTACTTCCGGAAAGTGATTTCGTACCGGCTCCAGCTTTTCTGCTGGATATAGTAGCGGAACTGCTTTAATGTTGCGATATAAACATTGATTGTCCTGGGCTCCAGCTTCTCCATATCCAGAAAGCCGAGGAACAGACGGTAATCGTCGTAATCCAGCAGATCCGCGCTCTTGGAAGCAAGAAACACGACACACCAGGCGAAAAATATTTTCAGACAGGAAACATAGTTCTGGCGTGTCTTGTCTTTGAGATTCCGGTACTGAAGTCGTTCCAAAAAGGTTTGGATAACTGTCGAATAGCAAGCAATGTCAACGGTCCTGAGCTTCTTACGGGTTTCTGTGGGCATAGGAAAAACCTCCGTTCTTTCTACGCCTGCAGACCCCGCCGGTGAACGAACCGTTCGAAGAATCACAGGATACCCCTTGCAAAGAATAGTCATTTCAGTTATGATCTTCTTGCAAGAGGTATCTTGTGTGACGCTTGTAGACTTGGCTGGCCAGGCTGTGGGTCTACAGGCGTGTTTTTATTGCAAAGGTAAGAGTAATCAAAAACGGCGTCGCTTTCAAGCAATCGCCGCTATTTTTTATCGCTCAAGCTGGATACGGATGCTTCGCCCGCCGCGCGGGCGATTTGGTCCAAAAATCGATTTGCTCTAGTGATGAAATCTGCTGAAGAGCATTTAAGCATTGCGATACAAGAGGCGGGATGGTGTAATGCAGATCAATTCCCTGGGCGCCTGCTCCCAGGACGGGAATAGCGACATGTTTTACGGTGACTCCATGGATTTCAGCCTGCTCGAGAAGAAAACGGAGTGTAGAGAATGCGCTTTTGAGCATTGTAGTTTCAATTTCGCCAGATTCATAGGATTTGTGGTAATCCAGTAGCTCAAGGCAGGCCACCCGATGAAACCGAGGGTTCCCGGTTTCTTTGGACAGCCAGCAT